>NZ_JBHUKY010000033.1:18348-325736 GCF_042684125.1 Paenibacillus rhizoplanae | reverse complement strand
CTCCAGTGATGGAGGCGGGGCGCTTCTTGTAGATGTGGCGGAGATATAGGGAATCGTATAGGAAAGGAGGGGAGTCCCAGCCTGTTTGATTGTACTTTGTACAGTAGATGACTTGAAAATCGGCCGAAAAATAGAATCTATGGCACTTTGTACAATTGAATTTTGTGAAAAAGGTGTTTTGGAGCACCTATCCGGAAATCAAATGTATGAAATACAATAGATAAAGTTTTAGGACGAATTAAAGCAAAATCTATTGTATGAAATGCAATCAGTGCCAAACGGTGAACCGAATGGGGGCACAGCACCTTCCAGTGTTAAGATTAATCTTGTATGAACAAACAAAAGGCTGTCCCAAGTAGTCATATATTCCATGACTATGGGACAGCCTTTTATGTTTCTTCTACTACTCGATCAATCCGCTCTTGCTCAGCAATTCATAGAGTGCAGCGGCTGCTGTCTCACGGGTTGCCGGAGCGACCGGATTGAAGGCAATGCCCGATTCGCTGGCGAAGATACCGGCTTTGGTCAGAGCTTGCAGACTGTCCTTGGCATAAGGGGCTACCTTAGCACTGTCGGAGTAAGTTGTGAACGAAGGATTAGCAACAGCCTTCAGTTCAGTGCCTGTCAGTTTCACCGCTCTGTCCAGAATGACAGCGAGTTCCTGACGGGTTACTTTTTGCGTAGGTGCAAACTTGCCATTGCCGATGCCCAGAATCAGACCGGCCTTGGAGGCTGCGGCGACATCCTTAGCGTACCAGTCCGTTGATTTCACATCGGAGAAGGTTACGCTGGTATCGGTACGAAGGCCCAGTGCACGGGTCAAGAGTGCTGTGAACTCAGCACGGGTCAGGTTGCTCTGCGGCGCAAAAGTAGTTGCCGAGGTTCCCTGGATGATCAGCTTGTCGGCCAACGTCTGGATGGCAACAGCTGATTTGGAGTTAGCGATGTCAGTGAAGGCTGCTGCCGGTTTGCTGACTGCTGCATACACGGAGAAGCCTGGACGGCTTACTGTCACAAGGGTTGTTCCGTCTGCCTGTGGTGTGAAGACAGAAGCAACCGGGGTCACCAGTCCATCTTTCTCAAACAGTACACCTGCGGTCTTCGATTCAATCTTGCCAGGTACAGTAAAGGTGCGCTTGATGAATACGTTGGTTGGAACGTTCAAGTAAGTGCTGCCTGTAGCTGTAGTCCATGAAGCTTCATAGGATACCGGGATTCCGATGACCTTGGCACCCGGAATACCTGCAATCAGCTTGCTGGCTGCATCCGGCTCTTGCTTGATTACTAGCTTCAAGCTCTGGCCTGCAGGGGAAGCAGCAAGCAAGGATACCGGCAGGGATACAGCAGATCCGGCAATATTTACAATAACGGTGCTGCCTGCTGGCATGCCTGCGAGTAATTTCAACTGCTCTGCGGTCAGGCTCAGTTCAGCAGACTTATCAGCGATACTGCTGACAGAGATGACAACGGCTGTCTTGGCAGCAGCGGCTTTAGCCAGAGCGGCCTTCAGATCGCTGTCACTGACGGTTACTGTCGTTACACCATCCTTCGATGCAGTTAGAGGTGTTACCGTTACCTGTTGAACCCCTTCTTCAACAAGGGATTTCACCGCGCCAGACACTACCACAGGAGTCGGCGTTACTACTGTGCCGCCACCCCCACCGCCACCACCGCCGCTACTGCCACTGTCGGAGACAGTGATAAAGCGGAAAGAGGTGTAGGTGCTGTAGTATGTGTCTTTGTTATAGTCAATCTTGATCGGTTTGGAATTATCTTTGGCTTTAACGCCGAGTATTTCAAGCTTGTAGACCCCATCGCTCAGACTGGCTACGGCAGGATTGCCATTGGCATCCAGAATAGGGTCGCCGTTGTGGTCATATGGATGATAGGTAGATGATATAACCGTGCTATAGTTCCCAGGTTCAAAGAACTTATCCGGCGAATCTGTAGTGGATACCTGATAAGACCCCTTCTTGACATCATCAAGGCCAATCAGATTCACTTCATAGTAATTAATATCTGTTGCTTTCAGCTTGTAGTTCAGAACCGCACCAGAATTAGTGTAGACGATTGGTTGGCTCAGTGTAGCTTCTTGAATGCCAGTACCCCAACTTGGCTGTTCTGTTGTCTTATCTACACTGATAGCAAACGGCAAGTGCAGAGTAGGAAGATTTGGTTGACCATCTGCCTTCAGTACGATATTGCCTTGCAGCGATTGTGGCACAGTATCCGCAGCGACGTTAACCTTCAGGTTGAATGTGGAGGCACTCTTCGCTGAGGCTGTTATCGATGAATTATCCAATGTAACAGAGACATGCTTGGAATCACCAGTGTTCCATTCTACGGAAGCTGAATAGGTGAGCGGGCTATCGCTCATATTCTTCAACTGTAGCACTTTGGTTGCTTCAGAGCCAGGCAGCAGAATGCCGAAGCTTGTGGATGGATTGTAGTTAATCACATTCTGCGGGACAAAGTTTTTGTCCAGAATGGAGATCGGCTCAATCGCTTGCAGCAGTGCCGGAGTGTTGATGGCATTTTCTACATTAGCTCGTCCAGGACCTTGAAGATAGAAATCTTCGGGTTCACCGTTGTAGAGGACAGGATCTGCAGTGTTTGCCAGGGCGGCACGAATATCGAATGGCGTATAGTCCTTATGCTTCTGTTTGATTAACAGTGCCAAGCCCGCTACATGCGGAGTTGCCATGCTTGTACCGCTGTTGCGCTGATAGGCTTTGGAATAATCTGCTTCAGAATGGTATTTTCCATAAGCAGGGAAGGTGGACAGCACTCCATCACCAGGAGCAACGATGTCCGGCTTGATGCTTAGATTGCCGTCGAAGTTCGGACCTAATGAGGAAAAATTAGTCATTTCATCACCTGCAGTCAGTTCCACCGGGTAATCTGTGGCAAAAGTAAAGGTGGCAGTTTTTTCTTCGGTGGCATCGATGACTCGTGCCAATTGACGTCCGAACGTACCTTGAATATCAAGGGTCGGAACATTTTGATATCCATCACCGAAATTGTAGCCCATGAAACCATTCCGGTCTTTGATGTTATCACTAAGATCTGGAACAATCTTGCCGTCAATCTCTTTTGCATTACCATTGAATATGGCAAGTGCTTTTACATTACGGGCTTTGGCATTGGCAATCTTGACATCAAAGCTCAGATCACCACGCGACACCAGAACTATGGTATCACTAAGATCGCCAGCAGGGTAATCCTCAGGTTTTCCTAGTTTAGCATAGGCGACCTTGACAGGACCTGTGCCAAAAATGGTAGCAAAATCAGATTTACCTAACTCGTAGGCCATAATATGGAACGGTTGATAAGTGTCATAAGTCACCGAAGTGACTGAATTCGGGATTTCTGCCCGGAATTGACCCGAGAAGGCATTGATAGGGCTGTTTACAGCACCCACCGAGATTCCGAGCTGGGAGGCTGCCGGGGAACCCATGGAGAAGAAACCATTTTTTCCGTTATTCCCATTAGCAATTACAGCAGTCACTCCAGAGAGTACAGCGTTATTAATCGCGATGGAGTCAGGGGAATTCACATCCTTCTCGGAATCGGAGCCGAGCGACAGGTTGATGACATCCATGCCGTCCTTCACCGCACGTTCAATTCCGTCAATGACTTGAGCGGAAGATCCGGAGGAAGTGTCCGGTTTCTCAAGATTGCGCCCCAATACTTTGTAGACATACAGGTCAGCTCCCGGAGCCACGCCCTTTTGTGCTACATCGCCTGTTGCTGCATACTGACCAATGATGGTTCCCGATACATGTGTACCGT
Organism: Paenibacillus rhizoplanae; assembly: GCF_042684125.1. Taxonomy (NCBI): domain Bacteria; kingdom Bacillati; phylum Bacillota; class Bacilli; order Caryophanales; family Paenibacillaceae; genus Paenibacillus; species Paenibacillus rhizoplanae. The sequence goes on along the minus strand of NZ_JBHUKY010000033.1, from coordinate 321,944 downwards.
GAGAAGTACCCGCATAGCCTACGCCATATTCGGTATCTTCTTCCGGAGTAAGCGGAACTTCTTCATAGGGATCATTGTCTTGGTAGAAGGAGTCATAACCGCCTTTATAAGCCGGGGCAATATCCGGGTGCGTGTAGTCAACACCGGTGTCAATCACACCGACTTTCAGTCCGGCTCCGTTAATCCCTTGGTCTGCCGCCCAGTCTGCATGAATCTGCTTCAGGGGAGCATTATCGTTTCTGTAAGTCACTTCGGTCACTGTCTGATCAGGGAGCGCATACCAGGTGCTGTTCGGATAAATGGAAGACACGCCGGAGATCTTCGCCAGCTCTGGGATTCGGTCAGCCGGAACGGTGACTTCAAAGCCGTTCAGAATCGTGTCGTACTTGTAATTGACAGTGAGGTCAATCTTCTTGGCTTCAGCCTTATCAAGTACTTCTTCCTGTTGGCTGTTCACCGCAGCTTCAGTCGCAGTATTGGCGAGTGCTGTAATTCCTTGTCTGGCAGCATATTTGCCGACGGCGGCAGGCTGACCGCTGAGTTGAACGATAACCCGGACAAGATTTGAAGATTTGGTGTTAATCTGTGGAGAAATATAAGGCTGATTCGCTGGAATTAAGGCTGGAAGATGATTGCCTGATACGGGTGTCTTCAAGCTGCTGGCGGCGAATGCCGCGCCCGGAATCATACTTGCAGCCACACCTAATGATAAAGTTAGTAATGATAGCTTACGAGGTAATTTTGTCCACTCCAAATGTAATCCCCTCCACAATATGATGTTGGTTCTGGCTTACATCTCTCCTGCTTCAGACAGTAGGCGGATTCTCCTTTTCTATTAATCCGGTTTATTTCCGTCAAGATTACTAGGAAAAATATTAAGAAGATTTTACCACTGGTTATTTGTAAAATCCACACAAAATTTATAGAGATTTGAGAATGTTTTCATTTATTGTGGAATGTTATGTGACACAAACAGACTTTTAAAACTACTACAGGAATCTTTAAAGACAAAAAAATACAAAATAACAGACAAAAAAACAATTTTCGTCATAAATACTGACATGTATGCTGAGAGAAAAATAGAGCTGTAATATTAGAAGTGTAGCTTCAGAATCCTGAAATCTGTAGACACCAGCGGGTGGAAGTCCGAATATTCTCTGGAGTCGCAGCCAACCCTAAATGTATAAATTCCTGTCCAAAAATCCAAAATACCCAAGTAAGCCTGAACGAATGAATACCAGGCAGAAAGCGGGGAATTCCCATGTCTGAAAAAAGTATACTGGCCTACTTCAAGACTCCGGAAGAAGCGGAAGGGGTCTCCCGTAAGCTCCAGGCCCTGCGTGCAGAGGAAATTTCCATTGACCGGTTCAGCAGGTTTGGGGGGAGCGGGCAGGAGCCGGGAGTGAATCCGGTTACCGGCAATCTGGCGGGCATGGATTCGATGACGGCGGTTAGTGACCATACGGGCATCTTAGCTGCGGCGCATACGAGCGGGAGCGGGATGAGTCACGGCGGGGATGGCGGACCGACAGGCAGAAATATTCTGCTGACAGTTATTGTAGATGCGGCTGTCCATGGTCAGGCGATGTCGCTCATTGAGGAAGCTGGCGGAATGATTTGAAGCTTAGACAATCAGATAAATACATTGGAGGCTTGATGGAAAGCTATGGACAGAGAGAACTCGAAAATCTTTTCCAAAACCGAAAAAATGAAAATGCTCTATGAGGCGAAGGCCGAGGATGTTGAATTCTCAGCAGCTGAAGCAGATCAGGAAGATATAGAGGCCATGGACCGTTCCCGGGAAGCTGACAAGCGGCAGCTGGAAGAGATCATGAAGAAGGAATAATTCGGTGAAGTCAAGAAAAGATGAGCAGTCGAATTGTTGCTGTGGATACCCTGCGCAAGTGGGGTATTTTTGTGTTGTGGCGTGTATAATGGAGAGATATGCGAAGCCGGGAGGATACATAAGTGAATACAGTGATTATGTGGGTGGGACTGGCGCTGCTGGTGGCGTTGTTAACCTTTCTGAACCAGAAACAGGTCTATTCCTCCAAAGTAAAACAAGCTTACCGGGAGCTAAGAAGGCTTGCAGAGAAGGTCCGCTCAGAGCAGTCGGAGGCGGGAGATCTGGTAGGCTGGGAAGCTTCCATCGCTGAAATGGAAAAGCACCCCAATGAATTCAACAAGCTGGACAAGGAGATCGGCCTGCGCCAGGTCTTCGTCCAGTATTTGGAGCGGCATTATCCGCAGGATACGAGACTTCCAGAGCTGCAGGAAGCAGCTGCATACCGGAAGGACAGCGTATGGGGGATTAAGATAGGGAATTAAGAAAATCATATCATTTTAAAAGCCCGAACAGCCGTTAATAGGAGTATATAGAAATAAGAGAATACCGTTCGTATATCAGTTAAAAATTGAGATGTATAGGGAGCAGTCAACATGGAAAATCTAGCAGACCAGACAGTTACAGACCAACTGGTTGTCAAAGCTTTGGAAAAGAATCTTGCTATGATCCGGTTCGATTTGGATCGCCGTGTCGCCTATGTCAATGAGATTTTTGCCCGGTCAGTGAAATATAAAGTGGAGGATATGTACGGCATGCAGCATAGGCAGCTATGCTTCCCCTCATTCGTGAACAGTCCGGATTACGAGTTGTTCTGGCAGAATCTAATGGCTGGCCGGAGCTTCCAGGACAAAATTGAACGGATGGACGCAGAGGGGAATTCGGTCTGGCTGGAAGCTACATATATGCCGGTGTTTGATGAGACAGAGACCCATGTCATTGGCGTGTCCAAGGTGGCCACCAATATCACGGAGAGACAGAATAATATGAGCCATGTCGTGGAGCGGATGCAGGGGATGGCGGATAGCCTCAATCAGCGTGCGGATAAAGGAATTGAGCGGAGCCAGGAGCTGCTGCTGAGTATTGACAGGATTGCTGAGGTGTCGAGTGAGAATACCGAAACACTGGTGAATCTGCAAAAGCAGGCGGCAGCGATCCGCGGTGTAGTGCAGACAATCCGTGATATTGCGTCCCAGACCCATCTGCTTGCCCTGAATGCAGCGATTGAGGCTGCACATGCCGGAGAATTCGGCCGGGGATTCGATGTGGTGGCTAAAGAAGTAAGAAAGCTGTCCGCAATGGTGCAGGATCAGATTACCGAAGTGCGGGACAGTGTCCAGGCCATAACGGAAGAGGTAGGCAGAATATCCACGGGCCTGAACCAGGTGCAGGATAATGTGCAGCTCAGCCAGCAGCAGATTCAAGTGGCGCTGGATGAATTCACGCTGATTGCAAGCTCAGCGCAGGAACTGGACGATCAGGCACGTGAAGTGATGAGCATTATCTGAGGTCTGCCGGACTGAAGGGTTACTCTGATTGATTCCATAACATTCTGAAAGCAACATGGAACCCATGAACTTTGGGCGGACATGCTGCTTTTTTTGAATTTCCTGCAGATGGGGGAAGCAGAAAATGAACCTTTTGAAGCCCGGGGTTGTTATAAAGGTATCCAAACAAGAAAGGAGGGCACGCTCAAGTGGACAACAAAGAATTATTCCAGACCTACAGCAAGGAGGTGTATCGCACCTGCTACTATATGGTGCATGATGCTGCCGATGCTGAGGATCTGTGTCAGGAGGTATTCATCACTCTCTTCCGCAGCGAGTGGGAGGGCATTGAATATCTGAAGGCCTGGATTATGAAAATCACCGTCAACACTTGCTTGAATCATCTGAAGCGCAGGAGCAGCCTGCAGCAGAAGCTGAAGGCGCATCTCCATATGTTCAAGGAGAATCCGCAGCCGCTGATAGATAAGCTGGTGGAGCAGAAGGAAACGAAGCTGGAATGGGCGGGATACATGTCCCTGCTCCCGGCGAAGATCAGGGCGGTGCTGACCCTGAGGTATATGCATGATTTCAGTCTGGAGGAAATCCGCCGGATGCTGGATATCCCGCTGGGGACCGTGAAGTCCAGACAGCACAAGGGGCTGCGTATGATGAAGAGGATTCTGGAAGAAGCGGGCGTTCAGCCCATAACGAAGGAGGACGATGAATATGGACAGAACCGAAGCGCAGTTAAAGCGTCGCTTAAATGAGGATCAGGAGCTGAACTATCCTGATTTCGAGCAGATGTGGGGCCGTATGGAGCAGGCTGGATATACTTCCTCCAAGGGCAGCAGCCGTGCGGGAACAAATAGTCCGGTCCGTCACCGTAACTGGCGTAAGATCACTGTCGCAGCCTCATTCAGCGTAGTGCTGATGGCTGTTCCTGTGTATGCCGCTGTGCAAGTTGACTGGGGGAATCTGCTGAACCATAGAAGCGGTGTACAGGCGGCGCTGGCACAGAATCTGGGTCAGCCGCTCGGACAGACGATCACGAAGGATGGAGTCACCCTGACGCTACATACGGCGCTCTCCGATGAGAACCGGACGGTAATTCTGTATAGTCTGGATGTTGGGGGAGACAAGGGCAACGGAATGTGGAATGTGAATGGAATGTCCCTTAAGGATGCCAAAGGGAACGGCGATGACAATGAATACTACTACCAGCAGTGGGACGAGAAAAACAAGCGGTATAACGGTTATTTCGAGACGAACTGGAGTCCGGGCCAGGAGACGGTCAAGGTAAGCCTGAGCGCAACAGGGATTCAGTCCTACTCCCAGCAGGAGGTAGACTTGAAGCTGGATACCGACTCACCGGAGCGGCAGAGCTTTCCGGTGAACAGGGATGGACTAGAGTCGTTCAGTGTTCAGTCTTTTAAGGAAGGTAATGAACAGCTAATGCTGTCCACGGCAGCAGTCTTTAATAATCAGGAAGCTAAGAGCTTGGCATACCCGCAAATCATAGCATACAGAGATGGAGAGCCTGTCAAGAACTCTCAGGCAGGAGCAATGGGCAAGCCCGGAGATAACGGGGAATACACCTCGCTTCAGTACTACAAGCCGGGTGATGTGCCCAAGGCTGACACAACGTATAAACTCAGCTACACCAAGCTTGAACGCAATATTGATGGCCCCTGGACGTTTGATTTCGAGCTGAGCAAGCAGAAAATGGCCGGCGCCACGATGAAGACGGCACTGGATCTGCCGCTGGAAGCGGAAGACGCCAGTAACCGGATTGAGCAAATGGTAGTAACACCTACACAAATCCGTGTGTCCATCCGGACTAAAGCCAAATTCGCTGAGCTGCCTTATGTGAATTATACTCTTGAGGTGGGCGGACAGAAGCTGGAAGGCGGATTGTGGTATTCGACATCGGAGGACAAGGATCTGAGGACGCTGCGCTTCGAACGGCCGGTAAATCTTGAGATTACAAAGACAACGCCAATGACACTTGTAGGTAATTATAAGGTTACCCGGCATGAGGATGACAAGAAGCCACTGGAATTAAACAACATCTCCAGCGAGAAGCAGACGTTAATCCGGCAAACCGGCGGTTATCCGGTGCAGTGGACGTACTATATGCAGGGTGCGGATCTCTATGTAGAGATGAAGAGCGATGATCCCCATTTTGGCGGTGTGAATCAGACACATATCGGCACCGGTAAAGATCGAATCTTGGGTAAAATAGTGACCGTAGGCTTCCGTGGAGACGGAAACAACCGCAGCATTGATGTGTATAAGGATTTCAAAGGAACAGAGGCTTCAATATACATGTTCTTCTACTCTACCAATGAGCCGGACAAGGAGACACGTGTGAAGCTGCAAGGACAATAGTGACATTATTTTAACGGGAAGAACCTTGTGTTCTTCTCTTTTTTTCGTATACAGTTAGAAGATATGGCTATGAAGAGTGGCCAATAACATAAGACAAAGGAGAGATAGACTGTGGAACTAACCCGTTGTGACTGGGTGAATACAGACCCGGTATATATAGCTTATCATGATGAGGAGTGGGGCAAGCCGCTGACAGATGACTTGAAGTTGTTCGAGCTGCTGATGCTGGAGGGGATGCAGGCCGGGCTAAGCTGGTATACGGTGCTGAAGAAGCGGGAGGGCTTCCGCGAGGCTTTTGACGGATTTGATCCGGAGAAGATTGTGCTGTATGGGGAGGACAAAGTCGAAGAGCTGATGCAAAATGTGGGGATTGTGCGCAACCGTCTGAAGATTAAGGGAGTGATTACCAATGCACAGGTGTACCAGCAGATCTGCCGCGAGGAAGAGGGAGGCTTTGCCGGTTATCTGTGGAGCTTCGTCGGCGGGACGCCGGTTGTGAACCACTGGAAGAACAGAGCGGAGGTCCCTGCGACCACTCCCCAGTCTGATCAGATGAGTAAGGCGCTGAAGCGCAAAGGGATGAAGTTTATCGGCTCGACGATTTGTTACGCTTTTATGCAGGCCTCCGGGATGGTAGATGACCATGCGCTGGATTGTTTTTGCCGCAGCACCCCTGCTGTTATAGAGAGTTGAACGGCAGTTTGGCGCTGAACGGGTAAGAAATGCTATACTAGCTAAGATAAGCTTCGAGGGACATTATGCTCCCAAAACTGAGTCTATGCTTCCGAAGTAAGTTTGTTCGAAGCAGAATCAAGAGAAGTAACGCTCGCAAAACTTTTAGGAGGATTCATTACCATGCTATGGCACGAATTGACGGTACATACAACGGAGGAAGCACAGGAGATGATCTCCAATCTGCTGGTTGAAGCCGGAGCGGGCGGAGTCTCTATTGAAGAATCCGGGACGCTGAATAAAGTCCGGGATACACGTTACGGTGAATTATACGATGAACCGCTCAATGATATCCCCGAAGGGGAAGCGGTCATTAAAGGATATTATGCGGAATCGGTGGACATGGACGCGGTTGTGTCCGAGGTGACGCCAAGGGTGGAAGAGCTGAGGGAATTCGGGATTGACCCCGGGCTGGCGCAGATCTCTTGGAAGACAGTGGATGAGGATGATTGGGCCCATGCCTGGAAGCAGTACTTCAAGCCGCTGCGCGTCTCTGAGCGGCTGACCATTAAGCCGACATGGGAAGAATATACCCCGGCCTCTGCCGATGAGAAAATCATTGAGCTCGACCCCGGAATGGCCTTCGGAACCGGGACGCATCCGACAACGGCGCTGTGCCTGCGCGCTCTTGAGAAGCATATTGTCAGCGGCGACGAAGTCATCGATGTAGGAACAGGCTCCGGCATCCTTGCTGTCGGAGCGATGCTGCTCGGTGCCGCCTCCGTCCTGGCGCTGGATCTGGACCCGGTCGCCGTGGAGAGTGCCCGCGAGAATGTGGCGCTGAACCGGCTGGTGTCAGCCATCACCGTCAAGGAGAGCGACCTGCTCTCGCTGCTGGGCGGTGAGGGGGCGGCGGATACCGCAGCCGGAGAGATGTGGCCTTCAGCCCGGCCGAGCAATACGGCTGACCAAGAGGCCGTTCCTGTTGTTGCCCCGGCGGCAGACGGGCTGGGAGTGACTCTGCCGGTCCGTGTGGTCGTGGCGAATATTCTGGCCGAGATTATTGTGCTGTTCACGGACGATGTCTATCGTGCGCTTCAGCCGGAGGGGATCTATATTACCTCGGGGATTTATAAGGATAAGGAAGGGCTGGTCGCGGAAGCGCTGAAGTCCTCCGGTTTCGAGATTTTAGAAGTAACCCGCGAAGAAGACTGGGTGGCGTTCACAGCCGGAAAGAGGTAGACATGGGTTCCCTGGATCAAATTTTAGTATATCCTTTGCAGCAGCTTCCGTTTTTTCTGATTACGATTGTTATTGCGTTTACGGTGCATGAATTTGCCCACGCTTATTTTGCCAATAAATTCGGGGACCCTACAGCGCGTTTGCTGGGCCGTATGACCTTGAATCCGGCGGTGCACTTTGATCTCTTCGGTATCATTCTGCTGCTGATTGCGGGCTTCGGCTGGGCGCGACCGGTTCCCGTGAACCGGGATAACTTCCGCCGTCCCCGCCTGATGGGTGTTATCGTGTCAGCCGCCGGGCCGATCAGCAATCTGCTGCTGGGTATTCTGGGCGCGCTGATCTATGCGATTCTTGTGGGAACAGGTACGATGGATTCGATCAAGAACGAGCAGGTGCTTCGTGCGCTGATCTGGTTCTTCGGAATGTTCATTCATTTCAACTTCTTCCTCTTCGTATTTAACCTGATTCCGCTGCCGCCGCTGGATGGTTACCGGATCGTTGAGGATATCGCACCGCGTCCGATCCGTGGAAGACTTCAGCAGTATGAGCAGTATACGGTTTTCCTGTTCCTGCTGATCATCTTCATTCCGGGTCTGCGCGCCTATACGATAGAACCGCTTAGTTATTGGGCGACACGTACGGGTAATGATTTCTTCCAGCTGTTCCTAAAAATGTTCGGGGTCTGAGCAGAGCAGTACGGACAGGGACTGTTCAGTGCATGGCAAACGTTGTAGAATATAATGTGATTATTAAGTAGATGAATGATACGTGTGAAGCGGCGGCCGGGACCTGATTTGGCGGGGACTACGCCGCTTTTACGCTGAATAACGGACAGGATGAGGATGAGAGATGCAGCGTTATTTCGTAACTCCGGCACAGTTCGGACAAGACAAGGTTAGCATTGACGGTGAAGACGCCCGCCACATTGCCAAGGTCATGCGCGGTAAGGCCGGGGACAAGCTGATTGTCAGCGACGGCGTGTCCCGCGAGGCGCTGGCCGAGATTGCTGACATAGAGATCGGCCTGGTCACCGTGAGCATACTGGAGCCTCTGGCCATGACTCATGAGCCGCGTATCCAGATTACCGTCGCCCAGAGCCTGCCCAAAGGGGACAAGCTGGAGACGGTCATTCAGAAATGCACGGAGATCGGGGCTGTAGCCTTCACGCCGTTCCTCTCAGAGCGGACGATCGTGCAGTACGATGAGCGCAAGGAGAGTAAGCGGGTAGAGCGCTGGCGCAAAATCTGCAAGGAGGCTGCCGAACAGGCGCACCGGAATATTGTTCCGCAGGTGCATTCACCGCTCAGCTGGAAGCAGCTGCTGGGGAGCTTCAGCGGCTATGACGCCGTCTATTTCTGCTATGAGAAGGAAGAGGGCCTCCAGCTCCGCAGCGCAGCCGCGCCATGGCTGGCATCGCTTCCGCCGGAGGCTGCGGCCAAAGTGATGATCGTTGTAGGGCCGGAGGGCGGCTTCAGTACGGAGGAATGCCGGCTGGCTGAGGAAGCCGGAGCAGTCTCTGTCGGGCTGGGGCCGCGTATTCTGCGCTGTGAAACCGCAGGTATGGTTGCCGCCGCCTGCATTTTATATGAATCCGGAGAAATGGGGGGAGCTTAAACCATGCCATCTGTAGCTTTTTATACACTGGGCTGCAAAGTCAATTTCTATGATACCGAGGCCATCTGGCAGCTCTTTAAGAATGATGGATACGAGCAGGTAGATTTCGAGGGTTCCGCCGATGTCTATCTGATTAACACCTGTACGGTGACCAATACGGGGGATAAAAAAAGCCGGCAGATGATCCGCCGGGCGGTCCGACGCAATCCTGACGCCATCGTAGCGGTTACTGGCTGCTACGCGCAGACCTCTCCCGGAGAGATCTTGGATATCCCCGGAGTCGATCTGGTGATCGGCAACCAGGACCGGGAGCAGATCATGACCCATGTGAAGAATATTCAGGAGTCGCGCCAGCCGGTGAATGCGGTCCGCAACATTATGAAGACACGTGAGTTCGAGGAGATGGATGTGCCCGGGTTCGCTGACCGGACGCGGGCGTTCATGAAGATTCAGGACGGCTGCAACAACTTCTGCACCTTCTGCATCATTCCCTGGTCGCGCGGTCTGTCGCGCAGCCGTGATCCGAAATCGATTGTTGCCCAGGCGCATCAGCTGGTGGAGGCCGGATACAAGGAATTCGTATTGACCGGTATTCATACCGGCGGGTACGGGGACGATCTGGACAACTACCGCCTCGCTGACCTGCTCTGGGAGCTGGATCAGGTGGACGGGCTGGAGCGGGTGCGGATCAGCTCCATTGAGGCCAGTCAGATTGACGAGAAGCTGCTGGAGGTGCTGAACCGCAGCACCAAGATGTGCCGCCATCTGCATATTCCGCTTCAGGCGGGCCATAACGAGGTGCTGAAGGCGATGCGCCGGAAGTATACCACGGAAGAGTATTTTGCCAAAATGCAGCTGATCCGCCAGGCCATGCCGGATGTGGGGATCACTACCGATGTGATTGTTGGCTTCCCGGGCGAGACGGATGAGATGTTCCGGGCAGGCTATGACTTCATGAAGGCGGTCAACTATTCGGAGATGCATGTCTTCCCGTATTCCAAACGGACCGGAACCCCGGCTGCGCGGATGCTGAATCAGGTCGATGAGGAGATCAAGAATGCGCGTGTGCAGGAGCTGATCGATCTCTCCGAGGAGATGCAGCTGGCGTATGCCCGGCAGTTCGTCGGCAAGACGTTATCCGTGATCCCGGAGCGGGCGGCTAAAGGCTCGGCGGGACGCAGCATACAGCACGGCTTCAGCGACAACTATCTCCAGGTGCTGTTTGGCGGCGACGATTCACTGCAGGGCGAGCTGTGCCAGGTGAAGGTAACCGAAGCCGGCGTGAATGAATGCCGGGGCGAGCTTGTTAGTGTTAGCCGGGCAGTAGCTGGACTGCGTGAAAGCGTCCGATAGGACAGATGCTTACGAATGAAAGGGTGTCTACTTAGCCGATGATGGCGATTAGGCATCCTTTTTGCCGAGACCGTAATTATCTATATAAATTGGACTTGAAAATATACAAATCATGAAATCTGTAGACAACAGCGGCCGGAAGTCCAAAACTTCTCTGGAGTTACGGCTATCCCATACTGAAAAAATTAAAGGTACATTTTATATAGTTACAAAGACCTGAATTTGCCCGGGAATCGTGAAATATGGAAAATGGGGTAAAGACATGGGCTGTATATGTCGATATAGTGGAAGAGTGTGGTAAAATTCCACCGATAATCAGACCGTCTAAGGAGAGAACAGATGACCGTGTACAGGAAAATGACAAAAACGCTCCTCATTATGATATTGCTCGTTGTAGCCGCTTTTCCGGTAAACGTCTTTGCCGCTGCTGGAGACACTATCTCTATTGAATTCGACAGCGCAGCCAAGGTTGAGCTTACCGTGGGCCAATCACCGAAGCAGCTTAAGGTATATGCCAATGTAGAGGGCTCCGCTTCCAAGCGGGATGTAACGGCAGCCGCCACATGGACCTCCTCGAAGCAGGAAGTCGTAACAGTGCTGAACGGTCAGCTTAAGCCGGTGGATGCCGGAACGGCAATGATTACAGCAACCTACAATAATGCAATAGCTTCGGTAGAGGTGTCGGTCTCCCATTCCTTCAAGGAACTGAAATTGACCCGCAGTACAGAGGGCAGCTATAAATTAGGCGACAAAGAGGAATTGCTGTCCGTTACGGCAACCGCCATCGGCGGAACTTCAGCCACGGCGCAGAAGGATGTAACGAAGGACGTTGAATGGAGCAGCTCGAATACAGGCGTGCTGACCATAGCAGCAGGCAAGATTACTCTGGTCGGTGAAGGTAAGGCTACCATTACCGCCAAGTACAAAGGATTAACCGAAACGATCAAAGCGGTGGTGGAGCTTCCTTATGCCGCCATTATGCTCAAAGACCAGAAGGATACTGTTGTCAAAGAACTCGAAATGCTGGTCGGGGATAATCCGGTGCATGTGAAAGCAGTGACCAAAGCTACAGCGGTGAGTCCAGAGCTCACGATCGACAAAGAGGCAGAGTGGAGCAGCTCCAGCGAAAGTGTAGCAACAGTAAAAGACGGCGAGATTACCATTCTCGGCGTGGGCAAGACTGTCATTACCGCAAGCTATCTGGGTGTCACCCAGTCGGTGGATGTCTATGTACGCGCACCTTATGAAGCGCTTGTGCTGAAGCCTTCCGGCGACCAGTCGCTTTTCCTGGGGGAGAGTCTGAATGTAACGGCAATGATGCGCAATGCGGTCAATTCTACCTCGAACGAAACAGCATCCGCAGTCTGGACCTCTGACAACCTGATGAACGCTACGGTGACTGCCAATACGGCGGATGCGGCCAACGCTTTTGCCACGGTAACAGGTAAAGCGGTAGGGACCTCGATCATTAAGGCGAGTTATCTGGGCATCAGCAAAACCTTCAAAATCACCGTCCTTCCAACCCTGACTGAGCTCAGTCTGGAGAAGACGGAACAGGAAATATACACGGCGGATGCGGTTAGCCTGCCGAAGGTGAACGGAACCAAGTATGACGGAACCAAGCTGGACATCAGTGATGAGATGGAGTGGATCTCTGCGAATGAAGAGATTGTGTCCATCAAGGACGGAAAGTTTGTCGGCGGCAAGGCAGGCACCGCTATACTGACCGGGAAGTTCAAGAATGGCGAAGTGACCTCCGCTTCTGCTACAGCCATCCGGTCCAAGACCGTTCAATTTAATGTAACGGTTCAGAACAAAGTGCTGGTCCTGATTGGGCCGGATGAAGCACTGGGCGTAGTCATTGGTGAAGAACTACCGTTGCCTGCTGTCCAGGCTGTACTGGAGAATGGCGACGAGCTGGATGTATCGGGAAGCATTAAGTGGGAGCTAAGCGGCAGCAATGCCGTTCTTAAGCAGACAAGCACTGCGAAGACCCTCAAGGGACTGGCGAAAGGTACAGCAACCCTGAAGGGGACCTACTCTAACAAGACGATCAGTGTTCCGGTAACGATTGAACAGAAGGTTGTGAAGCTGGTTGTGGAACCGGCAACGCTGGAGATGAATATCAAGGCCTCCAAGAGCATTAAGGTCACCGGGTATTTCTCCAACGGCAAGTCTGCCAACTTCTCAGGGGCGATGAACTGGGAATCTTCCAACCCTGCTGTAGCCTCAATCAAAGGCACTTCCGTCAAAGCCCTGGCAGAAGGTACAACTACACTGAGCGGCTCCTATCAGGGGATTCAGGCAACGGTCAAGATCAATGTTGTTCCCAAGCTGATGAAGCTGACGGTCAGTGAGAAACGGCTGAGCCTTGCGCCGGGTGCAGGCAAAAGCGTGGTTGTAACCGCGCTGTATGATACCGGCCGGACTGCGGTAGTCACAGGAAGCATGGTCTGGACCAGCTCCAAATCCTCTGTAGCCAAGGTGAATGCCACCGGGATGATTACAGCAGTGAGCAAGGGGAGCGCATCTATTAAAGGAAAACTGGGAGCTAAGTCAGTCTCGGTATATGTTAGTGTGAAATAGTGTAAGGCTGCTGGCGGTTTGAGCGGCAACGAGAAGACCTGTACATTCGTCCATATGGACGGTGTGCAGGTTTTTTGTTTATGGTGAGGAATCGGAATGCTCAAAATTAATAAGGTAGGGGTATCACATTTAAACGCGAATGTATGTTCCTTTTATTATATACAATCCCAAATAAATGGAATACAATCACATTAGAACAAGCTCAAACCTATAAAAGGAGGCGAAACATATTTCTATACCACATGATGAAGCTTTCAAGAAGCTGCTGGAGACGTTCTTTGAAGAATTCATAGAGTTGTTTTTTCCTGAACTGCATGCCATGCTGGACTATAGTGAGACCCGGTTTTTAATGCAGGAGTTATTGGTAGATATTGTCGGAGAAGAAGCGCGTGAGCTGGATTTGCTGCTGGAGACCCGCTACAAAGGACTGGACGGTTATATCCTAATTCACCTGGAACCGCAATCGTATAGGGATACCGCATTCCGTGAGAGAATGTTTATTTACTTCAGCCGTCTATTCGAGCGCTACCGCAAAGACCATAAGCTGATTATTCCGATTGCGATCTTTACCTCAGATGAGGTCCGGGAAGAGCCGGACACGCTGGAGATGTCTATTCCGGAGCATTCCATTCTGCGCTTCCAATTCCTTAAGGTGGAGCTGCGTAAGCAGAGCTGGCGGCGATTCATCGACTCAGACAATGCAGTGGCTGCTGCGTTATTAGCGAAGATGGGTTATACTACAAGAGAAGCAAGAGAAGTGCGCCGGGAATTCCTGCGTATGTTCATTAAGCTCAGGACACGGTTGGATCAGGGACGGCTGGCGCTGATTATGTCAGTGGCCGATTTGTATTTCAAGCCGGACCGGATACAGGATGAGGAGATTCTAAGAGAATTAATCGATCATTACCCGGAGGAGGGAGAAGTCATTATGGAATTGATGCCAGCCTGGAAGCGTTGGGGATACGAAGAGGGCAAAGCGGAAGGTATTGAGGAAGGCAAAGCAGAAGGTATTGAGGAAGGCAAAGCAGAAGGAAAAGAAGAAGGTCAGGCGGAGCTCATTCGTAAATTGCTGCTTAATGGATTTTCTCCCGAAGTGGTCTCTAAGGCTGTTGAACTGCCGCTGGATACGATTAAGAAGCTGATGTAAATATAGACCTGGGGCCAATATCGGTGGCCCTGGGTCTTTTTTTAGGATCTTTTCTGTAATTCTATAAAATTGTTACTATGACAGAGCGCTGACTCACAATGAACTGGAAATTTGTAAGGCTTTATATTGAATACTCATTCAACCAAATCAATGCTTGTTCATAATTATCAAAAAAATTCACGGATTTTTTGGTGTTGGATTGTTGTAAATAATTCATGATCTCCCCTTCTTCAAGGAGAAACGCAATTGCCATGCTGTGATTCAATAGAGTTTCATTGAAGAACTTATCTTTCCATGCTTTTTGAACAGAAAAATGATCTGGTGTGTATCCTTTTCGGTCCACCAGCAATTTGTATTTCCGATTCTCGGAAATGAATTGCTGGCAAGCATGCTCGAATCCATGGAACCATTCATTCACATCATCTGTGTTAATCTTGCCAATTAGATGGGTAACAATTAAATCTCCTGAAACTGTTGTGCTGATATTCTGATTACTCAACTTTGGAATCATCTCCTTTAGTTCCAATTATGCTTATATATCTTACAAAATCAATAAGGGGAAATTTCTTACGCAATTAAGGTTTGAATTAGTACTGCGGGACGGATTTGAAGTATAATGAGGACTGCGATTACGATTCTTGGAAGACTCAGGACTGCAGCCGCTGCTCCAGCCTGGACCAGACGGGCAGATAGCATAACGGCAGTACCCCAAGCGAACAGATGACATTGAAAATAGTCTGGGCATGGGCGAGCTGGGCAGCAGGTCCGCCGCCGAGCCAGGCGGACAGGGATTGCAGCGGCTGGATGAAGGGCAGAAAGAGTAAGGCGCCGCCGACATTCAGCGTCACATGCGACCAGGCGACGAATACGCCGGAAGGCGTACTGCCGATGGCGGCAATGACGGCAGTGACACAGGTGCCGATATTCGCGCCGAGGACGATGGCGATGCCAAGTGCAGGCGGCATCACACCGCTGGCAGCTAGGCCCATCGCCATGCCGATGACTGCGGCGCTGCTGTGCACCATCGCCGTCAGTACAGCTCCGGCGGCCAGCCCCCAGAGTGCGCTGGTTGCGGCATGCCCGAGGAACCAGCTGAACAGGGCGCTACCCTCTAGGGCGGGGCCGATGGATTGCATGACCGCGATGCCCCACAGGACGAGCGCGAAGCCGGTGACCGCGAGGGAGATGAACTGTAGCGGTCCCGAGATCCGGCGGCAGGCCTCAAGCAGCCGCCAGGACTGCGGGGCCAGCTCGCCGGCCATCACGGCGGCGGCCCACAGACAGAGCGCCGCGATCAGCAGCGGCGCGGCCAGTGTGCTGATCTGCAGGCTGATCAGCTCCGTTGTCAGGCAGGTGCCGATGTTGCTGCCGAGAATAATGCCAAGCGTGCGGGCATAGGTCAGCAGCCCGGCATTGACCATGCCGATGGTCAGCACCGTTACAGCGGTGCTGCTCTGCAGCAGCGCTGACAGCAGAGCGCTGACGATCAGGCCTTTGGCCGGTGTGGAGGTAGCCTTGTGCAGGCTGCGCTTCAGCAGCGGACCGGCCAGCCGCGACAGCGAGGCTTCCATCACCTTCATGCCGGCGAGAAATATGACAAGACCGTAGAGGACAGGGAATAACAGTTCACGGATCATAAGGACAGGCTCCTTTTTGAACGGGGGTTGTACCAATATATGAACGCCAGGCATAGGACATGTATATTAATCTGGCAACAAGAATAGGGAGTTGAAGGTATTGGCATCAGTAATTCTGGAACGAAACCGTAAAAAAAGACTGGAGCAGGGCCATCCATGGGTCTTCGCCAGTGAAGTAGCATCTGTAGACGGAGATCCGCAGGCAGGCGGACTGGTGGATGTTCTGACCCATCAGGGGCGGTATCTGGCTACGGGGTATTACAATCCAGCTTCGCAGATCCGGGTTAGAATTCTGTCGCAGCACAAGCTGGCGGCGATGGACACGGCGTTTTTTGCACAGCGGTTCGAGGACTGTCTGCGGCACAGGGAACGCTTCCTGCCGGGGGCGGACGCTTATCGTCTGGTCTACGGGGAAGCGGATTTTCTGCCAGGGCTGATCATTGACCGCTTCGGTGAAGTCCTTGTGGTGCAACTGCTGACACTGGCTATGGACCAGCACCGCTCCGAGATTGTGGAGGCGCTGGTTCAGGTGGTGGCGCCGCGCGGCATCTATGAGCGCAGCGATGTCAGTGTGCGGGAGCTGGAGGGACTGGAACAGACCACGGGTGTGCTCTACGGTGAATGTCCGCGCCACATTACCGTAAGCGAGAACGGGCTGAAGGTCATTGTCGATATTGAA
Organism: Paenibacillus rhizoplanae; assembly: GCF_042684125.1. Classification (NCBI taxonomy): domain Bacteria; kingdom Bacillati; phylum Bacillota; class Bacilli; order Caryophanales; family Paenibacillaceae; genus Paenibacillus; species Paenibacillus rhizoplanae. Next base: position 305,296 of record NZ_JBHUKY010000033.1, on the reverse strand, counting down.
GAGGGGCAGAAGACCGGATACTTCTTCGATCAGCGGGAGAACAGGGCATCGATTGCTCCGCTGATGCAGGGCTGGGGCGGACGCAGCGGAATTACACTGCAGAACGTAGCCGCCGAGGATGGTTCACTCCAGATGCTGCCGGTTAACAAAAGCGGCAAGCCTGTCACCTTCCCGTACTGGGATGGTGCAACTGTCCTGGAATGCTTTGCGCATACAGGAAGCTTCACACTGCATGCCTGCAAGTATGGTGCCAAGAAGGTAACCTGCCTGGATGTATCCGCGCATGCCATCGAGAGTGCGAAGGCCAATGTGGAGATCAACGGGTTCAGCGACCGGGTGGAGTTCGTGGTAGATGATGCATTTGCTTTTCTGCGCAATCAGGTGAAGGGTCAGGAGGAACGCACCGAGCGCGCTACGGGCGGCGCAGCAGCAGAAGGGAAAACCGCAAGCAAACCAGCTGCCAAGGCGGACACCGCGAAGCCGATGACCGCCGGGGGCGGACGCACGTGGGATGTCGTGATTCTGGACCCGCCTGCTTTTGCCAAGACCAAAAGTGCAGTGGCAGGTGCCGTACGCGGCTACAAGGACATCAATCTGCAGGGCATGAAGCTGGTGAATGACGGCGGATATCTGGTCACGGCCAGCTGTTCGTACCACATGCAGCCGCAGCTGTTCCTCGATACGATCATGGAAGCAGCCAAGGATGCCGGTAAGGTGCTGAGACTGATCGAATGGCGGGCCGCAGGCAAGGACCATCCGCAGATTCTCGGTGTGGACGAGGGGCATTATCTGAAGTTTGCCATCTTTGAGGTGCGCAGCAAATAGAAGTGTCAGACCCGGCGGGCCAGCCGGTTTTGGGGGGAAGAGTCTCTTTTAATAGAGGCTCTTTTTTTATCTTTTTTAATAGTACAAAATTTAATTGTTCTGGGCAGAGCGGGATAAGTATTTAAGGCGGCAGAGGGGGAGTGCGGTAAACGTTCTATGTGTAATCACAAAATCAGCCCAAGTCCCGCCCCCGCCGCGCCCACCCCTCGTCGCCCGCCCCATTCACCATCGACTTGCCCTCCGGCCCCCCCAGCTCAGTAACATCCTCCCCTTTCAATAGTTGATTTCCCTATCCCGGTAGCGTAGGCGGACCCTCTATAATCAAGGTACAGATTCTGAGGGGGGCCGTTTATGAAACAGAAAAAAATACATGCCTACGTCTTCGTATTTCCCAGCTTGTTCCTGACCCTGGTGTTCGGCATTTATCCTCTGCTGTGGGCCTTGCGGTATATGTTCTATGACTATCAGGGGTTTGGGACGCCTGTATTTATCGGCCTCGATAACTTCGGGCGGGTGCTGCGCGACCATCAGTTCTGGTCCTCTGTCGGCAATACCGGGATCTATGCGCTCGGCAAGCTCGTGGTGACGATTCCGATGTCGCTGCTGCTGGCGATTATCTTGAACCGCAAAATGAAAGGGCGTTCCTTCCTGCGGGCGATTTATTATCTGCCTACGATCTTCAGCGCCTCGGTTATGGCGATTGTCTTCTTCATCATTTTCAACTCCTATAACGGTATCTTGAATCAGCTGCTGATCCGCTTCCATATCATCAGCGAACCGGTTGGCTGGCTCAGCGCCGACCATGCCATGATGACGACGATCATAATTGCTATCTGGGGTGCGGTCGGTAACTATATGCTGCTGTTCCTTGCGGGACTCCAAGGCATTCCCAATGATCTGTACGAAGCAGCCTCGCTGGACGGGGCGAATGAATTCCAGAAGCTGAAGAATGTGACCATCCCGCTGCTGGGACCGGTGATGCAGATGATTATCATGCTGGCGATCACCATCTCGCTGAAGGGCTATGAGAGCATTATGGTGCTGACTGAAGGCGGGCCGTATGGCAAAACAGAAGTCATGTACCTGTACCTGTTCAAGCTCTTATTCCCGGTCTCGGCGGAAGCACAGTCCATCCAGCAGCTTGGCTATGGCAGCGCAGTCGGCTTCACCACTGCGGTCATTGTGGGCGGCGTGACGCTGGTCTACTTCCGGATCTCCAAGAAATTAAACGATGTGTACTAGAACAGACAGGAGGAGAGCAGAATGAATAACACCCGCACCCGTTCCGACATGTCCCCGCTGCTGACCCGCTCGTTCGGCAAGGCTGTGCTCTGGATCTTTCTGATTGCGGCCGCCCTGCTGGCCTTGTTCCCGATCATCATGGTCGTGCTGGGCTCGTTCAAGACGAACCAGGAGTTGACCGGCAGTGCAACCATTTGGCCGTCAAGCTGGCATTTCTCGAACTACCTGGAAGCGTGGAAGAACGCCAATTTCTCCCGCTATACGCTGAACAGTATATTTGTAAGCGTGGCCACCACTGTCGGCACTCTGCTGATTGCTTCGATGTCCGCCTATGCGGTAAACCGGGTTTCTTTTATCGGCAAAAAAGCGTACTCCCTGCTCATGGCCTCCACGCTGTTCATCTCCATCGGCGCCGTAGTGCTGCGTCCGCAATTTGACCTGATGGTCATGCTCGGCCTGAACAAGACGCTCTGGGGCGTCATTATTATCCTGATCAGCGCCCATGCCACCTGTTATTTCATCTTAATCGGCTTCTTCCAGAGCATTCCGCGCGACCTCGACGAAGCGGCGATGATCGATGGCTGCAACTTCTACTCTGTCTACCTGCGTATCATCCTGCCGATGCTTCGGCCTGCGCTGGCGGTTGCCGGGCTGGGGGCGTTCCAGGGGTCCTGGAATGAATATATTCTGCCGCTGGTCTTCACGATGAGCAATCCCCAGCTTCAGACGCTTCCGGTCGGGCTGGCGAATCTGCGTTACGGAATCGGGGCGGCGTCAGAGGTACAGCTGATGATGGCTGGGGCGTGCCTGTCCATTTTGCCGCTGCTGGTGGTCTATGTGTTCGCCAACAAATCCTTCATGCAGGTAACGCTCGGCGCCGTCAAAGGGTAGTCCCGGAAAGAGTAGTGTTCCGCCCGCACTGTTGTTACAATGGGTTGCAAGGAGTGGTTCACGGATGAAACTCGGTTTCTACAAGCAGTCTTTGAAGAAAAGAATTCAGGTGCTGTACATCTTCCTCGCCATTCTCTGCATCAGTGTAACCGGAGTCGGCTCGTATCTTTTTGCGGCGCGCAGCATCCAGGGCAGTGCGCTTGAGCTGAAGCAAGGCATCTTGAACAAATCGGTTCAGGTGATGGACGAGCATCTCCGGCATATCGTGGTCTCTTCCTATTCTCTTATGCTGGGTGAGAGCTTCGGCCAGGCGATGAAGGATGTCAGTAGCCGTAATTCCTCTCATTATTATCAGAATCTGTCGCTGCTGCAGACCTCCTTTGACCAGCTTAAGCTGGTGGAGCCGCTGATCGATGCGACCTATCTCAGTACGCCCATTGGCGATTTTTACTCCACTAAAGATTTCCCCGACCGGAAGACCAACTTCATGGAGAAATACGGGAGTTATCTGGAGCGGCCGGGCTGGAATACCCTGTGGCTGGGGGCGCATCAGAGCGAGCTCTTCCAATCGAAGGGCCGGGTGCTCTCGCTGCTGCTGAAGCCTACGGTGATTGACAATCATAATTTTCCGGACGTCTATATGGTTGTGAACATGAAGGAGGGGGCGATGAGGTCTATCCTGGAGCAGGATCTGATGAATAATCAGGTTCAGCTCTTTTTGCTGCAAAAGGATGGGTCGATGGTCATCCGGCCGGAGACGCAGACTTACGATTTCAATACAGAGCAGAATTTCGTCAGCCGGTCCAATGCAGGGGCGGCAGGCGATTTCAACTATATCAATGCCAAAGGCGAGGAGCTGCTCGTCAATTACAGCACGCTGTCGATGAATGAGGACTGGGTTATGGTCAGCATTCAGTCCAAAGCAGACCTGCTGAAACCGCTGAACCAGATCCGCTGGCTGATCTTCTGGATTATGCTGATCTGTACCCTGGTGGCGCTGGCCTTGTCCAACCTGCTCGCCTCTGCACTGCTGAAGCCGCTCAACAAGCTGCAGCGTCTGATGGTAGAGGTAGAGTATAACGATCTGGATGTGCGGTTTCAGAGCCGCTATGAGGATGAGGTCAGCGCCGTCGGCCATAAGTTTAACCGGATGCTGGACCAGATTCAGGTTCTGATTCAGGAGGTGCGGACCTCGGAGCAGGAGAAGCGCAAGTCGGAGGTCAAGGCGTTACAGGCGCAGGTGGACCCTCATTTCTTATACAATACGCTGAATACGATCTTCTGGAAAAGCGAGAATGGCGAGAAAAGCGATGTCAGCGAGATGATCGTGGCCTTGTCGCTCCTGTTCCGCCTGGGGCTGAACAACGGGAATGATATTACGACCCTCCAGCAGGAGGTCCAGCATGTCCGGCAGTATTTGCAGCTCCAGCAGAAGTGTTATGAGAATCTGTTCACCTATACGATTGAGGTGGAGGATGACGCTTATCTGTCCGTCCGGATGTTGAAGATTCTGCTTCAGCCACTGGTGGAAAATTCAATCCTGCACGGCTTCCGCGACAAAGCGGAGCTGGGCAGGATTGAGATCCGCATCTACCGCGCTGCCGGATTCATGATCCTGCGGGTCACGGACAACGGCTGCGGCATGGATGCCGCTCAGCTTGCGAATGCGGTGAATGGCACCGAAGCGGAGCGCAGGGGATATGCCTTGTCCAACCTGCGCAGCAGGCTCAGCCTGCACTACGGTGAATCTGCATCGATTGCCTTCAGCAGCATTCCCGATATTGCCACAACTGTAACCGTCACGATACCGATCCTCTAGGAGGCTGCCATGAACCCGTTGACCCTGTGCGTAATGGATGATATTCAGACTGTCGTCAAAGGAATTGCTTCAACGATCCCGTGGGCGGATCATGGAATCGAGGTGGCGGGGACCGCCGGTAACGGTGAGCAGGGCTGGGAGCTACTGCTGGAGAAGGACCCCGACATCGTAATCAGCGATATCCGTATGCCAAAGCTCAGCGGTCTTGGGCTGATGAAACGGGCAGGCGAAGCGAAGCTGCGGGCCAAATTTATATTCATCAGCGGGTATTCGGATTTCAGCTATGCGCAGGAGGCGATCAAGCTGGGCGCCTCCGACTATTTGCTGAAGCCGTTCACCCAGCCGGAGATTGTGGACGCTGTGCTGAAGGTGAAGCAGACTATTGAAGAAGAGCGGGCCAGAGCAGAGCAGATACAGCAAATGGAGCAGAAGATGATAGCCAGCCATTCGCAGCTGCGCCAGGATTATCTCACCGCTCTGCTGCGCCAAGAGACAACTGTCAGCATGAGTGACAGCCGCTGGCAGGAGCTGGGCATCGACCTGGATGCCGGCAATCTGCTGGTGATGGCCATTGAGCTGGACTGTTATACCGAATACGGGTACACCCTGCATCTGGATGACAGTGAAATCATTCCCTTTGCGATCAAGAACATCCTGGACGAGACGCTGAAAATGCACACGCGCGGCGTTGTACTGCGCGAGAGCAGACAGCGGCTGGCCGCGGTCTTTAATCCGCCCGAGGCCATGGATACGGTGGAGCTGCTGGAGCTATGCCGTGAGAATGTGGAGAAATACAGTAAGAATACCGTTTCGATCGGCCTTGGCACAGCGGCACGGGGACCGCGTGAGATCCGGGCCTCCTTCGTGCATGCGGCCAAAGCGCTGGCCTACCGCTTTTACAGTGAGGGGAATTGTATCTTCCGCTTCACAGAGCTGGACCCGGAGAACCGCGCAGCCCCGGACTATCCTGAGGAGAAGGTGAAGGAGCTGCTGTACGCGCTCAAATCCGGCAATGAAGAAGGCTGTCATGAGATCATCGGCGATATCTTCCGGCAGTGGACCCTCTCCGGCAGATATCCTGACCCGCTGTCGATGGTCCGTCTGTTGTCCGGGCTGACCTTCGCCATGTACCGGGCGTTCTGTGATGAAATCACGGAGGAGGAGCGCATACAGCTGGAGGCTGACCTGACGGCGCTGGAGGAGAACCGTTCTTTAACCTTTGGCGGCTGGAAAAGCTATATCAATCACTTCGCCAGCATGGGCTGTGAATTCGTCGATAGTAAGCAGTTCCGCGATGTAACACAGTCCATTAACCGGGCCAGAGAATATATCCGGCTGCATCTGGAGGAGAATCTGACCCTGAACAGCTGCGCACAGGCCGTCCATTTGAGTCCGAGCTATTTCGCAGGCGCCTTCAAGAAGGAGACTGGCATGACACTGATCCAGTATATTACCAAGCTGCGGATGGAGCGGGCGAAGGAGCTGCTGATTGCCGGGGCACAGGTGCAGGAGATTTCCCTGATGCTCGGCTATGAGGACCGCCCTTATTTCAGCGGCCTGTTCAAAAAATATTGCGGGCTGACGCCCACAGCATTCCGGCAGAAATACCTGAAATAAGCAGGAGCTGAAGGAACAGGGACAAGCATTTTTTCCCCCTTACAAAGTTAGAATGTCCCTCACCCCACTGAAAGCGGAACCATTATGATTACGTTAACAGATAGCCGATTGCAGGCTGTCAGGACAAGCACAAGGGGGCATAACGATGGATAAAAAATGGGTTGTTGCAACAATGAGTACAGTGCTGGCACTTAGTCTGGCCGGCTGCGCTGCCGACAGCAATAAGGAGCCCGCGGCAAGTAACAGCAAACCGGCGGACGCCAAAGGCGACAACGGAGCAGCAAGCGGCGGCAAAACCAAAATCATCTACTGGACACCCGACCGTCACGATGCCGATTTCATGAAATCCAAGATTGATGAGTTCAACAAGACGAACAAGGATAACATCGAAGTGGAAATGACCGTGATGGGGGACAATTATCCGCAGGCGGTAGATATCGCTTTTGCCAGTAAGCAGGCTCCTGATGTGCTTCAGATCAACGACTTCCAGACCTATTACAAAAAAGGTTACATGGCCCCGATCAATGACTATATGAGCAGCGAGATGAAGGAGACCTTCAAGGATAGCCTGCTGGAGAACAAGAATACCGTGGACGGCAAGACCTATACCCTGCCCAACACCGGACAGATCTGGAGACTGATCTATAATAAAGATATCTTCAAGCAAGCGGGCATTGAGAATCCTCCGAAAACACTGGACGAGATGGTTGCAGCCGCCAAAAAGATTACCGAAACCGGCAAAAAGGACGGCGTATACGGCTTCGCCAGCCCGTTCAAGAGCTCAAGCGGCTTCTGGCGTGCCTCCAATACCGTAGCAGGCGCGAGCAACACTACCGGCATTGACGGCTACAATTACAAGACCGGCCAATTCGACTTCAGCATGTACAAGGATATTGCGCTGGCCCTGCGTCAGATGAATGAAGATGGCAGCATGCTGCCGGGCGTAGAGAGCCTGGATATCGATCCGCTGCGTGCGCAGTTCGCTCAAGGCAAAATCGGCATGTACATTAACCACTCCGCAGAGCCCGGCGTCTACAAAGACCAGTTCCCGACCACCGCTAATTGGGCTGCTGTTGCTGTACCGACTACGGACGGAACGATCAAGGGCGCATCGCAGATCATCGGCGGCTCCTACATCGGCATCAGCGCAGACAGCACGCACAAGGAAGCAGCGTGGAAGTTCATGGAGTATGTGTACAGCGACAGCCTGCAGAGCGAATATTATGAAAAAGGCTATGGTATCTCCCTGATCAAGACGGTCATCAGCTCCGGCAAAAAACCAAGCATTCCCGGCATTGAAGGCTTCCTGCCGAAGCGTTATGACGCCATTTATCCGGCGAACCCGCTGACCATTACAGAAGGATCACTGGAAGGCAGCAAATGGAGCGATGCGTTCTCAGTCTTCGTCTTCACCGGTGGAGATGTGGACAGTATTATCAAGGATCTGGACACCCGGTACAATGCATCTTTGGAAAAAGCGAGAGCTTCCGGCGCAACAAATATTGTGGCCGATCCAAGCTTTGACGCATCGAAGCTTCAGGGTAAATTATCCACCGAAGAATAAGAGGTAAGGTTCAGGCGGGCGGCCGATGCATGATGGATTCGGCCGCCTTGTCTTGGGGCCCCCCGCAAAGTACCTGAGTCATCATCGAAGCTAAAGCCCCACTTTGTGGGGATATTTTATAGAGAGGAGCAGATCCGAAATGATTATAGAGAATAGCGAAGCCGCAAAGACGGTTCTGAATGAGAGCAGTTCCCGTACCCTGCTTGCAAAGGGGGGCTCGATGATGATGGTGGAGGTCACCTTCGCCAAAGGCGGCATCGGGGAGGTTCATTCCCATGATGCGCATGAGCAGATCAGCTATATTGTGAAGGGCAGCTTTGAGGTCAAGGTCGGGGAGGAGACGCGTATTCTGAAAGCGGGCGACAGCTTCTATGCCGGCTACAATATTCCGCATGGTGTGAAAGCGCTGGAGGATTCCGTGATTCTGGATGTGTTCAATCCGTTCCGTGAGGACTTCCTGGAGAAGCAGGAATGAAGGATTATTATCTGAATGTATCTGAGCTGCGCAGCGCTGCCGCTTATTATGTTCGTCATTTCCCCATCGAGGCGCAGAACTCGGTCCAGATTGCCGATCATGCCGTGAACAATGAATTCATTATTCCTTATACCGGTGATCTGAGCCGCTGGATTCCGCTGGGCAAGCCGGTGGCGGACTGGCTGCATAATCCTACGAACGACCCCGAATTCACCTGGGGCATCAACCGCCACTGGCATATGCTGGATCTGGGCAAGGCCTATCTGATGAACGGCAAGCCGGAATACGTTACGGCCTTTATGCAGCATTTCCGCAGCTGGCGCGAGCAGAATCCGGTTCCTGTGATCCCGTCGTATGAGGAAGCGGTCTTTTTCCAGAAGCTAGGTCCATGGCGTCTGCTGGAGACCGGCCTGCGTGTGCAGTCCTGGATCTCTGCTTATAAATATATGGAGGACAGTCTGCTGTTGGGCGAGGGGTTCCGCAACGAGTTGCTGGAGGGGCTTGCGGAGCATGCCGAATTTCTGACCCGCTACCTCGGCAGCACGGAGATCAATCATGCGATTATGCATATGCAGGGCCTCTACATGATTGCTGTCTTCCATCACGAGCATCCGCGCGCCCCGTATTGGCGGCAGCTGGCCGGGGAGCGCCTGGAGCTGTGTCTGCTTCATCAGGTGGGGCCGGAAGGGATTCAGATTGAGCTGACCACCCATTACCATGATGCGGCCATTGAGATGTTCGGGACGCCTTATCTGCTGGGCGCGTTATCCGGCCACCCGTTCTCCGCCTGGTACGGCGGGCAGCTACGCAAGATGGCCGCGTTCACCGAAGCGCTGGTCCGCCCGGATCACCAGTCCACCGGGATCGGCGATTCCGACTGGATCAGCAGCGGCCGGCAGCGGCTGACGCTGCTGGGGGCTATTCTGAAGGATGATGCGCTGGTTGGACGCGGCACGGGCAATGCAGAATGCCTCTGGCTGCTGGGAGCCGAGGCGTATGAGCGGTGTGTGCAGCTTCAGGCGGAGTCTGCGCCTTCGGCGACCAGCGTGGCTTTTGTGCAGACCGGGTATTATGTGATGCGGGACCCGCAGCAGTATCTGTTCTTCGATGCCGCAGAGATGGGCGGAGCGCACGGTCATGCCGATGCGCTGAATCTGGAGTGGATGTGGAACGGGCAATTGCTCTTCACCGATACCGGGAGGTACACCTACGAGGAAGGGGAATGGCGCCGTTATTTCAAAAGTACCCGCGCGCACAACACCATTACCGTAGACGGGTTGGATCAGACGCCTTATATCTACACCCAGCAATGGGGCGAGCCTGTGGCTAAGGCCTGCACCTTCCGCTGGGAGAGCAACAGCCGTTACCACTTCGTTGATGCCGCGCATGACGGCTATACCCGTCTCCCCGGTCCGGTGCTGCACCGGCGCTGGGTGCTGCTGGGCGTGGAGGTGCCGCTGCTGCTGATTGCCGACTGGCTGGAGGGGGATGGAGCGCATGAGCTGGAGCAGCGGTTCCATCTGCACCCGGAGGCGGTGCTGGAGCTGTCTTCCGAAGCCGGAGAGGCTGGAGAGGCCGTGAGCGAAGCCGGAGAACCCGAAGTTGCAGCCAGAGCCGCACGGACTACAGCAACCGTGGTCTATCCCGGCTCTACAGTGAAGCTGAATATGAGCTGGATGACCAGCGGCCTGAAGGATGAACAGTTCACGGTGAGTAAGGAGCAGGGCTGGGTATCTGAGGTCTACGGCTCCAAATCGGAGATTCCGGTAGTAGAGGGCCGGGCGGCTTGGGCCGGAAAGGCTGGAATTCTGACGCTGTGCCTGCCCGGCGATGCGGCAGACGGCAGCGGTCCGCTGCACGTGAGCACCTGCGTGGTGGATGCGGAGCGGCGGCGGGTCGAGCTGTCCTATATATACGGAGATGCGATCGGCACAATTGTAATCGGCCCGGACACCCTGGGCTGGACGGAGCGGAAGTAATAAGGGTCTTGTGCTTTATTGCATTTTGTACAACTAAAACATCTAATGCCTAACCTATTAGCTGTTTAGTTGTAATTCACATGAGTTTATTCAGACTTTTCCGTCCGCCGTTTCCACGGCTCCGGGAGAGTCTTTTATTTAAATATAATGTATATGTTTCACACTATACATTATCCTTCTATTTCTCGCCGAAACGGTACCGTCCTTTAAAAGGACGGCACAGCTGTTTCCACTTGGTGTATTTGCAAACAATGGCAAACGTACGTTCTGGAGCGTGTGTTGGAGGTATGCTATACTATTGAGACGAGAAGTTTCATAGATTCTGGTGTCGCATAGGGTGCCAGGGTTCAACGGAAGGAGTCTGCTGAAATGACGGTTAACTTCATTATCGGCCGCTCGGGCAGCGGCAAGACGACTACAATATGGGAGCGGGTATCCTCCAGGCTGAAGGCAGAGCCGCTGGGGCCCCCGATCATTATACTTGTTCCTGAGCAGGGATCGTTCGGAGCAGAACGGGGACTACTGGCGGCGGGCGGCGTGAAGGGAAGTCTGCGCGCCCAGACGCTCAGCTTCTCGCGTCTTGCTTACCGAGTGAAGCAGGAGACCGGCGGCAGCGCGAGTCTGCCTATCAGTGAAGAAGGCAAGAAAATGCTGATCTACAAGATTATCAGCAAGCGCAAGGAGGAGCTGAAGCTGTTCGGCGCTTCCTCGGACCGGCCGGGATTTGTGGAGCGGCTCAGCAGTCTGCACACGGAGCTTAAGCGCTGCTGTCTTGGAGCCGGAGACCTGGAGGAGCAGATCGGCAGAATGCGGGATGCCACGCTGGGCAGCCCTATTCTGGCCGGGAAGCTGGATGATCTGCATCTCGTCTTCAGCGAGCTGGACCAGGAGATGTCACAGCTCTATATAGATGAAGAGGACAGGCTGGCCGAACTGGCTGAGCATATCGCGGACTCTGCCTATATCCGCGGCGCCGAGATCTGGGTGGATGGGTTCCACGGCTTCAGCAACCAGGAATTCATCGTCTTGCGTGAGCTGATGCAGTACGCGGACAAAATGACCATTGCGCTCACACTGGACCGGATCTATCCGCCGGGCCTTGCCCCGCATGAGCTGGAGCTGTTCCATCCGGCGGCGGTTACTTACATTAAGCTGCGGGGATTAGCAGAGGAGATGGGGCTTAGCGTGTGGGATGAGCTGCTGGCTCCGCCCGTCCTGCCAAGGTTCAAGGACGCTCCCGTACTAGCGCATCTGGAGCGCGGATTACAGCGCCGGCATTCCTGGGCAGGGCCGGCTGAACAGGTGAAGGAAGCCATCAGCATCCGGGCTGCGGCTTCACGCCGCACCGAGGTGGAGGGCGTGCTGCGCGAGATGCAGGCCCTGGCCAGAGAATCGGGAGCCAAATATGGGGAAATGGCGGTATTCATGCGCAATATGGCCGATTATGAGCCGCTGATTGCCCCGTTATTTCAGGACTTCGGCGTTCCGTTCTTCCTGGACCAGAAGCTCAGTGAGCTGCATCATCCGCTGGTGGAATTCATCCGCTCCGCCCTGGATGTCGTCCGCCGCCGCTGGCGTTATGAAGATGTGTTCCGCTGCGTGAAGACCGAGCTGCTGCTGCCGCTGGACAGAAGCATTACCCGCGCCCATATGGATGAGCTGGAGAATTACGTGCTGGCCTGCGGCATTCACGGCTCCCGCTGGACGAATGGGCGCTCCTGGAAGGGCATTCCGCGCCTCTCGCTGGAGGGCAGTGAAGCTGTAGATGAAGCAATGCTGGCAAGAATGGAGGCCTGCCGGAAGGCGGTTGCGGAACCGCTGCAGGCATTTGAGCAGAGAATCAAAGCCAGCCGCAGTGGCCTGGAACTGTGCAAGGCGGTATATCTGCTGCTGGAGGATACGGAAGCGGCACGCAAACTTGAAGGGATGGGAGCGGAGTCTCTGAAGCAGGGACGTCCGGAAGCCGCCCGGGAGCATAGCCAGCTCTGGGGCGCTGTTCTGGGTCTGCTGGACCAGATTGCCGAGATGATGGGCAAGGAACGGATAGAATTCAGCCTGTTCGCCGGGGTGCTGGAGACCGGGCTGGCGGAGCTTAAGATGGGGCTCGTCCCGCCCGCACTTGACCAGGTGCTGGTAGGTACGATGGACCGTACCCGGGTGTCGGGGGTGAAGTACGCCTTCCTGCTCGGTTTCAACGAAGGAGTGGTTCCGGCGCAGTTCAAGGAAGACGGCATTCTTTCCGAAGGGGAACGCCTCCTGCTGGAGAAGTCCGGTATGGAGCTTGCGCCGGGCTCCTCCCGGAAGCTGCTGGATGAACGCTTCCTGATCTATAATGCGCTTACGACGGCCAGCAGGAAGCTGTGGATCAGCTATGCTATAGCTGACGATGAGGGGAAGGCGCTGCTGCCTTCGGAGGTCATCCGCCAGCTGCAGGGAATGTTCCCGCATATGTTGGATGAACAATTCGTCTCCGGCTTCCCGCAGAGCGGCAATGATGACGATGCTGTCCATATGGACTTCATCGGCCATCCTGAGCAGACGCTCCGCATGCTGTTGCTTCAGCTCCGCCAGTGGCGTCAAGGGGCAGAGATACCCGGCATGTGGTGGGAGGTCTATAACTGGTTTGCGGCGGAGCAGGGCGCAGACAAGTCTGCGGATGAACAGGCAGCGGAATACCGCCATGCGGATCTGTCCATGAAGCTGAAGCTGGAGCGGCTGCTCGGCTCGCTGTTCTACCGCAATGAAGGCATCCGGCTGAAGAAGGAGACCAGTCTGCGGCTGTATGGCGGCTCCACGCTGCGCGGCAGCGTGTCCCGGATGGAGCGGTTTGTCGCCTGCTCCTTCTCCCATTTCGCTTCCTATGGTCTGAGGCTGAAGGAGCGCCAGCTCTACAAGCTCCAGGCCCCGGATATCGGGCAGCTCTTCCATGCGGCCCTCAGTGAAATGGCAAAGCGGCTGCAGGAGCAAGGCCGCAGCTGGGGCAGTATGACTGCGGATGAATGCCGCACGGAGGCGGGGAAGACCGTGGACAAGCTGTCTCCGCTGTTACAGGGAGAGATTCTGATGAGCAGCAAGCGCTACGGCTATATCTCGCGCAAGCTGAAGAATATTGTCGGCCGCGCTTCGGTCATCCTCGGGGAGCATTCGCGGCGCGGGAGCTTCGAGCCGGTCGGGCTGGAGCTGGATTTTGGCCCGGGCATGGAGCTGCCTCCGCTGAGAATTACACTGCCCAACGGCTGTGTTATGGAGGTGGTCGGCCGGATTGACCGGGTGGATATGGCTGAAGGGGAGCAGGGGATTCTGCTGCGGGTTATCGACTACAAATCAAGCCAGAAGGATCTCAAGCTGCATGAGGTCTACTATGGATTGTCGCTGCAGATGTTAACTTACCTTGATGTGCTGCTGACCTATTCCGAGCAATGGCTCGGCCAGGAAGCACTGCCTGCCGGGGCGCTCTATTTCCACGTTCATGATCCGCTCCTGACCTCAGCCAACGGAATGAACCGGGAGCAGGCGGAGCAGGAGCTGATGAAGCGCTTCAAGATGAAGGGCCTGCTGACCGCCGACCGCGAGGTGGTCTCGCTGATGGATACCACACTCGACAAAGGGTATTCTTCTATTGTTCCGGTAGCGCTGAAGAGTGACGGCAGCTTCTACAGCAGCGCATCCGTAGCTACCCCAGAGCAATGGGGGCAGCTGCGGTCCTCGGTACGCAGCACGATCTCGGAGATCGGGACCAGCATTACGGAGGGGGATGTGGCTATACAGCCTTACCGCATTCAGCAGGAAACAGCCTGTACCTTCTGCTCCTTCCGTCCCGTCTGCCAGTTCGATGAAGCGGTGGAGGGCAATAGTTATAACATTCTAAGTAAGCCCGGCAAAGAAGTGATCTGGGATCTGCTGTCCCGCAAAGGAGGAGAGAAGCTGTGAGCACAAGACCTGTACCTGAAACGAAGCCGGAAGGCAGTCTGTGGAGTGATGACCAGTGGCGCGCCATTGCCGAGAGCGGCAGCGATATTCTCGTGGCGGCGGCAGCCGGTTCCGGCAAAACGGCGGTTCTCGTCGAGCGGATTATCCGCAAAATCAGCAATGAGGAAGCGGGCTTCAGCGTGGACCGGCTGCTGGTGGCAACATTCACCAAGGCTGCCGCCTCCGAGATGCGCCAGCGTATCCGGGAAGCGCTGGAGCGTAAGCTGGAGGAGGACAGTGAAGGCGGGAACGAATATCTGCGCCGCCAGCTTGCCCTCTTGGGCAGAGCCTCCATTACCACGCTGCATTCCTTTTGCCTTGAAGTAATCCGCCGGTATTATCAGATGATTCCGATCGATCCTGGCTTCCGTATCCTGAATGAGCATGAGGCTGAGATGATGCGCCAGGAGCTGCTGGAAGAGCTGCTCGAGGAGAAATACGGCGAGGTTGCCGAGGATGGGGAAGATACCTTGTTCGTGCAGCTCGCAGACTGGTTCAGCGGTGAACGGAGTGATGATGCGGTGCATTCGCTGATCCAGCGGCTGCATGATTTTGCGCGCAGTCATCCCTGGCCTGCGCAGTGGCTGAGGGATACCGCAGCCGACTTTGCGCTGCCGGATGCTGAGGCTCTGAGCCATACGCCTTGGGTGCAGAGCATTCTTGCCGAAGCCCAGCTGACGCTGAAGGGGGCGATCAGCCAGCTGGAGCAGGGGCGTGACATTGCGCTTCAGCCCGGCGGTCCGGCGCCTTACGCGGAGAATCTTACTGCTGATCTGGAGATGGCGCAGAGCCTGCTGGACGCGGTGGACTCTCAGCCCTGGGCCGGATTGTATGATATCTTCATGGAGATTTCCTTCGGGAAGCTGAAGCCCTGCAAGAAGGATGCTACTGACCCGTTGCTTCAGGAGAGCGTGAAGGCAATCCGGGATCAGGTGAAGAAGAGCCTATTGGAGCTGCAAAAGTCCCTGTTCGGCCGTCCCGCAGAATCCTTCCTGGGTGAACTTCATACGGCGGCTCCGCTGATGCAGGAGCTGGCGGAGACCGTAATCGCGTTCGGCGAGCGCTACCGGCTGGAGAAGGCGGGCCGGGGGCTGGTGGACTTCAGTGATCTGGAGCATTACTGCCTGCAGATTCTGCGCCATCCGGACTCGCAGCCGGGGCATTCACTGCCATCGGATGCGGCGATGGAGTACCGCAGCCAGTTCGATGAAGTGCTGCTGGATGAATATCAGGATACTAACAGTGTGCAGGAGGAGATTGTCCGGCTGATCTCCCGGGAATCCCCCGGGAACCGCTTCATGGTCGGGGATATGAAGCAGAGTATATACCGCTTCCGCCTGGCGGAGCCGGGACTTTTTCTGGATAAATACCGCAGGTTCAGTAATGAGCCGGGACAGGAGGAACGGGAAGATGGCCTGGTCATTGATCTGGCCCGCAATTTCCGCAGCAGGCTGGAAGTGGTGAATGCGGTGAATATGGTCTTCCGGCAGATCATGGACAGCAATGTCGCGGAAATTAGTTATGACGAGCGGGCAGAGCTGGTGTACGGAGCGAACTTTCCGGGAGCCGCAGAGAAAGGCCCGGATACTTATTTTGCGCCGGAGCTGCTGCTGATCGACAAGGGAGCCTCTGCCCCGGGTCCGGCGGAAGAAGCGGCAGAGAGCGATGAGCTGCCTCTTCTGGAGCTGGAGGCTGCCGAGAGTGAGACTGCGCAGCTGGAAGCACGGGCCATTGCCCGGCGCATCTCACAGATGACGGGAATGACCGGCGGTGAGCCGCTGCTGATCTATGATAAAGGACTGCGGATCATGCGTCCTGTAGTATACGGCGACATTGTTATTCTGCTGCGTTCGGCCCGGGTATGGACGCCGCTGATGATTGAGGAGCTGCGGGGAGAAGGTATTCCGGCGTACGGGGACCAGAACAAGGGGTATTTTCAGGCTACAGAGGTGGAGATTGCCCTCTCTCTGCTGCAGATTGTCGATAATCCCCGCCAGGACATCCCGCTGGCCGGAGTGCTGCGCTCACCGGTGGTGAACCTCCGGGAGGAGGAGCTGGCGAAGGTGCGGTTGTGCAGCAGAGGGACGTTCTATGATGCGCTGGTTGCTGCCTCTGAAGCAGGGGAAGCACTTCGGAACAATCCGCCGGACCTGTTCCGGGAGGCCGCGCTGCTGGCGGGGCAGGATGCCGGTACCGGTGACACAGCCGGAGAGACAGCCGCCGCGTCAGAGCTTACGCCATCGTCCGGAGATGAGAGTGTACAGGAATATATGGCTGTTGGAACCGATGCTTCGGCGGCGCTGCAGGATATTCCGCTTACGCTACAACGTAAGCTTAAGTCCTTCCTGGATAGGCTGGAGAACTGGAGAAATGCGGCCCGGCAAGGAAGCTTAAGCGAGCTGATCTGGAGGATCTACCGTGAGAGCGGGTATCTGGAATGGGTCGGGGGGCTTCCCGGAGGCTTTCAGCGCCAGAACAATCTGAAGGCGCTGTATGACCGGGCTGTTCAATTCGAGAACGAGACCTCGGCCAGAGGGTTGTTCCGCTTCCTGGTGTTCATTTCACGGCTGAGAGAGAACGGCGGCGACCTGGGGGTTGCCGGAGGAGCCAGCGAGGAGGCCGGGGGCGTCAGAATTATGACGATCCACAAGTCCAAGGGTCTGGAGTTCCCTGTTGTCTTCCTGGCAGGCATGGCCAAAATGTTCAACCGGCAGGACCTCCACTCTCCGTTCCTGATGCATAAGGAGCTTGGCTTCGGGCCGCGCTTTGTGGAGCGGGAGACCCGGGTCAGCTACCCGACGCTGCCCTATCTGGCGATTAACCGCCGTTCGCGGCTGGAGCTGCTCGCCGAGGAGATGCGCGTGCTCTATGTCGGACTCACCCGTCCGCGCGACAAAATGATTCTGGTCGGCACGGTCAGGGATCTGCCGCGCACGGTGTCCGGCTGGGCAACGATGCAGGGCCGTGAGGAGCTGCTATTGGCAGATCACCTGCTGGCCCGGGGCCGCAGCTATCTGGATTGGGTGGGACCGGCGCTGATCCGCCATCCTGCCGCTGCTATTCTGCGTAAGCTGGCAGGCAGTGAGGGACCAGTGTCCACGGTTCTGCATGGGGATGAGTCGAACTGGAGCATTACGGTGACTGGTGCAGCTGAGCTTAGCCCGGGCGCATTTCTTGCCGGGGACGGCGATCAGGACAAGAATGAACAACGCCGGATGATTCTGGAGGCGCTCCGCAGGGGCAGGGCGGTGTCAACACCTGAGACCCCGGCGGCAGCGCAAATTGTGGAGAGACTAGGCTGGACTTACCGGTATGCGGTAGCGTCAAACATCCCTGCTAAGACCTCGGTCACTGAACTCAAGGGGTTATTGTCGATGCAGGAGCAGCCGTCTTACGACCAGCTGGAGGAGCGGAAGCTCCCGGGCGGACCGGACGAACGGAACGAACGCGGATATAGGGACAGCTTGCATCTCCAGCGGCCGAAATTCATGGAAAAGCGGGGACTTACTCCTGCCGAGCGCGGAACGGCTTACCATACGGTGATGCAGCATATTCTCCTGGATGAGCCGGTAGACCGGTCTGTGCTGGAAGCTACGCTTGCGCGTCTTGTAGGGCTTGCTATCCTTAGCAGGGAGCAGAAGGACGCGGTGGTGCTGGAGGAAGTCGAGCAGTTCTGCCGGAGTGAGCTGGGCCACAGACTCCTCCACTCTGCCTGGAAGACCAGAGAGCAGCCCTTCAGTTACACGATGCCAGCCGGTGAAGCCTACCGGGGGCTTGACTATCTGGATGAAGCGGCTGCCGGACTTGCGAATGAGCAGGGCGGCGGTGATTTTGCGGAGACGGTCCTAATTCAAGGGGTGATCGACTGCCTGTTCCGGGAAGAGGGGCGGCTGATTCTGCTTGATTACAAAACAGATCATATCCCTCCGCACGGAGACGGGCTTACACAGCTGTCGGACAAATACCGTTTCCAGCTGGAGCTGTACAGCAAGGCGCTGCTGGATATTCTGGGGGAGCCGGTCAGCGAGATATGGCTGTACTTTTTCGACGGCGGACATGCGGTGAGGTTGTGAGCGGCGGGGAAGGGTTGCGGTAGCTGCGGCGGATGTAAGGTGCTGAGCGGGCCTTTAGACTAATAAATGGCTGTGGTCTGTTCATTGGAATGATGCGAAATGTTGTACTTATTACAGCTTGGGTGTAGACATTGCTGCGTGTTGGATCGGATTGCTGTATGAAATACAAGAATAGCTCCGTACATCGGCGTTAAGCAGGGGGAATGCTGCTTTTATTGCAACAATTCCAGTATAAGACAGGTGCTTATCGCAGGAAGGTTGTATTTCGTGCAGCATTACTGGCCAAGATCAATGAAATCAATCAGGGAACAACAGCGGTCGGAAGTCCAAAGATTCAACGCAGTGACGGCCGAGCTTTGAGTTCAAATCTTAAGTGCTTTTTATATATGATTGCCGCAGACAGGCGGGGAAAAGAGGGCGGAAATGCGCATATTGCATACGGGAGACTGGCATCTGGGGCGGACGCTGGAGGGACGAAGCCGGCAGAAGGAGCAGGAGCAGTTCGTGGATGAGCTGGTGGAGATTGCCGATTCCTCCGGGGCGGATCTGATTCTGATGGCGGGGGATGTCTATGATTCGGTGAATCCTCCGGCTGCGGCTGAGCAGCTGTTCTATGATGCGGCGGCCAGACTGACAGCGAACGGCCGTCCGCTGGTGGTCATTTCGGGCAATCACGACCAGCCGGAGCGCGTAGCTTCCGTGTCCCCGCTTGTCCGCAGGCAGGGGATTACGCTCGTCGGACTGCCGACTTCGGAGCCGGTCACAGTGCATGCGACCAGAACCGGCGAGGTTGCCAAAATCGCTGCGCTCCCTTACCCCTCCGAAGCCCGGCTGGGCGAGCTGCTCGCCGGGGACAGCGGAGAGGCTGAGCTGCGGCTGGCTTACAGCGCCCGGGTCGGGCGGCTGATGAATCTCCTTGGACGCGAGTTCACCCCGCAGACTGTCAATCTGGCGATGAGCCATATTTATGTGCTGGGCGGCGTGGAGAGTGACTCTGAACGGCCGATTCAGGTCGGCGGCGCTTATACCGTTGATCCTTCGGCACTCTCTTGCGGAGCGCAGTATACGGCACTCGGACATCTTCACCGCGCCCAGCGGGTCAAGGGCGAGGGGATGATCCGCTATAGCGGCTCCCCGCTGGCATACAGCTTCTCTGAGGCAGGCCAGGCCAAGTCGGTGGCCATGATTGATGTCGCACCCGGCGGGGAGCCGGTGTTCGAGGAGATCTATCTCTCCTGCGGGCGGCCGCTGGTGAACTGGAAGTCCACGGGCGGATTGCAGGAGGTCTACGGCTGGCTGGATGAGGGCAGGGACGCCGGGGCGTTCATTGATCTGGAGCTGCGCCTCACCGAGGCTATGTCCATGAATGATATCCAGCGGCTGCGCAAGTCTCGGGAAGGCATCGTACATATCCGTCCAATCTATCCGCAGATGGAGCAGGAGCTGGAAGAGCTGTCACGCTCCCGCATGCCGGTACAGGAGCTGTTCCGCAGGTTCTATCAGCGCCAGACCGGCGGTGCGGAGCCGGATGACAGCCTGATTGCGTTGTTCCTGGAGCTGGCGGAAGAAGAGCGGCATGAAGCTGCGGAAGGGGAGGAGAATTGATTTGAAGCCGATACTATTGAAATTATCCGGGCTGCAGAGTTACCGGGCGCAGCAGGAGATTGATTTTGCCAGCTTGACCGAGACAGGGCTGTTCGGGATCTTCGGTCCGACGGGCAGCGGCAAATCCAGTCTGCTGGATGCCATTACACTGGCGATGTACGGCAAAGTGGAGCGCGCCGTGAACGGAACCCAGGGGATTATGAACCATTCCGAGGACCAGCTCAGCGTGGCCTTCACCTTCGAGCTGACCTCCTCTTCCGGGGCACGGCGCTATCGTGTGGAACGGAAGTTCAAACGCACCGGGGAGCAGTCGGTCAGCAATACGATCAGCCGGTTCATCGAGGTCAAGGCGGATGGGGATTTTGTGATGGCCGACAAGCTGGCGGAGGTTACGCGCTGTGTCGAGGAGCACATCGGGCT
Source organism: Paenibacillus rhizoplanae (assembly GCF_042684125.1). NCBI lineage: Bacteria > Bacillati > Bacillota > Bacilli > Caryophanales > Paenibacillaceae > Paenibacillus > Paenibacillus rhizoplanae. The sequence continues at coordinate 284,817 of NZ_JBHUKY010000033.1, read as the reverse complement.
GAAGATGGATGACTTCACCCGGGCCGTTGTGCTGCCGCAAGGCAAATTCGCCGAGTTCCTGTCGCTGCGGGGCGTGGACCGCAGGCAGATGCTCCAGCGTCTGTTCCATCTGGAACAGTACGGCGACGGGCTGGCACTGAAGCTGAGCCGCCGCGTCAAGGAGAACGAGGCAGCGCTGCGCGCTCTGGAAGCCGAGCAGCAGGGGCTGGGCAGCGCGGGCAAGGCAGATGTGGAAGCGGCCGCCATCCGTGTGCAGGAGGCGATCCGTCATGCGGCGGATTGCCGGGGGCGGCTCACGGAGGCTGCGGAGCGCGCAGAGCGCTTCGTCCGCATCCGCGAGCTGCAGGAGGAACGGGCCCGCCGCGAGTCGCAGCGGCAGGCTCTTCTGGCCCAGGAGGAGCAGATCCTCCTCCTGGAGCAGAAGCTCGGCAAGGCGGACGAGGCCGAGCGGAGATTGCCCGCGCTGAAGGCTTGGCGCAGCGCGGAGGAGGCCTGGAAGACCCGGGCGGCACGCGCCGGGGGCCTTGAGGCCTTGGCCGCCGCTGCCGTGCAGGAGGCGGCGGCTGGGGCGGAAGCGGAAGCAGCGGCCCAGGCCGCGCTGTCCGCAGGCGAGCCGGCCCTTCGCGAGGAGGAGGGCCGGTACCGGCGCGCGCTCGAGCTTGAGGCCGAGCTCGGCGCGCTGCACAGCGAGCGGGCGGCGCTGCAGGCGCGCCGCGAGGAAGCCGCCCGGGGCTTGGCCGCCGGGCGGGAGAGCCTGGCCCGGGAGCGTGAGCTTTTGGCCCGCGGCCAAAAGAAACAGCACGAGCTGCAGCAGAGCCTGCAGCCGCTGGCGGTCCGCTCCCAGGAGCGGCAGTCTCTGCAGGAAGCCATGCAGAGACTGCAGGCACTGCGTTCTGCCGAGGCCCAGCGGGAATCGGCAGAACGTGAACGCCAGGGCCGCGCGGCGGTGCTCGTAGCGGCGGAAGCGCGGCTGGCCGCCGCCGGGTCCCGGCGGCAGGCGCTGGATGCCGGGCGCGGGGAACTGCTGGCCGCCGCCGCCCTGCACCAGGAAGAGCTGCGGACGGCCGAAGGGGCAGCGGGGGACGCTGCCGGCCGCCTGGAGGAGCACATCAGCGCGCTGGAGGCTGCGCTGAAGGAGCAGGAGGTTCACCGGCTCTCGCAGGCGCTCGCCGGTGAACTCCAGGAAGGGGTTCCCTGCCCGGTATGCGGCAGTGAGCACCACCCCTCCCCTGCGCTTCAGCAGCAGCAGGGGGACCCTGAGAAGCTGGACAACCGGCTCCGCCATGTCCGCGTTCAGGCCCGGCAGGCGCTGGAGGCGCGCCATCTGCTGCGCAGCCTGCTGGAGCAGGACAGCTCGTGGCTCGCTGGGCTAGCGGGAGCCGCGTCCGAAGAGGCGCTGCACCAGTCCGCCGCTGGCGCAGCCGGGGTAGAGCCGGCTGCGGACAAGACGGCAAGCATTTCTTCCCACGCCGCAGAAGCACCCAAGCTCTCAAGTAGTCCCGGCTCCAATGCCGAATCTGTTACTCTCAGCAATTCCGAGTCCCACGCCGCTGCAGATTCTTTAAACACTTCGGAGTCTCTTGAGGCTTCCAATCTCTTAAGCGGTTCCGGCTCCTATGCAGCACCTGACTCTCTGAATAGTTCGGTTTCACACGCCGCACTCCACTCCCAGGCACCCGCGCAGCTCCCGGACGAACAAGCCCTATCTGCGCTGAATGGCCAGTTGTCTGCCTTGAATGAGCAGCTGTCTGCGCTGCGGGGACGCTCCGCAGAGCTGCGCCGTGCGGCCTCGGACTGGCAGCGTTCTCTACAGGAGCTTGAGCAGACTTATCACAAGGAAGCGGCAGGTGCCGAAGCGGAGAAGACCTGGCTGCAGGGGCTGTCTGCCAAGGCAGAGGAGCTGGCCGCTTCAGCCAGCAAGCTAAGAGAGGAATGGAGCCGTCTCTTTCCGGAGCTTGTCCCGGAGGAAGCGGAAAGAACGTATCAGGAGATGCTTGGCAAGGATGAACGCGCCGAGGAGATTCGCAGCCGGCTGGAGATCAGCGTCAAGTTCCTGGACGAGAAAAGCCTCGCCGTGCAGACGCTGAACGAGCAGCTGGCCGGATTGGACAAGGAGCTGGCGCAGTGGGATGCGCAGCTAGAAGGCAAGGAGGCGCTCGCCCGCGATAAAGAGCAGCGCTTACGTGAAGGGACCGGCGGCCAGCCTGCCGGAGCGCTGCTGGCCGGATGTGAACGCAGATTGCTGGAGCTGCAGACTGCGCTGGAACGCAGCCGGCAGGAACACCGCCGGGCAGCGGACAAGGCGCAGCAGCAGACCCGTGAAGCTGCGGTTGCCCGCCAGGCGGCAGAATCGGCGCAGGAGCATTATACCGCTGCCGCCGCCCAGTGGGAGGAGAGTCTGCAGTCTTCGCCGTTCGCTTCGGCCGCCGAGGTGGAGGCTTCATCGCTGGAGACCGGAGAACGGGCACAGGCCGCCGAACGTGTGAAGTCCTACCGCGAAGAGGAGGCGGAGTGCTTGCTGCAGCTGCGGAGCATTGAAGTGAAGCTGGCTGGAGCGGTGCTCAGCAGTGAAGAATGGCAGGAGAGCCAGGAAACGCTGCTAAGGTGTAAAGAGGATGATGAAGCCTCGCTTCAGGCCCGTGCTCGGGCAGAGCGGGATCTGGAGGATCTGGAGCAGCGCCATATCCGCTGGGTAGAGCTGGAGGACAAGCGGGCCGGACATGCGGCGATGCAGGAGCGTCTATCCAAGCTGCAGACCGTACTGCGCGGAAATGCTTTTGTGGAGTACATTGCAGAGGAGCAGCTGATGCAGGTATGCCAGGCTGCGTCGCAGCGGCTACGGTTCCTGAGCAAGCAGCGTTATGCGCTGGAGGTGGATTCAGGCGGGGGCTTCGTCATCCGGGATGACGGGAACGGCGGCGTAAGACGTCCGGTATCCACGTTATCCGGGGGAGAGACCTTCCTGACCTCCCTGTCGCTGGCGCTTGCCCTGTCAGCCCAGATTCAGCTGCGCGGACAATATCCGCTGCAATTCTTTTTCCTGGATGAGGGCTTTGGCACCCTGGACCCGGATTTGCTCGACACCGTCATTACTTCACTGGAGAGACTGAATAATGACCAGCTGTCCGTGGGCATCATCAGCCATGTTCCCGAACTTCGGGCCCGCCTGCCGCGCAAGCTGATTGTAGTTCCAGCAGAGCAGGGCGGCGGGGGTTCAACCATTCTTTTGGAAAAAATGTGAAAGACGGGGTTGGTTGTGATAACAATCACAGATACACCTCCAACCCCCTGTTATAATACAGCTAAGCCGACATTATTTGAAACACCTCGGCGGACGTATGACAGGGAATTACTCCTTCTCATACGTCCGCCGCCGAAGCAGCTTATATGAGCTGTGAAGGGTGTTTCTTTTTTTTTGTCTTTTTTTGGTTTCAAACACAATTGTACGCGAAAAACCGAACACAATCACAATGTCTGCCCGGCCTGTTATAATACAGCCTGCCCTCCCAGTTTCCCTCACAATCCCAGCATAAGCCGCCCCCCAAGCAACTGTTTTTGCCGGAATAATAGCCTTCTGCCTTTCGTAATTGCTCAACATCCTGTATGATTAGAGTCATACATTGAAATTTGTCGCGAAGCCGATCAGAGACATTCAGGCGTGTGCGTCCCGCAGAGCTCGAGCTGAACAGAACGATACTTGATCCTCTTGTGGGTGATCTCCTATGAGTACCGGGTGGCCGGTACACGAATGGGATTGTGTTCGTGTCTGTTATCTCAGCCCGTGCTGCGGAAAGTGCCGGATGCAAGCTTCTGCATTACAAATTTTCTGGGAGGAAGCGTGGTATGGAAACTGTATTCAGCAAAATTATCGAAGGTGCAATCCCATCCAAAAAGGTGTTCGAGAATGAGCGGATTCTGGCGTTCCACGATATTGAGCCTGCCGCCCCTGTGCATGTGCTGATTATCCCGAAGAAATACATCGCTTCCATGAACGAGGTTACGCCTGAGGACCTGCCGCTGATCGGCGAGATTCACGCTGTAGCGCAGCAGCTTGCAACAGAGCTGGGAATTGCTGATTCCGGCTACCGGCTGATTAACAATTGCGGCCCGGACAGCGGGATGGCAGTGCCGCATCTGCATTACCATCTGCTGGGCGGAGCTAAGCTTGGTGCCCTGACCGGGAACTCCAATTCTCATGCCTAAGTAAGCAATGCAACTATATACAGCCTGGCTGAAAAAAGAATAACGCGAAGGTTGACACCTTATTTAGGTTTGACCTATAATGTGAGGTGATGAACCGTGTTGTTATGCTCTTGGACGGTCTGGTCGGAGGGAGGGAAAACTGGTGTCTGAAACGAAAGTTCGCAAAAACGAGACAATTGATGCTGCACTTCGTCGCTTTAAACGTTCCATTGCTAAGGATGGTGTCTTGGCTGAGGTGAAGAAACGCAAGCATTATGAGAAGCCAAGCGTAAAGCGCAAGAAGAAGTCTGAGGCTGCTCGTAAGAGAAAGTTTTAGGAGGATTACCCACGCATGAATCTTAGCGAACGATTGAACGAAGATATGAAGCAAGCGATGAAGAGTAGGGACAAGTTCAGACTCTCCACCATTCGAATGGTTCGTTCTACAATAAAGTATCTTGAAATAGATTTGAAGAGAACATTAGACGACAACGAAGTGCTTGATATCCTTAGTCGTGAGATCAAACAGCGCAAAGATGCCCTCCAAGAATTTGAAGCAGCGGGTCGCGATGAGCTTGCCGCGAGTACTAAGGCAGAAATCGAGATTATCATTAAATATCTTCCCGAGCAGCTTACCGAAGAAGAAATTAAAGTAATTGTACAACAGACCATCCAGGAAACCGGTGCTTCTTCGAAAAGTGAAATGGGTAAGGTGATGAGTGCACTGATGCCTAAGGTCAAAGGTCGCGCCGATGGTAAACTCGTGAACCAGGCGGTTCAGCAATTTCTGCAATAATATAACGCTAGCACCCCTTTCATTAGGGGTGTTTTCTTTTTTTATAATCTTCTCCTTGTGAAAAACTTACATAACTCCTTTCTAATTGCTTTAGTCTGAGTATTTTGAGAAAATCTTAACAAAATATGTAGAATAATGTGATTTCTTATCATTAATGTAATGTTATAAATAAGGGTTTTTTTGTTTGCCCTTAACAATAATTCGGAAACGACTTAGAGAGTTCAACAAAAAATATTGTGCTCTGACATCAGTGTTCCGATATGTGGGGAGTTGGTTGGATATATGAAACAATAGAGGTATTGTGACGAAGGTGAACAAAAAAATATTATTTTTAGGAGGAGTTCATATGAAATTTACCAAAAAGATGATTGTTCGCATTGCTGCTACTGCCTCTTGTTTGTCCCTGCTATCAGCACCAGTCTTTGCAGATGATTCTGCCGTTAAAAATGCAACAGGTTATGGGACGCTAACAGGTGTTTTATCGGCAGCTTATTATGGTTCATATTTCCACACTCTTGTAAGCCACAATAATGATAACGCTTACTTGACAATAAGAGGGACAGTTCAAAACCAGAGCGGCATTACTATAAGCACGAAGGCTCAAGTTAATAGCACAAGAGGGGCGACGACGTTCTTTGACAATTTAGCCCCGATGCCTTCAAATGCCTATGCAGTCTATGGAACGCATGGAGTACAGGGCGGAAACACATATGGAGCATCTGCTGTGTATACTTACACCAACATCACAAACTGAGTAATAAAACACAAAAAAATATGTTTATGGCAGCAGGTAGAGATTGACTCTCTATCTGCTGCTCATCGCTAAAATGGAAAACAAGCAAACTGAATGACGAAATCCTCTTGATTTCGTATCACAAGAAGGGAATGAAAAGTATGAAAAAAATCTGGAGGTATATATACATTACATCAATCTTCGGAATGTTATTATTGGCAACAGCTTGTTCTTCGGACAAGCCAGACCCTATCCATATAAATCCTTCTGATATTGTAGTGAGTAATTCGGGAGACAACTTGCCTCAGAATCCATTTGAGATGGATGAAAAAAATGTGGTTTTAGGAAGTATAAATCATTATGCTGTTAATTTGCAGGCTGATGAAGCTGGGAGAGTATTACCTATCCAGTATAATGGAGGAGAATTGAAAATCGATTATAGCGTTAATGCATCAGGAAAGGCTAGAAATGTGGGCTTCCTTTTATTTATTGACGGACTACCACAGCCTTACAAATTGGATTCTTCAGGGACTGCTTATGAGTATATGCACATTTTTGAACTAGAGGAAAATAAGGCTACTCCATTTACTTTTACGTTCACTCCCATCACTGGGAAAAAGGGAGAACTCCTGCCAATTAAGTTCGTTAGTGTCTACAATCCATCCTTTATACCGGATATGAAGGTAACCGCTTCATATGGGGGTTACCAGACGATTCTGGAAGCCGGAGGTGAAGTGTTTTTCAATAAAGATACGGAACAGTGGGCTGTCCCTCTCAGCTCAAAGCAGGCTGGATTATTGAATGTCAGACAATCCACAGAGCGTGTGACTCAGGAATTGTTAGTGAGTCATGGCAGGTCTGAAAAGATAGCTATTGAAACGTTAGATTCCAAGGTGTTCAGCGAATTGTATGTGGACGGGTTAATACGACATGATAACTTAAAGGTGGAGAACAGTGGCCTTCTTCAAATAACCTTTAAACTGTTTGGTCATCCTGGGGTTTCCTACAGAAATACAATTTACCTTAATCATAAGCCTTTGGAGAGCCAAGATGGGGTCTCCTTTCCAATGGCACTAACTAAGGGGAATCTTGAGGTGCTGAGTGCTGAAATCAATCTGGATCAGCTGGGGGACTTTAGTACTTTTTATGTGGTATCAGTTCCTTTAAACGCTGAGGATTTTTATGATGACGTAATTATTCTGGAAAAGACACCATCCCTGCTGCTTTACAAAGGAGCAGGCATATGAAAGTGAATATCAACCAGATTTCCAAACAATATAAAGGGAGATATGTACTAAAGGATTTTTCAGCACAATTGGAGAATGGAATTTACGGGTTGTTGGGGAATAATGGTGCGGGAAAATCTACACTTATTCAAATTTTAGTCGGTATTCAGAAAAGCGATAAGGGCAAAATCTTAATTGATGGTATAGATGCGAGATGCTTGGGTGTACATTTTTTAAATCATATTGGGTATTTACCTCAATTTCCTGGATTCTACAAAAATTTCACAGTAATTGATTTTCTTAATTATATGTGTGTCCTAAAGGGGATTCCTAAAAATAAAGGTGCAATGCGATCCAGAGAGCTGTTAAGGGTCGTGAATTTGAGCTCGGCCGAGGATAAGAAAATCGGTACACTCTCTGGGGGGATGCTCCAACGGGTCGGCATTGCTCAAGCAATGCTTAATGATCCCGCTATTTTGATTCTTGACGAACCAACTGCAGGTCTAGATCCGCAGGAACGTATCCGCTTTCGTAACCTGATTACCAAGTTTTCTGAGAACAGAATCGTTTTGCTTGCCACACATATCGTCTCAGATATCGAATTTATTGCTAACCAGGTCATCTTGCTAAAGAACGGGAGGTTGCTTAAGCAGGACACACCTCAAGCATTGATTGATGGGTTGGCAGGGAAGGTCTGGACAGTATCAGCAACGGATCACATTTTAGACAGGCAACTTCATCAACTCAGAATAAGTAATATGCTGCGGATGGGAGAAAAGATTCAACTTCGTGTCATTGATGACGCGAAGCCTGATGAGAGTGCAGTAAATGTGCAGGGCAATCTTGAAGATGTATTCCTATATTATTTTGGAGAAAGTGCCCAATGGTAAAGTTGATTTCTTATGAATGGCAAAAGCACTTTCGTAAAGGGACCATCATCATAGCGATATTGCTTTTCTCAATTATGAATATTGGGAAAATATACAGTATCTATGAAAGGGAAGCTCTGCTTTCCAATCCGGGTTGGAAGGAACTTTATGCTGAGCAATATCATACGTTTGGCGGGAGAATCACAAATGCGAAAATAAAACAGCTCATGACGATATTTCAACCAATGGAAAATCAGACTGCAGAACATACACTGAGTTTCACTTACCGTCCTGAAGGTACTTGGTTAAGCAATGTGTATGAGGACTGGAATTTTTTTCGCTACTGCTTTGTTTATCCAATGAAATACAACTACGATTATAAAGCTTACGCTTCTAATGTGGTAATTAAAGCAAAGGAGAATTCAACTTTTTTTAAATCTTTCGGCAATTTATACGAGTCTAGAAAAAATGAAGCGATTGCAAGAATATTTCATGGGAGAGATATTACCAGTTTTTCAGACAAAGAAATGTATAGATGTTATGTTCAATATGAATTTTCATCGCTTCTGGTTCTACTGCTGTGTATGTATGGGCTTATTGGTGTTTTTTTATCAGAGAAGGAAACAGAGATGGACTCGTTGCTAATGACGACTAAGACAGGAGGCTTCAAAATCCTTTACGCCAAGCTGTGGGCATCAGGATTATTTATATGTTTGGTTTCAATGTGGTTTTGGTTCCTTGATTACACGACATTTTATTTAATATATGGATCAAAGGGTGGTTCTTCGTCTCCGCTGTATGCTTTAGAGGATTTTGTCCATACGCCGCTAAACATAAGTCTTGGCCAATATGCACTTTTATACTCATTTTTAAAAACAATGGGAGTGATTGTAGCAGGCTTGTCGTTTTTATTCATTTCTAACTTATTCCGAAATGCTCTGATTCCCTTTCTCTCAGGACTTGCATTGATAAATGTCTGCACCTATATGCAAGAGGCTTTTGCAGGCCCAGGACATATGCTATTGAAACTTCTCAACCCATTGGTACTGGTGGTCAACCGAGATCTTTTTCGAAAAGCAGAATTTATTGCCTTGCTGGGCTATCCAATACCTAGCTATATCGCTGCTGGTGTATTGACAGTGTCTTGGGGGCTTGTATTTCTATACGGCATCAAATTAAGTGTAAAAAAGAATGCAATGCTGAAGGGGAGCCGGAAACGTGTCAACTTCGTTATATGAATTAAAGAAAATATTTCTTTTGCAGAAAGGTTTACATTTTATTCTGCTGTTACTTTTCTTGAAAGCACTCCTACTGTTTTTGATGGATAAACCAGTGAACGCTGATATCGAGATGAATTACCCGCACTATTTTTCGTATCTTAAGGAGGTTCAAGGATCGTATTCAGAAATTGCCGAACAATTCATTTTGGAAGAGTCCGAAAGGATAGCTAATGCGAAAACATTGCAGCAGAAGATGACTGAAGATTATTACGACGGTGTCATTGAAGAAGCGGAATTTCTTGCAGGAACCTTACCTCTTGAACGGGTGCTGCAAAACGAAAGGGGATACGAACTGATTTATGACCAATATACATACATACGTGAACATCCGGCAGACAGGTATTTTCTATATAGAAATGGCTGGGATGGCTTACTATCCAATGATACCTTGGATTTGCTCTGGGTATTGTTGGTGGTGCTGCTGGTAGCGCCTGTGTATTGTTATGAGTACGAAAACAAGATGGATATGCTGCTTCTGACAGTGCGAAAAGGGACCTTCCAACAGAGTGTATGCAAGATTTGTATGGCGTTATTGTCGGTTGCGTTGCTGAGTCTGTTGATGTCATATATGGAGTTTGTTTTTTTTCAATTGAAATATGGACTGGAACACGGGAATTATCCACTGCAGAGCTTGTCCTATTTTGCTGAATCCAAAAAAAAATGCACATTGTTTGAAGCTTTTCTGTGGGTGACATCAGGCAAGGTGTTTGGCAGTTTATATTTGGCTTTGTTAATCCTGTTTGTCTCCGTGTGTATGAAACGTTACGCGTTTACTCTTTTTACCTGCACAGGAATCCTTCTAATCCCCTATTATGGACTTCCATTAGAATCTAGCAAATATAACATACCAACTCCACTTGGCTTTCTAGTGTCAACTGGTTATCTTCGTGGGGATGAGTACAGACGTGACCCGTTTAATGATCAACTCACTGCAGTGTTCCGGGAAGTGTCTCTAACAACATTGGGTATCGTTCTAGGGATTAGCTTACTTCTCATCTTTATTATGTTGTTAATGATTGTAATCCTGCGCAGTAATGCATGGAGCATTAAGACAGGGCGATTTCGAGGGAGATTGTTCAGTATTCCATTGTTAATATGGTTATCAGTCACTTTATTATCCGGTTGTACTTCTTCCGACTATTCGGAGCAGAGTACTACATATAACTTTTCTACCAGGAGTTCATGTGAGAATAATAATTACCGATTTTACTTGGACGAAACTGATTTGAATAACATTCTCACTGTATTTGAGGACAAACGTACAGGCAAGAAGAATGAGTTTATGCGCAACGCTACATCAGCTTTGACCAGAGTGCAGAATTCATTATTTTGCACAGGCAGCTATGTGTATTACATGAAATATGATTCGGAAAAAAAAAGGAGGTTTGAAGAGCAGAAATGGTTTTCTATTGTCCAAGTGGACATGGATAACTTTAATGAAAAAGTTATTTTCGAAAAAAACCTAAATTCGGAAGAACGGTTCTTTATAGATGCAAAGAAGATGGGGAATTATGAATCAGCTTTCTTTTTCTCTATACAGGCGTTTTTCTTGGATGATAAAAATATTTATTTTATTGGACCTGAAGAAATTAGAAGCATCAATCGATCAACCGGAACCATGAAGGTTGTTTTGCGCATTTCGCCTATCAGCAGCTTAGCATTTGACGGCCGTACCGTCTATTATGTCAACAATTCATATGTCATCAAATATGATGCCGTAACACAAACTAAAACAACAATTCCGGACATAGTAACAAGGGACTTTTTACTGGAAGATAATAAATTGATTTTTGTGAATCGTAAAGATGGTTACAGGCTCTACATGTACGACCTCAAAGAATATATTATCCGAAAACTTATCGATGAACCTGTAATGAGTTTCAGATTTAAGGAACAAACAATCTATTATATAAATAAGATGAACTTGAAGGAATATGGATTTAAGTTATAAGCGAAGATAATCGATTTCCATCAGTTGCATTAAGATAAATCACAAAAAAATTACTAAAATGTAATTGAAAAATATAATTATAAAAGCTATAATTAATTAGTATTATTTATAAATATTGATAAATATTAGTGTTTTTGGAATCGCTTCAAAAAGTCCGGAAAGTGGATAAGGGGGAGAGGGTATTGTGGAAAAGAAAGCAACGAGATGTGTTCTATGAGCAGCTCTGCGAACAGAACATCAAGAGTATCTACAAATATTGCACCCGATTAACTAAAGGACATTCACAACTCACCGATATCGCCGAAGAGTGTGCCCAAAAAACTTTTCTTGAGGCCGGCAAGCAGCTTATCAAGCTCCAAAGTCATCCCAATGTAAAAGGTTGGCTGTATGTTACAGCAAAAAATCTCGTGCTTAATAGTTATCGGGGGATGTATCTCAAGCGAAAATATGAAATTGTGTTTGATGATAAATTAAAACTTGTAAGTGATAACGATGAACTGGCTGCCTGTTTGGAAGAAGTATATGACATCAAAGAGTTAAGTCAGCAGGTATTAAGTACTCTTAACAAGAAGGAATACGCGCTTTATCATGATTATTTTAGAAATCGTTTATCCATAGCGGATTTGTCTGAGAAGTATTGTATTTCCAATAGTGCAGTGACTACAAGAATTTATAGAATCAAGAGCAAGCTTAAAGACAAGATTAAAGAATGCTGTGAGATAATTTGATAACAATCCGTATATATTTTGTCAGAAAAATATATATAAATCATGAATTCATGTGATCTTATATCTTTTATGTAATATACATATAGAACCTAAAAATTTAATCATAATGGTAAAGGAGGAAAAAGGTTGAATAAAAAAAGTGTGATTCCATTTATTGCGGGATTTGTTGTTTTGATGGGGGTTTCTGGATCTGCTCTGGCTACAACAAGTTTAAATGACAGTTCTGTTTCCGGAGGGTGGAGTGAAAAGGAGGGCAACTTTTCAACAAGTAGCTCCAGAGTGTCGCCAGCTGCAGAAGTGGTTAGGGTGCATAATGGCTGGAAGGAGTCCAACAAGTGGGGATTCGAACGGGCTGCATGCACTACTTGGTGGAAAGACACTTATCATTATTCCCGGGCAAGAATGGAAGGGCCTTTTTCAACGGATTTGACTGACAGCGGCAGACAATGGGGATATGTGGATACTTCAGCTGTATCTCCTTACGCAGATGCTATTTGGGCGGCAAAAACCTATTATGGAAAAGACTGACAAGCAATAATAAAGTATAATAATTTGAGAACAGAGAGATTGCTCTTTTATTTTTTGCAATCTCTCTATTTAGTAAAGAAGGTAATAAGATATGGAGAAATACCGGTTGTGCAATATAAATACTCTATTAATTGCTGCTTTATTTATTTTATTAAGCTTGATTGTTGTCGTCTTCAATTACTATCAAGTCCAACATAATGAATTGAATCAATTATCAAGAGGCTTGTATACTAAAAATAGTATATTTTTCACCATAAAAGAAAAGGCTGCTGAAATTAACTGGAGTGAGATTGAGACCTCAGATGATTATACAATATTTTCCGAACTTGGATCCGTTGAAAAAAATGGAAGTTGGCAAGAGGTTCGCGCAATTTATTTTAATAAAAGTACTTATGATCCACCACTTGCAGAGGGTAGGTTCTTTAATGATGCAGATTTTTATAATAATGACAATCTGGCGGTAATTGGTAAGAATATTGATGGAACCGATCTATTGGAAAAAGCGGATGAGCTTTATTATACTTTTGCAGGGAGAAGTTACAAGGTCATTGGGATCATGGGCGCTTCCTATTCATCAAAGCTAGATAATACGGTATTGGTGAATCTTGACTCTTTGCAATCGGATTCTTTCATGGACTCAACCGTATATGTGATGAATATAGCTCATAGTCCAATCACCTCTGATCTGAAGCTCCCCCTTCTTCAGAATGATTTGCCTATTCATGTGTTCGACAGGGGAGATAGCGGCACTGTAAGGGCAATGGATATTGGAACGCAGCAATTAATGGTTACTTTTATCTTCATTATTTTGTTATTTAGTACCAGTGTTATTTCTGCTTTTTTTTGGATGAATAGGAAAAAAAGTGAGATTTTAGTTCTTTGGCAATGTGGAATTTCACTTAAAACTATCGGAAGACGAATTCTGAGCACCTATATGGCTATAGCACTTGTTTGTTACATCTTTGTTGGGACAGGTAGTGTGTTGTTCTTCAAACTTTCTCTGACCTTCAATCGGTATTCATTATTCATATTCATACAAGGGTTAGAGATAGGATTGTTAGCTGTTTTGATATCATCTGCATTAGTGGTGTGGATATTTTACGTCCAAGTGGCCAAGCGGATAACGCTGAAAGGAAAAACATATCGATGAGAATAATCTTAAGTGAAGTTAAGGAGAGTCTATTTCGAAAAAAAGCAGTAACAGCTCTTCTCCTTATACAACTTCTCATATTTTATTGTGTAGTTTCACTCCTTTTTGTACAGTCTTCGACACTTCATGAACAATCATCAGAGGTCAGCTCCCTGTCAGAGATGAATGACTATCAGCTCTCGGATACTCTTCTTGAAGATGAGGCTATGAAGGACTATACCAACCGGCCTGAGTTTCTAGTGAATGCTATCACACTGTATCGGAACTTAAATGAACATTTTGAGGATCAATATATTTATTTATTTAATCAGTCCATAGCCATATTGCCGGAGGAAGTTGAGTGGGAACCGAAGTTTATGTATGCATATGAAGAGGGTAGGTCAAGCAAACCGTTCTCAATGTTTGGCAATGGTCCTTTTTATGCCTCCAAAGCGGTTCAAATGAACTCACATGCTTTTAAGAAATACAATATAGAAGTGGACATTGGGCAGCCATTCGAGCAGGAAGACTTCAACAATACCGATAACCATACCATTCCAGTCCTACTCGGTGCCGATTATAAGTCAAAATACAAAATTGGCGGCTTATTGAAGGCAAATTATCTGATGAAGGATTTTGAATTAGTTGTCAAAGGATTTCTTCCCTCAAACACAATGGTATTTAATTCTCAATTCCCGGAAATGTTTTTGGACCGATATATTGTGATGCCGGCCCAAACATTTCCAGCTCCCACTACTCCAGATGATTTTTCGTTTCAAAAGAAACATTATATGCAAATTGTCAATGGCCATATTTTTACTATGGATGATGAATATACAATAGTAAATAAGCTTGAAGAAGTGAAGCAGTTATCTGATTTTCATGAAACGGAAGTATTGGGAACACATAAGCTTCCGTTGAAATTTTTGCTTGCCACATATCAGATAAGCACAAAATGGTTATCAATAGTAGCCAGTGTCCTTTATGTGATATGCGCTGTTAGTATCACATTACTGATACTGGAGAAAATGCGTCAACAACTAAAAAATATGATGATTCACTTGATCTGCGGAGCCACAATAAATCAATTGATCTTTTTTTATTTAACTGAACTTATCATTGTTGTTGTGTTACCGGGTTTTATAGTGATGTTGGCCTATAAGCTCTTAATAGACAATTCAATGCTTTTATTAATACTAGTAATCACGGGTTCAATGCTGACTCTCACGCTTATATCAGCCCTTCCGATTATTTGGTGGTTTAAACATATTGATTTCAATAAATATATAAAACGGATGGAGTGAAGAATGTGCTTAAAGTTTCTCATCTGCAGAAATCCTTCCTAAGCGGTTCCCATAGAAATGATGTGCTTAAAGATGTGAACTTGGAAATCCATGATGGCGAGATGGTCGCTATTATGGGGAGAAGCGGGTCTGGCAAAAGCACACTTCTGAATATATTGGCCGGGCTGGAGCAAGCAGATTGTGGAAATTACTATTTTGGCAGTACCGATGTACTGGCATTGAATGTTGTCCACGCTGCAAATTTTAGAAAACATAATATCGGTTACATCATTCAAAATTCAGTTCTTATCCATGGTAAAAATGTCTTTAATAATATAGCTTTACCGTTAAAGTATAGCAAACACTCTAAATCTCAAATTAAGCAAAAGGTTTCATTTGTGCTTGCTGCTCTTCATATTAGCAATATAGGGTATAGTCCGGTGGAAGTATTGTCGGGAGGTGAGACACAACGGGTTGCCATAGCAAGAGCTATTGTCCAGGAACCCAAAGTAATCATTGCTGATGAGCCAACTGGGTCTGTGGATGAAGAAACCGAAGATGACATTCTAAAACTGTTTAGAATGTTAAACGAACAAGGAAAAACAATCATTATCGTAACACATAATCAGAAAGTTGCTGACATCTGTGATAGGACTTTCTATATGAAAAACGGAAGCTGTAATCTAATCACTTAATTCTTATGGAATACAGGCCAAATTAGACAATTTGTGCAATACTAAAAGACAAGACGTAAGCCGTAGCTTATGTGTTGTCTTTTTGGTTTATCTGTTAAGATAGCGGATATTGAGGAGTAGCGTTGCACTGCATAGTCCCATTGAAGCGTAATTCTAGAATCTAGGCACAATGGGTTATATGCAAATTTAAACTTTGGGAGAAAGGAGGGATTATATTTTGCGCATATTTCGAAAACTCACCACATGGGCTATTTATTCCATCTTTTTGCTATTCATATTACTATTGGACGCCAAAGCTTTTACTGAGGCATCATCTTCGTCAGCCGCAGTCAAACATGGACCCGTATTCATCATTCCAGTGGATCAGGAGATCGAGCGGGGTCTGCAGAGCTTTCTGGAACGGGGCTTTCAGGAGGCGGCCAATTACGGCGCGGTTCTGATTGTTCTGGAGATCGATACACCTGGAGGACGGGTGGATTCCGCCGAAAGAATCGGTACCCTGGTCAGAGACAGTAAGATCCCGGTGGTAGCCTATATCAAAGGCAACGCAGCTTCCGCAGGCAGTTATATCGCGCTGAACGCCGGGGCTATTATCATGAAGCCGGGCGGCATGATCGGGGCCGCTTCGCTGGTGGACATGAACGGGAAGACCGTGGAAGACGCCAAGATGGTATCGTACTGGAAATCCAAAATGATCGGAGCCGCCTCGCTGAACGGGCGTGATCCTGAAGTGGCTGCCGGCATGATGGATGTTCATCTGGTAGTTAACCGCCCGGAGCTGGGTGTGAACAAGCAGGCGGGGGAGATTATCGCTCTGAGCAGCAACGAAGCGCTTCAGGCCGGTTACGCTGACCGGATTGCAGAAACGGAGCAGGAGGCGATTACCTGGCTGGGATACTCGACAGACGACATTTTTCGCATTGAGCATACCGGTGCGGAGAAAATGTCGCAATTTCTGACCCATCCGGTGGTCATGACCATTCTGCTCTTCGTGGGTATCGCCGGTGTGTTCATCGAGCTGCTGGTGCCTGGCTTTGGGGTGCCCGGAATTGTCGGTACGCTGGCGTTCGCCCTCTACTTCTTCGGCAACTATGTGGCCGGCTTCGCCGGGGCGGAGACGCTGCTGCTGTTCATTCTGGGGTTGGTGATGCTCATTCTGGAGCTGTTTGTGCCGAGCTTCGGTATTTTGGGGATACTCGGGTCCATCAGTCTGGTGGCGGGTGTTGTAAGGGCTGCTTACAGCTTTACGCATGCGCTGTTCAGCCTGGGCATTGCTTTTTCCGCAGCAGCGGTGGTCATCGTGATTGTTGCCGTGGTCTTCAAGGAGCGCGGAATCTGGAACCGGTTCATCCTTCAGGATAGTCTTACCAGAGAAAAGGGCTTTGTGCCTGTCCCGGAGAAGCTACGTCTGATCGGTGCCTCCGGCATGAGCGTAACCCCGCTGCGTCCCGCAGGAACCGCCACGATTGGCGGCGAGCGGATAGATGTGGTGACTGAAGGCGGGTTCATCGAGGCGCAGACGGCCGTGTCCGTGGTGAAGGTTGAGGGCGGCCGTGTGGTAGTGAAGGAAGCTGCGAAATAAATTTTGTCTATCAAAATATCGGAGGTAGGTAAGCGTATGTTAGAAGCATCTATGATTACTTTTTTGCTGATCGCGGTAGCTGTGATTGTTGTTCTAAGCGTCTTCTTCAGCTTCTTCCCGGTCATGCTGTGGGTGTCTGCCTGGGCCTCCGGGGTCAAAATCAGCATTATCACGCTGGTAGCGATGCGTCTGCGCCGGGTAACACCGAGCCGGATTGTCAATCCGCTGATTAAGGCGACCAAGGCCGGGCTGGGGCTGAATATCAATCAGCTGGAGAGCCATTATCTGGCCGGAGGGAATGTAGACCGGGTAGTGAACGCGCTGATTGCCGCCCAGAGAGCGGATATTCCGCTGGAATTCACACGTGCCGCCGCCATTGATCTGGCCGGACGCGATGTGCTGCTGGCAGTTCAGATGAGTGTTAACCCGCGTGTCATTGAGACGCCGATTGTTGCGGCTGTGGCCAAGAACGGGATTGAAGTCAAGGTCAAAGCACGGGTGACGGTGCGGGCTAATATCGACCGGTTGGTCGGCGGTGCGGGCGAAGAGACGATTATTGCCCGCGTCGGCGAGGGGATTGTAACCACAGTCGGCTCCAGTAATTCGCATAAAGATGTGCTTGAGAATCCGGATTCTATCTCCCGCACCGTTTTATCCAAGGGTCTCGACTCAGGGACGGCCTTTGAAATTCTGTCCATAGATATTGCAGATGTGGATGTAGGCAAGAACATTGGTGCGTACCTTCAGACTGAGCAGGCAGAAGCGGATAAGCGCATCGCCCAGGCGAAGGCTGAAGAACGCCGGGCGATGGCGGTTGCCCATGAGCAGGAAATGAAGGCCCGCGTGGTTGAGATGAAGGCGCTGGTCGTTGAATCCGAATCCCAGGTTCCGCTGGCGATGGCCGAAGCGCTGCGCTCCGGCAAGCTTGGTGTGATGGATTATATGAATCTTAAAAACATCGAGGCGGACACGCAGATGCGAGGCTCCCTTGGCAAACTAAACGATGGGGACGACAGCAGCCGTCCGCCCCATAAATAAAGGGAGGTGAGCCTCCATGAGCGGCGTAGTCTATTTCCTGGTGCTTGCGGGCTTTGCGATCATTACCCGTCTGAACAAAAAGAGAGACAAAGACAAGTCAGTTCCGCGCGGGGGGATGCCTACCTTTGGCGGCGGCGGGGATACCGGCAATATGCTGCCCCGCCGCCGGAAGGCCGGACGCGCGGAACAGCCGGGCAGCGGCTTCCCGGCGCCTGCCGGGACAAGGGCGGGCCCGGACCGGCCTGCTCCGCAGCCAGATATGCAGGAGGCCCCTTCTCCGCCAGCATGGGCTGAGGCTGAGCAGCTATCTTCCGATGACGAGACAGGCGAAGGCGTATCACTGGAGCAGGCCGATGACTTGGACAGCGTAGAGGCCCGCACAGAACGTATGGAGCGGGAGCTGGAGAAGCTGCAGGCTGCCTTCGACGGAATGGCGGCTGCGGTCCCGTCTGCGGGCTCCGAAGCAGGCGGGGAGGACGGAGATGCAGCATCATCGGCATATGCTGTCCATCCGCTCACAGGCGACCGTGACGCGCTGCGAAGCGGCCTGATGTGGGCGGAGATACTGGGTCCGCCCCGTGCCCGCCAGCCGCATTCCACGCGGCGCTAAGACTATGCCTGAGCTTATCAATCAACATGTTATGCTGCACATAAGCCTGGATCAATTCCTTAACAGGATGGGATTCAGGCTTTTTTCTGTTTTTGGCCGGACGATACGTGTGAGTTCTTCTCATAAACAGAAGCTCCACCGCATAAGGTGTACAGAAGGCAGGAAGGGGGAGCGTCTACTTATGACCCGTATCGGCCGCAGGCTGCGGGGATGGACAAACGGGGTACTGGATCTTCCGCAGGATGTGCTGCAGGAGATGCCCCGGATCACCCTGATCGGCAATAAGGAGCTGTATATTGAGAACCACCGCGGCGTGCTGCATTTCTCTTCGGAGCAGCTGAGGCTGGCATTAACCCAAGGCGTTCTGGAGATTTCCGGCGAGGGGCTGGTCATCCGCAATATTCTGGGCCAGGAGCTTGCCGTCATTGGAACTATCGGTGAAATCAGATATAAGGAAAGTGGGGAGAATCCATGAAAGAGCCGCCTCTGTCATCACTGCGGGGGTTCGTTACACTGCATGTGAGCGGACCGCAGGTGGAGAAATTCATTAATGCTGTAACTGGAGCGGGCATCATCATCTGGGATGTGAGGCCTGCCGGGGACGGCGCTTCTTTGAATCTGCTGCTGGATGACTTTTTCCGGCTTCGCCCGCTCCTCAAAAAGACAGGCTGCCGCATGCATGTTACAGCCAGGAACGGACTTCCGTTCAGCATCGCACGCTTGTGGAGACGGAAGTTTTTTGCCGCAGGAATGCTCATCTTCGGTGTGGGTCTGCTGCTGCTCTCCTCGATGATCTGGAGCGTCAAGGTTGAAGGGAATACGCGCATTCCGACCGAAGACATCCTCGAAGCCGCACGCCAGGAAGGGGTATACCCGTTTCAGTGGATTTGGCGCATGCAGGAGTCGGACGAGCTGTCCCGGGGGCTGACCAGTCTGGTTCCGGGCTTGACATGGGCCGGGTTCCACCGGACCGGGACGAGCATTACCATTCAGGTCGTCGAAGCCGACCGCCCGGAGAATAAACCGCTGCTCAGCCAGCGCCATCTCATCAGCCGCACGGATGCGGTCGTGACCGAAATCTATGCGGAGCAGGGCAGACCGGTGGTCAGCCGGAATTCGCGGGTCAAAAAAGGGGACATCCTCATCTCGGGAGCGCTGGGTGACGAGGAGAATACAGAGTTCGTAGTTGCCAAAGGCGAGGTTAAAGGCCTGGTGTGGCATGAATATAATCTGGAGGTGCCGCTCAAAAGGACGGGCAGCGCTTATACAGGAGAACGCAAGGACCGCACTTATCTCGTTCTCGGCAAGTGGGCGATTCAGCTGTGGGGCTACGGGGACTCCGGGTTTGCGAAATCACGTACGCTTACAGAGCCCGATATGCTGTCGTGGCGCACCTTGCAGCTGCCGCTGGGCCTGATGACCGAGAAGGAGCTGGAGATCAAGGCAACCGCTGAAGCGCTTACTCCGGAGGCTGCCCGGGCGGAAGGATTGACGCGGGCTAAGAGCGATATTTTGGCGCGTTACGGTGCTGATAGCGTCATCAAAAGTCAAAAAATTTTGCATGAGAAGAAAGAGAATGGTAAAGTTTATATGAAAGTGCTGTTTGAGGTGGAAGAGAGAATCGCGGAAGAACTTCCGATAGTAAACAATTGAGGAGAATGAGGCTACTTGTCAGAACAGACTGCAAGCATTCAAATATCTTTGCACAATGCGGGAGAAGCGCAATCCCTGTTCGGCCCGCAGGACAGTTTCCTGAAAATCATCGAGAAAGAAATTCCGGCAGTCATTAACTCGCGCGAGGCCGAAATTACGATTCGCGGTACGGAGCGGGAAGTGGACATGCTGGGCCAGCTCTTCAACGTGCTGTTGTCACTCGTACGCGGGGGTTACCTATTGAGCGAACGCGATGTGCAGTACGCCGTGGAGCTGGCGAAGGATTTTCGGGCCGACCAGCTGCTTGACCTGTTCAAGGGCGAAATTACGACGACTTTCCGCGGCAAGCCGATCCGTGTCAAAACGATTGGCCAGAAGCATTATGTGAGCACCATCAAAAAACGTGATATCGTCTTCGGCATCGGCCCGGCGGGCACAGGCAAGACTTATCTGGCTGTGGTCCTGGCGGTGACGGCGCTGAAGGAAGGCTCGGTTAAGCGGATCGTGCTTACACGCCCGGCTGTTGAGGCTGGAGAGAACCTGGGCTTCCTACCGGGAGATTTGCAAGAGAAGGTAGATCCGTATCTGCGGCCGCTCTACGACGCCTTGTACGACGTTATGGGGCCTGATCAGGTGGCGAAGGCGCTGGAGCGCGGTCTGATCGAGATTGCACCGCTTGCCTATATGCGCGGACGTACGCTGGAGGATGCTTTTATCATCCTTGATGAAGCGCAGAATACCACACCCGAACAAATGAAAATGTTCCTCACCCGTCTGGGCTTCGGCTCCAAGATGGTCATCACGGGCGATGTGACCCAGATCGATTTGCCGCGCGGCAAGAAGTCAGGGCTGATCGAAGCCAAAACGATTCTTTCCGGTATCGAGGAGCTTGGCTTTGTCTACTTCGCTGAGCAGGACGTTGTCCGCCATTCCCTTGTCCAGAAAATTATCGTTGCCTATGACCGCTCTGCCGAAAACCTCCAATAAAAAAGGGGATTGTCTTCATGGCCTCAAAGCAACCATCGAAATTAAGCGGATTTGTATATAGCACCAGCGGATGGAAGTATAGCGCGGTCTCGCGCTATGCTCTTTTCCTGTTACTCGCGGTTGTTTTCTACCTCAGCCTGTCCTCTGATCTGCTGCCCAAAAGGTATGATATCAAAGAGGGAACCCGCAGTGCCAAGGAAATCACAGCCCCCAAGCAAATCCCGGACACCAACGCTAAGCTGAAGGCCCAGGAGACCGCAGCAGAGAATGTGACCAACCGTTATGCAATTATCCCAATGCGGACTGAGAATCTTGTAACCATGCTGCTCGATAGAATAGACCGGTTGAATCAGGATGATACGATCTCACAAAGCGAAAAGACGGAGATCTACCGTGAAGTAATTCCAGAGCGTGCAAATGATTTTATTCTTAATTTTGTGGCCGCCAGCCAAAAGGCCGGGACGTATTCTGAGCATCTGCTAAATGAAATGCAGTCCGTCATCAAGGATCAGGCCTACGTCGTCCCGGAAGAGACCTACATCAAGATCCCGCGCCTGACCTCCCAGGATATCATTGAAATGAAGCCGGTGGCCCGGGATATTGTCATCAAGCTGATGAATGACCAGATTACCGACGCCCAGGCCGCGCGCGCCAAAGTGGCCGAGCAGGTCAGCGTCAGTTCTCTGGGTCAGCGTACCGCCCGTGAGGTGGTGCAGGAGCTGGTGCGTCTGGTCATTACGGCCAACAAATTCTATGACGAGGATGCGACCAAGGAAGCGAAGGTGCAGGCCCGTCAGAATACGCCGGATGTATTCATTGAGCAGGGGGATGTGCTGGTCGCCAAGAATCAGGAGATTACTCCTGAGCTGTATAAGCTGCTGGATGAGAACGGCCTGCTCAGCAAAGAGATTAACTACTGGCCGCAGCTCGGCCTGCTGCTGCTCTCTGCGCTGCTGTCCTTTGGCCTGATGACCTTCATCCGCTATAATGGCGGAGCCTCAGGCTTCAAATACAATAACTCTCAGCTGTTAATGCTGGTGCTGGTCTTTATCATTACCATCGTTATGATGAAGCTGACGGCCTTCCTGCAGACAGATGTGCGGACTTATATAGGCTACCTGGCACCTGTGGCCCTCGGCGCGATGCTGATCTCCATGCTGCTGGACATGACCTTAGCCTATTTCTGTTCCATTCTGTTCAGTGTCCTGGCCAGCATATTGTTGAATGTCCAGCAGAATACTATATTTGATTTCACCTTCGGATTTTTTGCCTTAATCGTGAGTTATGTTGCCATCTTCTCAACGCACCGTGCCGGACAGCGCTCAACACTGCTGAAGGGCGGAATTATGGTGTCCCTGCTCGGCTGCCTGACAGTAGCCATATTGACCATGCTGAGCGGAGGCGTATGGAACGAGACGAATACGTTATATGCCCTGGGCTTCTCTTTCGCCGGGGGGCTGCTTACTGCAGTGCTGGTCATTGGCCTGATGCCGTTCTTCGAGGTAACGTTTGGCATTCTGTCGGCACTGAAGCTCGTAGAGCTGTCTAACCCGAACCACCCGCTGCTGCGTAAGCTGCTCATAGAGACGCCGGGAACCTATCACCATAGCGTGATGGTAGGCAATCTGTCCGAGGCTGCGGCTGAAGCGATTGGTGCGGACGGCCTGCTGTGCCGGGTCGGCTCGTATTATCATGACATCGGCAAGACGAAGCGGCCGTTTTATTTCATTGAGAACCAGAACAATATGGAAAATCCGCATGATTCGATTGAGCCGAAGCTGAGCAAATCGATCATTGTGGCCCACGCCCGGGACGGGGTGGAGATGCAGAAGGAATACAAGCTGCCGAAGCCGATCCGCGATATTGCGGAGCAGCATCATGGCACGACGTTCCTGCATTATTTTTATCATAAGGCATTGAAGCTTGCAGAGGAAAAAGGGGTGGAGCCGGACTTCACGGAGGAGGATTTCCGTTATCCCGGCCCGAAGGCGCAGTCGAAGGAATCTGCAGTCGTCGGGATCGCCGACAGTGTGGAGGCCGCCGTCCGTTCGCTCCGCAAGCCAACCGTGGTGCAGGTGGAGACCATGATTGAGAAAATTATCAAAAGCCGGCTGGATGACCATCAGTTCGATGAATGCGATCTGACCATCAAGGAGCTGGATATTATTTCGCGGACACTGAAAGAGACTGTAATGGGCATATTCCATTCCCGGATTGAATACCCCGAGGATGTGCGCAAGCCCAAAAAAGAGGAAGGGGCCATCAAAAATGAGTCTGAGCGTCGTTTGGAACAATGAACAGGATGAACATGAAATTAACGGCGATCTGATCGAACTGCTGGAGCGGATTCTGCAGACAGCAGGGGAAGCGGAAGGGATTGACACGGGGGAAGTGGATCTGACCTTCGTCAATAACGAACGCATTCATGAGCTGAATTTGGAGTACCGCGGCATTGACCGCCCGACAGATGTGCTCTCCTTCGCAATGAATGAAGCCGGAGAAGACGAGCTGGAGATTATATATGACTTAGCGGATGAAGACGAAGAGCTGGAAGAAGTGCCGAATGTGCTTGGGGATATCATCATTTCGGTCACCCGTGCACAGGAGCAGGCTGTGGAATACGGTCATTCGCTGGAGCGGGAGCTGGGCTTCCTGTTTGTCCACGGGTTCCTGCATTTGCTGGGCTATGATCATCAGGAGCCGGAGGCTGAGGCCGAAATGATGTCCAAGCAGGAGAAGGTTCTGGCTCAGGTCGGGTTGATACGCTAATGGTCAAGAATACGGCGGTGGGCCACAAAAAATTCTGGCATTCCTTTCGCTTCGCAGCGCACGGCATTGCAGCAGCATTCAAATCCGAGTTGAACATGAAGGTGCACAGCGGCCTTGCTGTTCTGGTGGTGGCCGCCGCCGCTGTGTTCAGGCTTCCTCTGTCAAGCTGGATGCTGCTGCTGCTCGCCATTACGCTGGTGCTGACAGCCGAGCTGCTGAACACGGCGATTGAAGCGACGATTGATCTGGTTTCGCCTGAGATTCATCCCTTGGCCAAGAAGGCCAAAGATACCGCCGCAGGAGCCGTGCTGCTTACGGCGGTGTTTGCCGTGATTGCCGGAATCTATGTTTTTTATCATCCCGTGATGGACTGGATCACAGGTGTTATGTCATAATCAGTTTACAACTTCAGCTGGTGTAAGAGGCGGACCCGCTTTGCGCGCTCCGTCATCTTTAATTATATAAGACTATAAGACGCACTTAAGATTTAAACTTGAAGCTTCATCGTCACTGCGGTGAACATTTGGACTTCCGGCCGCTGTTGTCCCCAGATTTCTTGATTTATTCCGCTGTTCGCGGTTGAAATCCGGTGACAAAGGCGGTCGCTACCGCTCCTACAGTTCCAAATTTCCCCTCCGCTTCTTTTGCTTTTTGTTATTTTCTTTAGTGCTTCTTAAATATAGAACGACAAAACCGGGTTAAGTTTGTTATGTTTACGAAGAGAGTTTTGTACGAAGACTAATCGAAGAAGCGTATGCTTACAAAACTTTTAGGAGGACAACTATGGATTCTGCGCTACTTCTTCAGGAAGCGATCAAGGCAAGAGCCAATGCATATATACCATATTCCCGCTTTGGGGTAGGTGCTGCGCTGCTGGATCAGGACGGCAAGGTCCACCACGGCTGCAACATCGAGAATGCCGCTTACGGTCCCACCAACTGCGGGGAGCGGACGGCCATGTTCCGCGCCATTGCGGACGGGCATAAGCCAGGTACCTTCAAAGCCATCGCAGTCGTAGCCGACACGGACGGCCCCGTATCGCCTTGCGGCGTCTGCCGTCAGGTGATGGTCGAGCTGTGCGGCCCCGATATGCCGGTCATTCTCGGCAACCTGAAGGGCGATATTGTAGAGACTACCGTGCGTGATCTGCTCCCCGGCGCCTTCGGCCCGGCGGATCTCACACAGGGACAGGCCCCAGAGTAAGCGCAGGAGGTTGGTTTGAGGACTGCAACATATTGCTGTTGGGAACTCTACTGTATAACGTACAATAGAATGTGCCAAAATTGGTCCAAAACAAGGTTCTGTTGTATTTCGTGCAATTGAAAATGGAAATTAACCTGTTTATGGCCTGTTTGCCGTAGATCAACTGTATGAAATACAATAGATCTAATAATGGGGCATGAATATACCTATTCTGCTGCACAAAATACAATTAAGCGTGTGCGTGCGGGAAGCACATGGGTCTGCGCCTTGTATTTAACCAATCAACCGCGCCGCAGTCAAGCGTGTTCCCGCAGGGAACGAAAAGCGCTCCTGCTCTGGAGTTAACTGTATATTGTACAACTAACTTTCCACTATTCCCGCCAAAAGTTGATTTAAGTGTAAATTGTACAACTATATTCTTCGGATATCGCCGAAAGTGACTTTGATGAGGAAAATAGATGTATGAATTGCAACTATACTCTAATAACCTCTGTTTTGGAGCAGAATAAGTGTACAAAATACAATTAAGACATTAGTTAGTTGTTAAAGTACCCAGTTTCTTTTTGTGCGCCGCAGTCAAGCGTGTTCCCGCAGGGAACGAAAAGCGTTCCTGCTCCAGAGTTCCTGTCTCACGCCAAACGTTGGTCACCGCCAGTCAACCGCGCCGCAGTCAAGCGTGTTCCCGCAGGGAACGAAAAGCGATCATGCTCCAAAGTCTCTTACCGCGCCAACCGCTGTGCCGACGCCCAGTTCCGGGTGTCCAGAGGGCCGGGGCCCTTGGGGTCCCCCTTGGCGAAGGGGGATTTAGGGGGATCGAAAATCTTTTGACCAAGTTGTTAGACCCATTAGGAAGGAAGATCATATGAAATTCAAATCAGGGTTTGTCGCCATTATCGGCAGACCAAACGTAGGTAAATCAACACTCATGAACCAGGTAATCGGCCAGAAGATCGCCATTATGTCGGACAAGCCGCAGACCACCCGCAACAAAATTCACGGGGTATATACGGCGAATAACTCACAGATCGTATTCCTGGACACCCCGGGTATTCATAAAAGACAATCCAAGCTGGGCGATTACATGAATCAGACGGCGATGAGCACGCTGCATGAAGTGGAAGCGGTATTGTTCCTCGTGGATGCCTCTGAGGGTATGGGCGGCGGCGACCGCTATATCGCGGAACAGCTGGGCGCGATTAAGACACCGGTAATTCTGGTCATGAACAAGATTGACAAGATCGAGCCTGAAGTGCTGCTGCCAATGATTACGGAATATAACAAGCTGCATTCGTTCGCCGAAATCGTACCAATTTCTGCCAAGCTGGGCAATAACGTCAACACGCTGCTGGAGCAAGTCCAGAAATACCTGCCGGAAGGCCCGCAGTATTACCCGGACGACCAGATTACCGATCACCCTGAGCAGTTCGTCTGCGCGGAGCTGATCCGTGAGAAGATTCTGCATCTGACCCGTGAAGAGGTGCCGCATTCCATCGCAGTGGCGATTGAGGATATGAACGTGGAACCGAATGGGGTTGTGCATATTTCGGCGGTTATTTTTGTCGAGCGCGATTCCCAGAAGGGTATCATTATCGGCAAGCAGGGGGCTCTGCTGAAGGAAGTCGGACGCCGGGCGCGGACGGATATTGAGAACCTGCTGGGCTCGAAGATTTTCCTGGAATTATGGGTGAAGGTGAAAAAAGACTGGCGTAACCAGGACCGCGTACTGCGTGATTTGGGCTTCCACAAAGACTGATCACCTCTCCCGCTGCTTCTTTGTTGGCAGGAATTACACGGATAGATCCTGGGGCATCGCACATCCTAAGTCTGAAGAGACATCGTGTTTCCGAAGAAAGGATGAATACGAATGCGGAATTTTTCGTGGAAGTATTTTGCAATGACTGGAGATCTCGATGCGTATTTGCTGTACAGGGAAGCTGGGGATTCGCCCGAGGGCAGCGGACCGCTGCCGGCGGAGGAAGAGATGGCTATCGATGAAGAAGCGCAATAAGGACTGGTTGCTTGCCGAGTGGTTGGGGGAAGAGGCATGCTATACAGGGTGGAAGGGATCGTCATCCGCAGCATGGACTACGGTGAAGGGAACGCCATTATTACGCTTTGCACCGAGAACGCCGGTAAAGTAGGGGTTCTGGTGCGGGGCGCCAAGAAGGTCAAAAGCCGTCATGCTGCCCTGATCCAGCTGTTCACATCAGGCGAATTCGTGTTCTTCCGCAACAATGGCGGACTGGGAACACTGAATGCCGGAGAGATCACGAAGTCCCATCATCCGCTGCGGGAGGATCTGGTCAAGGCAGCCTATGCATCTTATGCCTGTGAGCTGCTCGACCGAGTACTGCATGATGAAGAGACAGGCAGCTTCTGGTACCGCCAGCTGACCGCCTGCCTGAATGCACTGGAGGAAGACAAAGAGCCCGGTATTATCAATAATGTATTTGAAATGAAAGTGCTGCAAGCCGCCGGTTACGGCCCTCAGCTTGATTCTTGTATTGTCTGCGGCAAGGACAAGCCGGATGAAGAGCTAAGAATTAGTTCCCGCCTGGGGGGAGTGCTCTGCCGCAGCTGCCGGCATAACGATCCTCCGGCCATGGAGATTTCCCCACGTGCCTTGAAGCTGCTGAGGATCTTCGCGGCACTTGATCTGACCAGGCTGGGGAATGTCGATGTGAAGCCTGAGACCCGTGCGGAGCTGAAGATCGTCATGCGGGGATTCATGGATATGCAGCTCGGGCTCAGACTGAAGTCGCAGAGCTTCCTGGACCAGCTTGATAAATACAATATTTGACGAAACACGAATTATCCGTTACTATAAGTTCAGTTTCTTTTATATGATTGCCGTGTTTGCTCCAGAACTGGAGAGAGTGCGTGGATCGGGGAAGTAGTGGGCGGTATTGTCGCAGCAGCGAGCCGGGGGTAGTGGAAGCCTGGCGGGACGACGTTCATGAACAGGGCACCCGGGAGTACGGAAGCGGCAGCATCAAAAGTGGATTTCGTGATTTTTGCGTAATCAAGTAGGGTGGAACCGCGGGAGAACATATTTGAGCTCTCGTCCCTATGTCTGTTCATCAGGCATGGGGGCGGGAGCTTTTTGGCTTGTGGCTGTGTTGGAGACCCTTTTTCCATCACACACCGCAGGTACATAGAAGCTGGTGCCGCCTCCATCGCGCAGCAGCAAGAGCCAGTCATAAGCAAGAGGCAGTACCACACTTGACAAGCGAAGGAGCCGGTAGTTATGAACTTTCAACAGATGATTCTGACCCTGCAGCAATTCTGGGCCGCCCAGAACTGTATTCTCGTCCAGCCGTATGATACGGAAAAAGGGGCGGGTACGATGAACCCTATGACTTTTTTGCGTTCCCTAGGTCCTGAGCCGTGGAAGGTTGCTTATGTAGAGCCTTCACGCCGTCCGTCCGACGGCCGTTACGGGGAGAACCCGAACCGCCTGTATCAGCATCACCAGTTCCAGGTTATCATTAAGCCGTCCCCGGACAATATTCAGGAGCTGTACCTGGACAGCCTGAAGGCACTTGGCGTAGATCCCTTGCTGCATGATGTGCGGTTTGTCGAAGACAACTGGGAGAATCCGTCCCTGGGCTGTGCGGGTCTCGGCTGGGAAGTCTGGCTGGACGGTATGGAAATCACGCAATTTACCTATTTCCAGCAGGTTGGCGGAATTGAAGCAAGTCCGGTAGCGGTGGAGATTACTTACGGGATGGAGCGTTTGGCCTCCTATATTCAGGATAAGGAAAATGTCTTTGACCTGGAATGGGTAGAAGGTATGACGTACGGAGATGTGTTCCATCAGCCGGAGGTTGAGCATTCCACCTACACCTTTGAAGTCTCGGATGTCAAAATGCTGTTCACCCTGTTCAACACCTACGAAGAGGAAGCCCGCAGAGCGATGGAGAACCATTTGGTTTTCCCGGCGTATGATTACGTGCTGAAATGCTCGCATACCTTCAACCTGCTGGATGCGCGCGGCGCAATCAGCGTAACGGAACGCACAGGCTTCATTACGAGAGTACGCAATTTGGCCCGCACCGTAGCGGCGACATATCTGGAGGAACGCGAGAAGCTGGGCTTCCCGCTGTTGAAGAAAGAAGGTGCTGACCATGTCTAAGGATATTCTGTTCGAGATCGGTCTGGAGGAAATCCCTGCACGCTTTATCCGCGCGGCGATGGAGCAATTGAAGGACAGAACGGCGAAAT
This sequence comes from Paenibacillus rhizoplanae, assembly GCF_042684125.1. Taxonomy (NCBI): domain Bacteria; kingdom Bacillati; phylum Bacillota; class Bacilli; order Caryophanales; family Paenibacillaceae; genus Paenibacillus; species Paenibacillus rhizoplanae. The sequence goes on along the minus strand of NZ_JBHUKY010000033.1, from coordinate 255,351 downwards.
GGCTGGAGGCCTCACGCATCAGTCATCAGGGCGTTAGTGCCTATGCAACACCGCGCCGCCTTGCTGTACTGGTGAAGGATGCTGCTGAACGGCAGGAGGATGTTAGCGAAGAGGTCAAAGGCCCGTCACGCAAAATCGCACTGGATGCCAGCGGCGAATGGAGCAAGGCTGCACTAGGGTTTGCCCGCAGTCAGGGCGCTTCACCGGAGCAGTTCACGTTCAAGGAACTCGCTGGCGTGGAATATATCTATGTGACCAAGAGTAGCACCGGTATCGAAACAGCTTCATTGCTCTCTGAAGGCCTGTCAGGCATTGTAAGTGCCATGACTTTCCCGAAAAATATGCGCTGGGGTGCTTATGATTTCAAATTTGTCCGTCCGATCCGCTGGATGGTGGCCCTCTTCGCCCAAGAGATCATTGACCTTACGATTACCGGAGTCAAGGCGGGCAATGTGAGCCGCGGCCACCGTTTCCTCGGTGAAGAAGCCGTAATAGAAGAGCCTGCTGCATACGTCGAAGCTATGCGCAGCCAGCATGTGCTGGTGGATGTGAAGGAGCGCGAAGAGCTGATTCTAAGCGGAATCCACAAGCTTGCGGAAGAGAAGGGCTGGAAGATTGCCATCAAAGAGGATCTGCTGGAAGAAGTCCTGTTCCTGGTAGAGACACCGACTGTGCTGTTTGGTACCTTTGATCCGGCCTTTCTGAATATTCCTCAAGAGGTGCTGATCACCTCTATGCGCGAGCATCAGCGTTACTTCCCGGTGTTTGGTGAAGACGGCAAGCTGTTGCCGTTCTTCGTAACGGTACGTAACGGGAATGCGGTATCGCTGGACGTCATCGCCAAGGGGAACGAGAAGGTGCTGCGCGCCCGCTTGTCGGATGCCAAATTCTTTTATGAAGAAGACCAGAAGCTGCAAATTAACGATGCTCTGGCCAAGCTGGAGAATATCGTCTACCATGAAGAGCTGGGCAGTGTAGGTGACAAAGTGCGCCGCATCCGTGCCATCGCTGACCGCTTGGCTGTGAAGCTTGAGCTGTCTTCAGAGGCTGCTGCGGAAGTCAGCCGTACGGCGGATATTTGCAAATTCGATCTGGTGACCCAGATGGTGGGTGAGTTCCCTGAGCTACAGGGCACGATGGGTGAGGATTATGCCCGCAAGGCCGGGGAAGCAGAGCAGGTGTCCAAAGCGGTCTTCGAGCACTATCAGCCGCGCTTCGCCGGAGATGCAGTTCCTTCTACACAGGCAGGTCTTGTAGTCAGCCTTGCTGATAAAATCGATACGATTATCGGCTGCTTCTCCATTGGGATCATTCCAACAGGCTCCCAGGACCCGTATGCCCTGCGCCGTCAGGCGGCAGGTATTGTCCAGATCGTGCTGGAGCATCAGCTGAGCCTCAGTCTGGAGGAGATTTTTGCAGCGGCACTGGAAGTCCATGAAAGTTCCCGTACAGAGAAACATTTCACCCCTGAACTGCGTATAACCCTGTATGAGTTCTTCGGTCTGCGTGTCAAACGCCTGTTAGCCGACAACAATGTCCGCTATGATGTTGTGGATGCAGCGCTTGCGGCAGGATTCGATGATATCGTTGATGTAGTAAGCAGAAGTCTTGCCTTGATGAATGCTGTAACCGATGTGGCTGATTTCAAAATCACCATGGATTCGCTGACCCGTGTCAGCAATCTGGCCGCCAAAGCTCCGGAAGGAGCAGTCATCGACCCAGCCCTGCTTAAGGAAGAAGCGGAACAGAAGCTGTACGCGACTTGGCAGAATATTCATGAGCCTTACCGCACAGCCCTTGCTTCCAGACATGCCGCTGAAGCCCTGCAGATTCTGTCGGGACTTGAAGCAGCCGTTACCGGATTCTTCGATTCGGTTATGGTTATGGCCGAAGATGAAGCCGTCCGCTCGAACCGTCTGGCGCTGCTGGCCGGCATTCATACAGACTCCAGGCTGTTTGCTGATTTTGGCAAGCTGGTGTGGTAATTTAGGCAGCTTTTTAAGTAATGTTTGCGGTTTTATGGTATAGATCGAGGGTTTAGGGTATAAATATACGGAACGGTGCCAATGCGTAGTTGACATTCGTTCCGTATTTATGCTTTACGAAAGAAGGATTTTTGACGGTATGGAGCGTAATATATATTACACAGGAATTTGGTGAGGCTAAGCTTGGGAACTTCCCCGCTAAGGAAGATTGTTGTGGACGGGGATGCCTGTCCGGTTAAGCAGGAGATTATTACCGTGGCACGCAGCTTCGGGCTTCCGGTGCTGATGGTCTCTTCCTATGATCATGTGCTGCGGGCGGAAGAAGGCGTTACGGTGGTTCAGGTGGACCGCGGGGCAGACAGTGCCGACCTCTATATCGCCAATCATATTTCTGCGGGAGATGTCGTAATTACGCAGGATTATGGACTGGCGGCGCTGGCGCTGGGCAAACGCTGCAGGGCACTTTCGAACCGGGGCCAGGAATATGAGAATTCTACCATGGATTTTATGCTGGAGAGCAGGCATGCCAAGGCGGTAGAACGCAGACGGGGCCACTATTCCAAGGGTCCCAAAGCGATTACTGCAGAGGAAAAAAATCTTTTTCAACATAAACTGACAAAACTTTTAACAATTTTGCAGGAGAATGTCCAGCTATAGCGAATTATATTTAACTGTTAAGAGATGAAGGTGGTTGAAGTGGCTAGCGGACATGGTCCTATTCCCGAAGAGGTTATCGAGAACGTGCTGGCTCGGCATGATATTGTCGATACAGTCAGTAAGGTTGTCCATCTGTCCAAGCAGGGTAAATATTTATGGGGCCTCTGCCCGTTCCATTCGGAGAAGTCACCTTCCTTCACTGTCACCCCTGACCGGGGAGTCTTTCATTGCTTTGGCTGCGGTATGGGCGGAAATGCCATCAAATTCAGGATGGAAATCGAAGGATTATCCTTCCCCGAAGCAGTCAGAATCATGGCGGAAGAGAGTGATATCCCTGTTCCTGAGGGAAGAGGCGGGGCGCTGGCTGCCCCCGATCCAGAGCGGGACCGGCTGATTCAGGCGTATGATTTATCCGCGAAGTATTATCATTATCTGCTGAAGAACACGGAATACGGCACTGCCGCTATGGAGTATTTAAGAAACCGTGGTTTCAGCGATAAAATGATTGACCAGTTCCAGATTGGCTATGCGCCGGACCGCTGGGATACACTGCTGCAGTTTCTCGAAAAACGGGGCTTTGATCTCGCCGAGATGGAGAAGGGCGGACTCCTGTCTGCCCGGGGGGAAGGCAAAGGATATCTGGACCGCTTCCGCGGCCGGGTCATTTTTCCGATTGCTAACCGCATGGGCAAGACCATTGCTTTTGCCGGGAGAATATTTGGTGAAGGGCAGCCGAAATATCTGAATTCCCCGGAGAGCCGGTTATTCAACAAGAGCCGGATTCTGTACAATCTGCACCAGTCCAAAGCATCCATCCGCAAAACGCGGCAAATCGTCCTGTTCGAGGGATACGGTGATGTCATTTCGGCTTGGGATGCAGGTGTGCATAACGGGGTAGCGACCATGGGCACATCGCTCACGGAGGGCCATGTGGCGCTGATGAAAAGCCTGGGAGATGAGATTGTTCTCTCCTATGATGGAGATAAGGCGGGACAAGCTGCGGCCCTTAAGGCCATTCCTATCCTGGAAGCCAGCGGTCTGCGGGTCAAGGTAGCCCTGCTTCCCAGCGGCCTGGACCCGGATGAATTCATCACCCGGCATGGCGGGGACAGATTCAGGGAACAAGTGATTGACTCTGCTGTGTCATCCATCAAATTTAAGCTTATATATCTGAAAAAAAACCATATACTCCTAGAGGAAGACGGCAAAATTGCCTATGTCAAGGAGGCTCTGGAGATTATCGCAGGGCTCCCTTCTTCAACGGAGCGGGAGGTGTACCTGCGGGAAATCGCCTCCGAGCTTGAGCTGTCTTACGACAGTCTGAAGCAGGATTGCAATTTACTTCGGGCCTCGATGCAAAAAAACAACCCCGAAGGGGATAATAACGATAACAGGTGGAATAATGGTAGGCATAAAAAAGGGCAAGTGCAGACACCTACATTGCTGCCTGCTTACCATGTTGCGGAACGGCGTCTGTTATCATTAATGATTCAAGACCCGGAAGCGGCGACCTATGTGGGTGAACGGCTCGGGGAAGAGTTCAATATTGATGATCATGCGGCAATAGCCGCTTATCTATATGCTTACTATGCGCAAGGCAAACCACCCGGCATCAGCCGGTTTCTATCATCGCTTCAGGATGACCGTCTGGAGAAGACCGCAACGGCGATCTCCATGATGGACACCCCTCCGGACTGGAGTACGCAGGTTCTGGACGATTGTATTCGTGAAGTGCGGAAGTATCCTCTGCAGCGCAAAATTGAACCCAAGCGTGAAGAGATGATTCAGGCGGAGAAATCCGGTGACTTTTTGCGTGCAGCACAAATAGCAAGTGAAATTTTAGCCCTAGAGAGACAATGAAATGTTGACAGGATGTACCTAGGGAGGAGGGAGTCGAATTATGGCGAACGATCAGCACACTGAACTGGAAGCGGAATTTACTCTGGATCAGGTTAAGGACCAGCTTATTGATCACGGGAAGAAAAGATCATCACTTAATTACAAAGATATCATGGAGAAATTGTCGCCATTCGATCAAGATCCCGAGCAGATGGAGGAATTCTACGAACAGCTGAGCGATCTGGGGATCGAGGTTGTCAATGAGAACGATGAAGAGGTGAACAGCCTCCGTCCAAGCGAGGATAATGAGGACAAAGAGGGAGACGACTTCAGCTTCGATGATGATCTGTCACTGCCTCCGGGTATCAAGATCAACGACCCTGTCCGGATGTATCTGAAGGAAATCGGCCGTGTGCCGCTGTTATCGGCTGACGATGAAGTCGAACTGGCGATGCGGATCAAGAATGGTGATGAGGAAGCGAAGCGGAGACTGGCGGAAGCGAACCTGCGGCTCGTGGTCAGTATCGCCAAGCGTTATGTCGGACGCGGCATGCTGTTCCTGGATCTGATTCAGGAAGGCAACATGGGTCTGATCAAGGCAGTTGAGAAGTTTGACCATAACAAAGGCTTCAAATTCAGTACCTATGCGACCTGGTGGATTCGTCAGGCGATCACGCGTGCGATTGCCGATCAGGCGCGGACGATCCGTATTCCGGTGCATATGGTCGAAACCATCAACAAGCTAATCCGGGTCTCCCGTCAATTGCTGCAGGAGCTGGGACGCGAGCCGTCGCCGGAAGAGATTGCAGCCGAGATGGAGCTTACAGTTGAGAAGGTTAGAGAGATCATGAAGATTGCCCAGGAGCCGGTATCGCTGGAGACACCGATCGGTGAGGAAGATGATTCGCATCTGGGAGATTTCATTGAGGATCAGGAGGCGCTGGCGCCTGCGGATGCAGCAGCGTATGAGCTGCTGAAGGAACAGCTGGAGGATGTGCTGGACACGCTGACTGAGCGTGAAGAGAATGTGCTTCGCCTGCGTTTCGGACTGGATGACGGACGGACGAGAACCCTTGAGGAAGTGGGCAAGGTGTTCGGCGTAACCCGCGAGCGGATTCGCCAGATCGAAGCCAAAGCGCTTCGCAAGCTGCGTCACCCTAGCCGGAGCAAGCGGCTGAAGGATTTCCTCGAATAGACCTTACAACCGGACCTTCTGCTGCACGGTGGCAGGAGGTCCTCTTCTGTTGTTAAGGGAGCATCAATGCTGAAGCCCCGCTGTGTGCGGGCGCTTGAAATAGAGTGAAGGCAAGTTCTGGAAAGAGGGATGCCGGTTGAACCTGGAGAAACGTGATACTATATTAAGAGAAATTCAATATTGGAGAAGAAGCAAGCTTCTGCCTGAGCAATACTGTGACTTTCTGACCAACCTGTATGATGATCAGGCAGAAGTGGAAGACAGCAACCCGGTATCCTTACGGAATCTCCAGCAGGGAAGCATCAAAATTTGGCTGTTTGGTTTTGGAATTATTTCCTTGATTTTCTTGATTAGTCTTTATTTTAGCGTTTTTCCCTGGCCTTTGCAACTTGCTACAGCGCTCAGTGTCCTAATTATTTGTTATGGGTATTCGGCGATTTACCTGAACCGCAACAAGATGATCAGCCTGATGCTGGCGGGAGTTGGCAGCATTTTAACGCTGGGATTCGGACTGTGGCTGATTGAGCTGCATAAGCTGGATGCCGATTTTTGGATACCGCTGCTGATTGCGGCCTGCGGGCTGCTGTGGTGTGTGCTTGGTTTTTTTCTGCGCATCGGACTGCTTCATTTCTGCGGATATGCCTTCTGGGCTCTGCTCTATGCGGGATTCTTCGGGCATGTCCGGCCGGACGCCTCTCTGCTGGAGCTGGAGCTGCTCTGGCTTCCGCTGTGTGTGCTTATGATCTGGATGAGCTGGTTGATGTATCACAAGGTTAGCGGGGTCTCAGGGGTGTACCTGGGGGCGGGCGTTGCCCTCTGGCTGATGCCGGAGGTGGATGCGCTATGGCTCAGAGCGGGATTCCCGGAATGGACCTCGCTTGTATTAATACTGAAGATTGCAGTGGGCCTTGCGCTGCTGTTCCTCTTCAGAAAAAAATGGATAACGTGGGTGGCCTCATGAACAACATAAAATTATCAGACCGGCTTCAGCTGCTGCTGGAGCAGGTACCCTCAGGCAGCAGACTTGCCGATATCGGCTCAGATCATGCCCTGCTGCCTGTTGCCGCTGTGAAGAGCGGCCGTGTGCCTTCGGCTATTGCCGGAGAAGTAAATCCGGGACCCTATGACGCGGCGCTTCGTGGTGTTGCGGAAGCAGGACTTGGTGCAAAGATCGCTGTACGGCGCGGAGACGGGCTGGAGGTGCTGGAGCCGGGGGAAGCGGACTGCATTACCATTGCTGGCATGGGCGGCTCGCTGATCGCGGCCATTCTGGAACGCGGGCAGAAGCTCGGCAAGCTGGCCGGAGTGAAGACGCTCGCGCTACAGCCCAATGTAGGCGAGGATAATCTGCGCCGCTGGCTGCTGCGGAGCGGCTGGGTGCTGGTCTCGGAGCATATTTTGGAGGAAGACGGCAAAATCTATGAGATCCTGACCGCTGTCCCTGAGGGCGCTGAAGCGGCGGGGACGAATGAAGAGCTGTACAGCGAGCGCCTACTTGCCGGAGGCAATGTTGCCCTTGATCAGGCGCTGCTGCTGGAGATGGGCCCGCTGCTCCTGCAAGCGCCGAATGAAGTGTTCGCCGCCAAATGGCAGGGTGAAATCTCCAAGCTGGAGAGCATTCTGGCCTCGCTAGCACGTTCGGAGCTGGAGGCGGCTGAGGAGAAGCGCAGCAGAATCAAGCTTCAGATTAAACGGATTGCGGAGGTGCTGGAATGTTTGCCAAAGGACAGACCGTAATTGGATATATGGAGCAGCTTGCCCCAAAGCATCTGGCTGAGGAATGGGATAATGTCGGGCTTCAGGTCGGCAGTCTCCAGAAGGAGATCACCGGGGTGCTGGTGGCGCTGGATGTCAATGAGAGCATTGTGGACGAAGCGATTGCCAAGGGCTGTAATCTGATTATTGCCCACCATGCGGTGATTTTCCGGCCGATCAAAGGGATTCTGACGGATACCCCGGCGGGACGCTTATATGAGAAGCTGATCAAAAACGATATTGCCGTGTACATCAGCCATACGAATCTGGATGTGGCCGAAGGCGGAATGAACGACTGGATGGCCGATGCATTGGGCATTGAGAACGGTGCACCGATCAAGGATATTCATACCGAGCAGCTGTCCAAGCTGGTTGTATTCGTGCCGAAGGATCATCACCAGAAGGTGCTGGATGCCATCCTGAACGCCGGGGCAGGCTGGATCGGCAATTACAGCCATTGCAGCTTCAATATCGAAGGCTATGGCACCTTCATTCCCCAGGAGGGCACGGACCCGTATCTCGGCACGCCTGGCAAGCTGGAGCGGGCTGAAGAGGTCCGTATCGAGACGATTGTGCCGCATACGATCCGTAACAAGGTGGTACAGGCCATGCTGAAGGCTCATCCGTATGAAGAGGTGGCTTATGATCTGTATTCCATGGACCTCAAAGGCCGCAGCCTTGGACTTGGAAGAGTGGGGAAGCTGAAGGAGCAGGCGACGCTTGGTGAGTTCATCGATACGGTCAAACGCGGGCTGGATGTGGAGAGCGTGCGGGTAGTTGGAGATCTGGACCGTCCAATCCGCAAGGCAGCAGTCATGGGCGGGTCCGGTGCCAAGTACTACAGTAGCGCTATCTTCAAGGGAGCGGATGTGCTGGTGACCGGAGATATCGATTACCATACCGCACAGGATGCGCACCTCGCGGGAATCGCCCTGATCGATCCGGGCCATAATGCGGAGAAGATCATGAAGGTGAAGGTAGCGGAGTTTCTGGCCGGCAAGCTGACGGAGCATAAGTATGGCACAGGGGTACATGCTTCTGCGCTGAATACCGAGCCTTTTCATTTCATGTAACTGTATTTCATGGAGGCTGTAATTATTTACACTTGTGCGGGCTTATGCATATCTGTATAATATACAATGTTGTTTCGGAAAGTTTGACAGACAATCGCCGGTATGCGTGAGAGCGCATGCGGGAGGAAAGTCCGGGCTCCACAAGGCAGGGTGCTGGATAACGTCCAGTCGGCGCGAGCTGAAGGATAGTGCCACAGAAATGGACCGCCGATGGCTGCTTTCGGGCGGCACAGGCAAGGATGGAACCGAGGTGTAAGAGACCCCGAGGAACGCTGGTGACTTCGTTCCTGGTAAACCCCATCTGGAGCAAGACCTAATGAGACGCAGCAGCTTCCCTAACCGGAAGCCGCAGCCTTCGCCTGAGGCGTGTCTAGGTTGGTCGCTGGAGCTGTGCAGTAATGTATGGCCTAGATAGATGATTGTCGCTTATGGTGGGAGGGTAGTTCCCGTCTGAACCACAACGAGCACAGAACCCGGCTTACGGCAAACTTTCCTAACTGACAACTTTAATAAGACATTACAGTAATCACAATTTCTGAATAATAAGACGGCGGCCTCCTGATGGGGGCCGCCTTTTTGTGTGCGAGAACTTGGATGCGCAAATGGTTAAGAGCAAACTGAATTATAGCGGCAGCAAACGCTCCTCATACCGGGACAGTGCGGTGGTCAAGCGCTGCACTGCAAGCGGCAGCAGCTCCGGCCGGGTATGAGTGAAATTCAGGCGCATCGTGTTCTTCATGGGCTGCTCCGAATAGAAGACTTCGCCCGGAACGAAGGCAACCCCTTGCTCCACAGCCAGCGGCAGCAGCTCTGCGGTATGAATCCGGGCAGGCAGGCTCAGCCACAGGAACATGCCGCCGCGCGGCTCCAGGAAGGATGTATCCTGCCAGCTCTGCGAAGCCAGCTCTGCCGAGAGCAGCTTCATCCGTGACTTGTATTCCCGGGAGACCAGCCGGATATGGGCTTCGAGGTCGAAGGTGAGCAGCAGCTCATGCAGGGCGCGCTGATCGATGGTGCTGGAGTGCAAATCGGCGGCTTGCTTGGCTCTGGCGATCATTTTGACCAGCCCGGCGGGGCCAATGATCCAGCCTGTCCGCAGTCCCGGAGCTACGATCTTGGAGAAAGTACCTGTATAGACCACGCAGGTATCCCCGCCCAGATTCCTGTCGATGGCTGCGAGGGTAGGCGGATACGCTTCCGGGGATTCATCGAATCTAATCTCTCCGTAAGGATTATCCTCCAGCATCAGCACACCGTATTTCCGGCATAGCTCCACCACTTGTTCACGGCGTACTTTGCTCCAGGTTGCGCCAGAAGGGTTATTGAAAGTGGGCACGGCATAGAGGAGCTTAGGGCGGTGTACGCGAAGCTGCTCTTCGAGATGCTCCGGCAGCAGCCCTTCTTCATCGCTCTTTACAACCTGGATGTCTGCACGGTAAGAACCCAGTACCTGCAAGGCGGCCAGATAGGTCGGTGCCTCCACAAGTACGGTGTCACCCGGATCAAGCAGAATTCTACAGAGCAGATCTATGGCCTGCTGGGAGCCGGTAGTGAGGATCATTTCCTCGGAGGAGACAGGGATGCCCTGTTGCCCCAGTCTGGCGGCAATCTGTTCACGCAGCGGAAGATAGCCTTCTGTCAGTCCGTATTGCAGCGCAGAAGGATCTCCAGTCAGTACGCGGCTGTAGGCCTCCCGGATCGCCTCTGCCGGAAACAGCTCTTCTGCAGGCAGTCCTCCGGCAAGCGAAATGATGTCCTTGCCCTGTGTGATCTTAAGGATATCGCGGACTGCGGAGGACCCCAGATGGTTCGTCATGTCCGCATAGTTGATCTTCATATTCATGCTCCCTGCTATTCTGAATTTTGTAGTATCATAACGGTATAGCGGTATAACAGTAAAGCGGTAAATATAACAGTTGGGAGGAGGCGGGCCATGCATATTGATTTACTCCGCAGCGGCGACAAATCGCTGCCCCGGCAGATCAGTGAGACGATCGCGCAGCGGATCACCTCGGGGCTGCTCCAGCCGGGCACGCGGCTGCCGTCCGTTAGAGGTCTGTCTTCCTCCTTGAAGGTAAGCCAGGTGACGGTAAGCAAGGCTTATGCCGACCTGGAGACACGCGGGCATATTCTGTGCAGCCAGGGTAAGGGCTGCTATGTGGCAGAACGGGACCGGAGCAGACAAGGCGCAGAGGCAGGGTGGCAGGACGGTTATGATGATTATCTGCCGCGGGCCCAGCTATGGCGTAACTTCGATTATTCAGAGGTGGACTATCCCTTTCATCTGGCCTCCATTCACAGTAGTCTGCTCCCGCTGGGACCGATTGGCACGACCATGGCTGTACTTGTGAATGAGCAGCCTGAGCTGATGGCTACCTATGGTAATTTTCAGGGGGACCCGGAGCTGCGTGAGGTGATGCGCAGGCACCTGCAGAGCCGGGGAATCACACTGGGCGCCGGTGATTTGATGATCACGAGCGGCGCCCAGCAGGGGATCGATCTGGTCGCCCGGACCTTTGTCGGTCCGGGGGATACGGTGTATCTGGAGGCGCCCAGCTATACGGGGGCGATTGATGTTTTTGCCGGGCGTGGGGCTGAGATGATCTTCGTGCCGATGGACGGGGACGGTATGCGGGTGGACCTGCTTACAGCGATGTGTGACCGGAGGCCGCCCAAGCTCATCTATACCAATCCGACCTTCCAGAATCCGAGCGGGGTCACAATGAGCATGCCAAGAAGACAGCGTCTGCTGGAGCTTGCCCGCAGCTACCGCTGTCTCATTGTGGAGGATGATCCGTTCAGTGACCTGTACTTCCATCAGCCGCCCCCGGCATCCATTAAATCGCTGGATACCGCCGGGCATGTAGTCTACATGAAGAGCTTCAGCAAAGTCCTTGCACCTGGCTGCCGGATCGCCTGTGTCGCCGCTGAGGGCAATATCCTCTCCCGGCTGATCGCCGCCAAGTCGGCCAGTGATCTGGGCAGTCCGCTGCTGACCCAGCGGGCTGTGCTGCCCTTTATTGAGCGACAGTATGACGAGTATGCAGCGAAGCTGCGGTGGGCGCTGCGTGTCCGCCAGGAGGCGGCAGCGAGACTGCTGAAGCAGTATGCTCCAGCCGGGGTAACCTGGCAGTTGCCGGAGGGCGGGCTGAATCTGTGGCTGCAGCTGCCGGAATCCCCCGGAATTGAGGAGCTGCACGCTCTGGCCGAGCGGGAAGGGATCTCCTTCCTGCCGGGCGATGTCTGCTATGCCGGAGATATGCCTTCCAGGCATATCCGCATATGCTATTCACAGCTGACGCAGGAGGGGATGGAGCGCGGACTCCGCCAGTTCCTGCTGCTGCTGGGACGGCATTTGTGCTCCTAGCAGCTAACGTGCGCAGCTTATTGTATAGAATCGAGCTGTTTGCCGACCTGCTGCGGGAACAGCTGGAGCGGAACCTGGCCTCCTCCTGCCGCCTGCAGGGTACGGTAGATATCCACCTGGCCCCAGCCGTAATACTTATCATGGCCGGTGGTGCCCAGATCGATGGCACTAGAGGTCAAGAGCGCGGTGACTTCCTTGTTCGTCAGCGCAGGGTTCAGGGAGCGTACCAGTCCGGCCAGTGCTGCCACATGGGGGCTGGCCATTGAGGTGCCGGATAACGCAGCATACTGATTATCGGGATAGGTGCTGGCAATGCTCTCCCCGGGTGCAGCCACATCGATGTAGTCCCCGTAATTGGAGAAGGAAGCACGCTCTCCCGCCGCATTCGTTGCGGCGACTGCAATCACTTCTTCATAGGCTGCCGGATATCCCGGCCGCTCCGTATTGTCATTGCCGGAGGCGGAGACAATCACCACATCCCGGTCATAGGCATATTTAATCGCATCATGCAGGAACTGCGAGTCGGCGTAATTGCCCAGGCTGAGATTAATCACCTTGGCCCCCTGATCTGCCGCCCAGATAATGCCTTCGGCTACCGAATAGGTGGTACCCGCCCCGGAATTATCCAGTGCTTTTACCGGAAGGATCTTGTTGTACCAGCTGATACCGGCTACCCCTTCCTCATTATTGGTTAACGCTCCGATGATGCCGGCCACATGAGTGCCATGTCCGACATCGTCATCCGGCGTGCTTCCGCTGGTAATCGCATTGTAGCCCTTGAGCAGCTGGCCCTTCAGATCCGGGTGATTCGCTTGAACACCGGTATCTACAACGGCGATTATGACCTCCTTGCTGCCCCTGGACAGATTCCAGCCCTGCGGGGTTTCAATCGCCGGCAGATTCCACTGATAAGTCGAGAAGAGCAGGTCGTTGGGGGTAATGACATTCGCTCCTGTATTTTCGCTGACCGCATCATTGGTTAAATACATATAGTGAGGCTCTGCGTACAGCGGGTGCCACTTTTTGGCGAAGTAAGTCTTGAGCTGGGAGTAACTCATCTTGTCTGACCGGAAAATATAAGCATACCCCAGCTTGCGCGGCTCCTTGCAACGGATATCGGCGGCGATGGTCTGAAGCTGTGCCGCCGTGGGATGCCCATTCGGGAAGCGGACGACAATCTCATTCTCGTAGTAATGGCTGGCGTTCTCATTGTCATGTCCGGTCTTGACCGTAATGTCCTTCAAGGTATCGGCGTGGATGGATTCTATCCGGTACTTGCCTTCCTTCGGGTACGGAATAAGCCGCAGATTCTTGAGCTGATGCAGCGCAACGCGGTCCAGAATCTTCTGGTTAATCAGAGCGATGACAGCGATTTGGCCCTCCCGGTTACGCTGGGCTACGAAATAATACTTTTTGCCGCCGATGATGAACGAAGGGGATTCATAGGATTGGTGGCCTTTGATCGCTGATTTGGCTGTATTCAAATAGTGAAGCAGCTGCTTGTTCTCCTGATCGGTTCCTTCGGGCAGGGAAGATTTATAGGTGGTCGTCTTGCGGGTGCGGAAATCAACCAGCATCAGCAGGGTAATATGCCCGTGTCCTTGCTGAAGGCTATTGGCATATGCTGAGATATCTTCAGGCGAAGCGTGATGCATATCGGCCAGCAGGGTGCTCAGATGTCTGTTTACATCGATGCGGTTCAGCTTGTCCGTGGCCGTTACATCCTGCACAAGGGTGGTTTTCTTGATCGCTTTTTCCTGAGAGGGATCAGGCACAGATGCTTGTCTGAGGGTACCGCCTGCTTCCGGCCGCAGGGCGAAGGTAAGCAGCAGCACGGTCAGCGCAGCAGTGAATATACCGGCGACGGTTAAATTTTTACGGGACATGATTTCCGCTCCTTCTTGGTTTCGTATACCGGTTAGGGTTAGAAGGGGGAGCCGGATTTATGCATGGCAGAAAAGGATACCGCCGTCCTTGGTTTTATGTTAATATCAGAAAGTAAGCGCCTTCGGGGCTTGTACCGTTCTTTACAGCAGCAGGATTCTTCTCCGGGATCAGTACGGTGGAGGCTTAGGAGATTTTGTGATACTATCAAGAGAGAAGTACAACCAACTGCAATGTCCAAGTGTCATTAACAACTACTAATGCAAGGAACAATAAGGGGGAGCAACCGCCATGTCAGCAGCCAATGTGCAGAAATTGTGTGAGTCGACGAGAGAGAAGCTTAAATCCGTTATCGAAAAAATGGAACTGTTCCTGAATGAGCATGCACTGCCGCAGCTTGTTACCGAAGAGGATGAAGAAACACTGCATTTCTATCGGGGGTTCTTGTCTGATCTCCGCCATCTGCTGGTGTTCTCGGAAATGTCTAATGAGAAGCTTGGGCTTGCACTGCGCCGCGCTACCTTCGATGAACCTTTCGCGCAAAAAGCGCTATATAATGTATATCATCTCGGAGTCAATAACTTCTTCTATCCCAAGAATGAGAGTTATTCGGAGGATGGACGTTACGCCTATACCGGGCAGGATGCGATCCGTTTCCGTAAGAAGCCTGTCCGTCCGGCACGCGACATCATTATGGAGATCACCAAGGTCTTTGAGGAACTGCGTGATGATCTGACTTATTATGAGAATGATTATTTGACGGAGAAGCGGATGCAGAATCAGGTGTAATCCAATATCCGGTCTATAATCTTATTTCTGCAAAAGACTGTCCCGACTGCCGATATGGCTGCTTGGGGCGGTCTTTTTGTTATTTTCAGGTGAGCGGCTCTGAGCCGCATAGCCGATTTCACAGCGGGCATAATACATGGCGAGGTGATCATTATGACAACCGCCAAACCGCTTGTGAAATGCAGTGTGAGCAACTGTCATTTTTGGGGAGAACAGAACCTGTGCCGTGCCGAGGAAATTGTCATTGAGATCGATCAGCATGCAGGCAGCCGTTACATGGAGGAATACGCAGAAGAGCTAACGGCCAATAATCATCATGACCATGCCGGAACCTCATCTGCAACCTGTTGTCTGACGTTCAAGCCGAACGCCTGAGAAGGAGGCCCTTATGGATAATTCGAAAGATGAACCCAAAGTGGACCGTTCCGCCCGCAGAAAGGTTATTTTGCGCCCGCGCAGCAGAGTCGATTATCCCCGCCGGGACAGAAGCCACAATGAGGAGTATGCGGCTGAGCTCAGTCCGCTCCCATCGATGCTCCAGAGTACTGTTGTGGGACGGAGTGACGAGGCTCAGCGGACAACGGGCGGCGTGAGCGAGGGAGAGGACCGGAGAGTCGGCTATATCGGCCTGGGCTTCGGTGTAGTTTCCCTATTCATCTGGTCCATTATATTGGGGCCGATTGCCGCTGTTTTGGGGTATTATGCGTATGTCAGAGGACAAAAATCAGCCGGGGCCTGGTCGATGGGGCTGGGGATCGTATCCACCTTAAGTTATTTTATCTTAATTCCATTTGCCCGTTAGAGCAGGCTGAACCCGCACATCGGATTTCAAAACAGGCTATCAGACCTAACTATGCAGGTCTGAAGTCTGTTTTTTCGCTTAGGCATATAGTATTTGCTGTGAATAAATAGTAAAGTTCAAATATAAGACTTAGCGTGAAAGAAGGAATGGAAGCATGTCAATCAATGCCGCTGCTCCAAGCGGTCAGTTGAAATGGGTAGACTTAAGAAGCTCAAGCCTGAAACGTGAGGTTGACAAAGCCACCCATGGAGTTACCGGTTCCTCGGCGGCAGCGTTCACTGCGATGCTTCAGCAGGCGGCCGGAACGTCTCAAGCCACTGACAGCAGCAATAAAAGCACATACGTTGCTCTTTCAGGTGCTTCTTCTATGGATAATCTGCTGTGGCAGCAGCTTGGGGAAGCAGCAGAGTCCAATCAAGACATTTCCGGGGAAATAACGCAGACGGTGCCGACGGATTATGAAGAGCTGATTCAGACCGCCAGCGCGAAATACGGCGTTCCGGTTGATCTGATCAAGGCGGTCATTGATACGGAATCCTCCTTCAATCCCAATGTTGTATCTTCTGCGGGCGCCAAGGGGCTGATGCAGTTAATGGACGGAACAGCGAACGGACTGGGTGTCTCCGACCCCTTCGACCCCGCTCAGAGCATTGACGGCGGCGTACGATACCTCTCGTACCAGCTTAAGCGGTATGACGGACAGGAGAAGATGGCGCTGGCTGCCTATAATGCCGGACCGGGCCGGGTGAATAAGCTTGGAGTCAGCAGCGATGCAGAGCTTATGGCGAACCTCTCCGAGCTTCCGAAGGAGACTCAGGCCTACATTGCCAAAATAGAACGCGCCCGCGCGCAATTCGCGGTATAATATAAAGGATCAAACGGAATTTGCACCCCGCCGCTTATGCGGGTGCAGGCCGTTTGATCCTTTTTGCACGATATAAGCAGGGATGAATTCTGATCAACAAAGGAGAACGCCGATATATGCTGTACTGGGATTATGCCGCTGCTGCCCCTCCTTATGAGGAGGTTGTGCAGACGCTGGAGCAGGTGATGAGGAAGCACTTCGCCAACCCCTCTTCCCTGCACCGGGCGGGAGAAGAGGCGGACAAGCTGATTAAGCGTGCGCGCGAGGTGTGCGCAGCGGCGCTTGATGTGTTGCCGCAGGAAATTATTTTTACCTCGGGAGCTACCGAGAGCAACAATCTGGCGGTCAAAGGAGCTGCACTGCAATATCAGAGCAGAGGACGGCATATTGTGACTACGGAGCTGGAGCATCCTTCCGTCTACGAGAGCTGTCTTCAGCTGCAGCAGTTGGGCTGGGAGGTAACCTTCGTAGCACCTGACCCGCAAGGAGTGATTGAACCCTCGCGGATTGCCGCTGCGGTCCGGCCGGATACGGTGCTGGTCAGTGTGATGCATGTGAATAATGAGATTGGCACGGTGCAGCCGCTGCGCGAAATCGGACATCTGGTCAAGGCGGCGAACCGCCGGACCCTGTTCCATGTAGATGGTGTGCAGGGCTACGGGAAGCTTGAGGCTCCACTGAAGGCTTGGCAGGCTGATCTGTACAGCCTGTCCGCGCATAAAATACGTGGTCCGCGCGGGACAGGGATTCTCTATGTTAGAGAAGGGGTTACGCTGTTTCCCTTGCTGACCGGTGGTTCCCAGGAACAGGGCAAGCGCGCCGGAACAGAGAATGTGCCGAATATTGTAGCTTCAGCCAAGGCTATGCGGATGAGCGGGGAACGGCGGGAGGAATTCACTGCCCGGATTCGTCCGCTGAAGGCCCAGCTGGAGGAATATATATCAGGAATTCCTGAGCTTGTACTGAATAGCAGAGAGGACGGGGCACCGCATATTGTCCACTTCTCTTACCCCGGCATGAAGGGGGAGGTTCTGGCCCGCAGGCTGGAGGAGCTAGGGATGGCGGTCGCCACACGTTCCGCCTGCTCCTCGCGTCTGGCCGAGCCGAGCCGGATTCTGCTGTCCATGGGCAGGGATACCGCTGCTGCGCTTGGCGGCATACGGATCAGCCTCGGCGATAACCACACTGAGCAGGATGTCAGCCAGCTGGAGCAGGCGCTGCTGGCAGCCGTTCAATCTTTGAAGATTGCAGAAGGAGGCATGAAGTAACCAATGACAACAACAGAGACAGGAACAGGTACCGGAGTACCGAATGCCGGATACGGAAGCAGCATGGACTATGCGGATATGCTCCTGCTGCGCTTTGGGGAGTTCATTCTGAAAGGAAAGAACCGCAGCCGGTTCGAGAAGACCGTACTGCGCCATGTGAAGGAGATGGTGAAGCCGTATCCTAACGTGAAGCTGACCCGGGAATTCGGGCGGATCTATGTGGAGCTGAACGGTGAACCGGCAGGAGAATTAACGGATGCGCTCGCAAAAGTGTTCGGAATCGCTTCGATTAGCCCGGTGAAGGTCTCCCGGCCGGAATTCGAGGATATTCTTGCGGCCAGCCGGACCTTCCTCCACCTTATAGCTCCGGCGGCGGGAACCAGCTTCAAGGTTAGCGCGCGCCGGGTGTGGAAGGGCTTCCCTTACGGCTCTATAGAGATGAATAAGCTTATAGCTACACCGCTGCTGCAGGGTTATCCGGGGCTGCTGGTAGATGTGAAGTCTCCCGATCTGGAGCTGAGGATTGAGATTCGCGAAGAGCATACTCTTATTTTCTGTGAGAATATTGCCGGTGTCGGCGGGTTTCCGCTGGGAACTAACGGCAAGGCCATGCTGCTGCTCTCCGGCGGCATCGACAGTCCGGTTGCGGGCTGGTCATCCATGCGCAGGGGGCTGGAGGTAGAGTGTGTACACTTTTATAGCTATCCTTATACCAGCGAGCTTGCCCGGCAGAAGGTTGTAGATTTGACGCGCGTCCTGTCGCGTTATGCCGGGGTGATCAAGCTGCACCTGGTTCCGTTCACGGAGGTGCAGACCTCTTTTACCGGGATCGGACAGGACAATCTGATTATTACGCTGATGCGACGGGCCATGCTGCGGATCGCTACCGGCCTTGCTGAGAAGGAGGGGGCGCTTGCGCTGATTACCGGCGACAGTCTGGGCCAGGTGGCCAGCCAGACCTTGCCCAGCATGAATGTGATCGGGCGCGCGACAAGCCTGCCACTGCTGCGTCCGCTGGTGATGATGGACAAGAGTGAGATTGTGGAGCTCTCCCGGAGAATCGGTACGTATGACTTGTCCATTCTGCCTTATGAGGATTGCTGTACACTGTTCGTGCCTAAATCACCGACGACGAATCCGAATATGCGGATTGTAGACAAGATTGAAGCAACGCTGCCCGGTTATCAGGCCTTACTCGATACTGCGGTTGCCGGCACCGAGACCGTACTCATTACACCTTATGGCAATGAGAAACCAGAGGACTTAGTACCGGCGCAGGCAGGCCTTCAGGAAGAGTGGTTCTGAACAGCGGGGTGTGTCCGGCGGCGCTTCCAGTGCCCCGCAGCCAGGATACCGGCAATCACTGCGGCGATGAATACAATGTGAAGCAGCGGATGTGCCTTGAAGTAAGGGGCAATGAGCTTCTCGCTGGCAATCATGGTGGAGGCTGTGAAGCCAAGCACGCCTGAGCCGATATAGATAATCCACGGGTACCTGTTGATCAACCGGATAAACAGCGTGCTGCCCCAGACCACAATGGGCACACTGATCAGCAGCCCGAGCACAACAAGCGTAATATTATGATTGGCTGCACCGGCAATGGCAATGACATTGTCCAGTCCCATGGCCGCATCGGCTATCACAATCGTTCGCACAGCCGCCCACAGGGTGCCTCCTGCGTGAATATCCGCATCCTCGCTGCTGCCGGACAGCAGCCTGAAGGCTATAAGGATCAGCAGCAGTCCGCCGATTGCCAGCAGCCATGGAATCTTAAGCAGCCATACTACAAGAATGGTGGCGATAATCCGCAGGATGACCGCACCGCCTGTGCCGAGCAGAATCGCTTGCTTCTGCCGGCTTCCCTGCAGATTGCGCGCAGCCAGGCCGATGACAATGGCATTGTCGCCTGCCAGAATAAGATCAAGGAACACGATATTCAGCAGAGATAATATGAAATCCACAGCGGATGTATTCATCCCGGGTCACTCCTATAGGTTTGGTAGCTTGCTCCCCCTCGGCAGGCAGTCAGCCGGAGACTATAGATATACGCAGCATTCTGGCCTTACATGCGCAGTTTCCAAAATAGCGGGACAAGAAGCATAGCTTGTCGCCCTGAGGCATACATGTAGATACATGGAGTTCAGGGAGGCTGAGGTGGATGGATTCATTATTGCTGCTTGGTGAAATTCTAATGATTAATCTGGTGCTCAGCGGAGACAACGCTATGGTCATTGCAATGGCCAGCAAGAATCTGCCGGAGAAGCACAGGAAGCTGGCCGTCTGGTGGGGCGCCGCCGGAGCGGTCTTGCTGCGCTGTATCCTGACCTTCGCCGCAGTGCTGCTGCTCAAGATTCCCTATATTGAAGCCGGAGGGGCCATGCTGCTGCTCTGGATTTCCTTCAAGCTGCTGCTGGAGGACGAGGATGAGCTTAGAATCGAGGGAAGCCCCAGTGTCTGGAAGTCGGTGCGCACC
This sequence comes from Paenibacillus rhizoplanae, assembly GCF_042684125.1. Lineage (NCBI taxonomy): Bacteria > Bacillati > Bacillota > Bacilli > Caryophanales > Paenibacillaceae > Paenibacillus > Paenibacillus rhizoplanae. The sequence continues at coordinate 235,399 of NZ_JBHUKY010000033.1, read as the reverse complement.
ATACTGCTCGCGGATTTCATCATGAGTCTGGATAATGTGCTGGCGATTGCCGGGCTTGCCAAGGGGGATCTGGCGCTGATCGTGATCGGGATTGCCATCAGCATTCCGATTGTGGTCTGGGGGAGCGGCATTATCGTGGGCTGGCTGCACCGCTTCCCGGTGCTGGTCTTCATCGGCGCCTATATTCTGGCGTATACTGCCGGGAACATGCTGCTGCAGGATGCCAAATTCGGACCGGTGATTTCTTTCCTGCTGCCAACGCTTCATGCTATGCTGCCGATGCTGCTGGGAATTATCGTGGTTGTTACAGGCATGCTGAAGCGCAGGAAAGTATCCGCAGGCTGATAACCGGCAATAATAAGGCTGTACCAAAAGCTGGAAGGCTTTGGTGCAGCCTTATTTCTTTTTCCAGAGAATGCCCTCAGGAGGGTGCGCTGAAGAATGATGGTGTTTTATGCGTTTATCAGATAAAATAAAGGGAAACCTGTCGCCGGATTTGTCTGCTGAAGGGGCAAGGACTGGTGAAAAGACACGAAATTTTGAAGGGATAGGTGAAAGATGTCTTCCAAAAATGACATGAAACTGGGTGTGTTCATCGCCGCCGCCGGCCTTGTGATCCTGCTGGGCAAGCTGGGGGTGTTCGGTTTTCTGGGACGGGCCTTATGGCCGCTCATCATTCTGGTTCCGGGCCTGTTCCTGCATGTGCTCTTTTTCACCCGCCGCGCTTCTGCATCTGTACTCATTCCTGCGGGCATACTATCGGTGTACGGCTTGCTCTTCGGCTTATGCAACACCTGGGGCTGGGACCTCATGAGACACTTATGGCCTGTTCTTCTGCTGGGGATCGCAGTGGGACTGTACGAATATTCGCTGTATGCTTCAGGCAGAACCGGAGGCTTAACCACCGCCGCTGTTATTCTTGGATTGCTTAGCATAGTGCTGGTTATATTCACCCTGCTGGGTACCGGGGCACTGTATCTGCTTGGTGCTGTTCTGGTGGCTGCGGGCCTGTGGCTGATGCTGGGAAGAGGCAGACCCGGAAGCCGTAATAAGTGGACCGGAGGCTGGTAAGCCCCCCGCTGAGTCAGTTTTTAGGCAAAAATAGAAAAAATAAGCGGTCTTGGTAACGTTTTTTTCAGAAAAAGACTTGCTTTTCATAGTGCTTTCACTATAAAATTAAGGAATGTTGGAGCGTCGGCTTTCTGCCAGGCGCTTCTTTTGTGAGACTGCCGTGACATGCTATAAATTTAAACATTTTTAATTTGATAAATGAGAGGATTTGGATACAAATCATGCATTCAAGAAAAGATATCCGTAACATTGCGATCATTGCCCACGTTGACCATGGTAAAACAACACTCGTCGATCAGCTTCTTCAACAGTCCGGGATTTTCAGCGCGCACGAGCACGTTCAAGAACGTGCTATGGACTCTAACGATATCGAACGGGAACGTGGAATTACAATCCTAGCTAAAAATACAGCAATCACTTATAAAGAGTTCCTGATTAACATCGTAGATACACCTGGACACGCTGACTTCGGCGGCGAAGTAGAACGGATCATGAAGATGGTTGACGGCGTATTGCTCGTTGTTGACGCTTATGAAGGCTGCATGCCGCAAACGAAATTCGTTCTGCGTAAAGCCTTGGAACAAAGACTTACTCCAATCGTTGTCGTTAACAAGATTGACCGTCCGGCTGCTCGTCCGAAGGAAGTTATTGATGAAGTACTTGATTTGTTCATCGAGCTTGAAGCCAGTGATGAGCAATTGGAGTTCCCGGTTGTGTATGCGTCAGCTCTTAACGGAACATCAAGCATGGTGCCTGAGAAGCAAGATGAGACAATGCTTTCTCTGTACGAAACCATCGTTGAGCATATCCCGGCTCCAACTGAAAGTGTAGAAGATCCGCTTCAATTCCTAGTGACTTTGATGGATTACAATGAATATTTAGGCCGTATCGCGATTGGCCGTGTTAACCGCGGTGTGATCAAGCAAGGTCAGTCAGTAACAGTTATTATGCGTGACGGTAAGAGCAAAACTGCGCGTATTGAGAAGCTGTTTGGCTTCCAAGGACTAAAACGTATTGAAACAGAATCAGCGGGCGCAGGGGATATCGTTGCTATCGCAGGGATCAAGGACATCAACATTGGTGAGACCATTGCTGATCCGGCAAATCCGGAAGCACTGCCTGTTCTTAAGATTGACGAGCCAACTATGCAAATGACTTTCCTTGTAAATAACAGTCCTTTTGCTGGTAAAGAAGGTAAATGGGTAACTTCCCGTAAGCTTCGTGAGCGTCTGTTCAAAGAACTGGAAACCGATGTGAGCTTGCGTGTGGATGAAACAGACAGTCCTGATGCGTTTATCGTTTCTGGACGCGGCGAGCTTCACCTTGGTATTCTGATCGAGAATATGCGTCGTGAAGGTTATGAAATGCAAGTGTCTAAACCACAAGTAATCATTAAAGACATCGATGGTGTTAGATCTGAGCCGCTTGAGCGCCTCATGATTGACATTCCAGAAGATAGCATGGGTTCAGTTATGGAAAGTCTGGGCAGCCGTAAAGCCGAGATGGTTAACATGATCAACCACGGCACCGGCCAAGTCCGTCTGGAATTCCTGATTCCGGCACGCGGCCTCATTGGCTACAACACACATTTCCTGACGCTGACACGCGGCTACGGTGTAATGAACCATGCCTTCGATAGCTATGCTCCACTGCTTGGCGGCCAAGTTGGCGGACGTCATCAAGGCGTGCTTGTAGCCAGTGAAAGTGGAACAACAACCCAATATGGAATCGTGGGTGTTGAGGATCGTGGTATTCTCTTCCTGGATGCAGGTACTGAAATTTATGAAGGTATGATTGTAGGCGAGCATACTCGTGATAACGATATTATCGTTAACATTTGCAGAGAAAAAGCACTTACCAACATGCGTACCTCCGGCAAAGATGATACTGTAAAAATGAAGACACCACGTACCTTCTCTTTGGAAGGCGCGCTTGAATATTTGAATGATGATGAATATTGTGAAATCACTCCTAAATCTGTACGTCTGCGCAAAAAGATCCTGAATAAGGGCGAGCGCGAGCGTGTAGAGAAGCAGCGTAAGGCGGCGCAAGCCAGTCAAGCGTAAGCGGATGACAATGAAGCCGCCGGATGAATAATCCGGCGGCTTTTATTGTTTTACCGGCAAGGGATCTTTCAAATTGCAGGGATTAATAGCAGTACAAAACAGCTGCGGGTGATATAATGTAAGCGTAACTTATTATCCGGGAGGAGTGACGGGCTATGCAAAGCTGGTTCGCTGAGCATCCAGTTATCGCTTATATTGTCATTTTTGTATTACTGACCTATGTGTATAACCAAGTATTTCGCGTCAACCAGAAGCTGCCGATTGGCAAAGAGATCGTGCTCTATCTGATGATGGCGGCAGGCTCGGGTATGCTCCTTATCTTCCAGCACGACAAGCTGCCGATCATCCAGTGCCTGCTGGTAGCGGTCGGACTGATGCTGCTTGTGCGGGTCCGCTACCTGGTGGAGGCCCGGCAGAAGCGGAAGGCTGCAGCGGCTGCAAAACGGCAGTGAGCGCAACTTTTGATGACCGGCTTCGTCTAAGTTATTACGAAGTTATCTACTTCTATTCCAGTTGAATGAAAAGGAACTAAATGGATTATGAATACAAGCAAGGGCAATCTGCCACCCAGAAGGAACGGCCAGCAAGGAAGCACCACCTCTAACCGGCAGCAGCCCAAATCTGCTGCTTCAACCACAACCGCAAAGAAAAAGCCGCGAAAGGCCAAAAAGCGCGGATTCTTCGCCCGGCTGATGAGAGTGATGCTCGTCATTCTCCTGATCGCCGTGATAGCGGCATTAGGCTACGCAGGGTATTTGTACTGGAAGGTTGACCAGGGAGGATTCGGAGTGGACCAGCCGGTTGCGGCAGGACAATCCGCCTCTGAGAAGCCGCTGACGATGCTGCTGCTCGGTACGGACAACCGTCCTAAGCACCCGTCCAACCTGACAGATGTGATCATGGTCGCGGCCTTGAACCCGGAGACGAAATCGGCAACGGTAATCTCATTGCCCCGCGATACATATGTTGAGCTTAGCGGATACAAGAAGACGAAGATCAATGCCTTCTACTCCCGCTTCAAGAGCAAGGAGAAGACCTCCGGGACTCTGGCTGAGGATGAGATGAAGAAGATGATGAGCAAATATCTGGACATTAAGGTCGATTATACTACCGTGCTGGATTTCCAGGGCTTCCGGGATATTGTCGATGAGTTCGGGGGCGTAGACGTTAATATCAGTGCGAATATGTGTTACACAGACAGTGTGGATGGCACCGATATTAATCTCAAAAAAGGCGAGGCCAAGCTAAACGGAGATAAAGCGCTGGATTATGTGCGTTACCGCAAGTCCAACTGCAAGCCGGCTACGAAGCCTTCGGATGATTTCGAGCGCAACAAGCGCCAAAATGAAGTGCTGACTTCATTGATCTCACAAATGCAGTCGCTGGGCGGGGTCCTCAAAATCGGCCGGGTGCTGGATGCAGTGGACAGTAATCTGGAGAGTGATATTGAGAATGCGCAGATCAAAAGCTTAATCGCTACCTATTGGGATATTTCCAAGGAGAATGTTGAATATGTACCGGTAACCGGAACCTGGCGCAGTCCCTATGTATATATTAACGATAAGGAGCTGGACGCAGCCAAAAAAAGCCTCCAGGACCGGATATCCGGTGCTTCAGCTGCCGTGGTCTCAGGCCAGCCTTGAGCAAGCTTTTTGGGTACAATCTGCAAATTGAATGCAAGTTTCGTCCTGTGCTATAATATAATAAATTGAATGCATTCTTGCCGCATAGGGGGCCTGTAACTATGTCAGAAGCCGTTGCTCAGCTCAATGAAACTCTGCTAGCTATGCTGCAATCGGAGACGTTTGTTCTACTTAACACTGTGGATGCAGAATCCGGCGGTCCTACGTCGACTGCGATCTCCTGGATCTATGCTGTGAGCCCTTCTATCGTCCGCCTTGCTGTGGACCACCGCTCCAGACTGGTGAACAACATGAAGGTTAACCCGAGGGTAACGATTACGGTATTTGGCGAAGGGACGGTGCATGCCATTAACGGTCATGCTGCGGTTCGGCTGGACCCGTTGCCGGATGTTCCGTTCAAGATGTGCTGTTTTGATATTGAGATTGAAGCAGTCCGCAATGCGCTGTTCTACGGTGCGCACCTGGAATCTGCTCCGAAATATGCGAAGGTATACGATGCACGTGCGGCTGAGAAGCTGGACGGTCAAGTGTTTGCCGCCATGCAAAAAGCCTAGTGTGCTATCACTAGGCTTTTTTTGAAATCAGCTTACCTTGTATTGCCTTGCGGTTCTATATCCTCGGGCAGCTGTGGAATGATCCGGCCGATAATGTCGGCCATCTCGGAGGCGAATCCGGAGACCGGGTTCCCCTTGGCGATATGCTTGCCCATCTCGGCCAGTCTGCTGCTGAGGTCCATGTCGGCAGTAACCAGTACTCTTATACCCTTGGGGTCCTTGCGGATCGCTTCAGCTACCGAATATTTTACGCTTCCGACCCGCGAACGGGTAAGGGCGCCGTCTACATCAATGCCGACCACGGCAACGTTGTTCATAACGACGCAGTGGACGCCTTCCACACCGGGGACTCTTCGCGCTAATTGTTCAAAATGATCCTTAAGTGCAACATCGCTGTCGTGCTTGCCTTCTGAAGGTTGTCCCGAATCCGGGGTAGGCTCCTGGACGGCTGTACCATCTTCCGACAGTGTCCGCACTCCGCGGTTCCCCTGACTGTGTACCGCTTCAGCCGACTGTTTATCCTGAGGAGAGGGTGATGTCTCTTTATTAGCGATACCGCAGCTTGTCAGCAGCAGCAGTACCAGCAACAGACACATTGATTTTCTCATATGTGCGTACTCCTTTCAGCCTAAGAATTAGTGATTTACCTTATCTTGCCCTTGCTGAAAAGAGTTATGTATGATCAATCAAACCAGGCGCTGTGGAGGGGATAACATGAAAAAGATATTCGTACTGGACACTAACGTGCTGTTGCACGACCCCAATTCGATTTTTGCTTTCAAGGCGAATGAGGTGGTCATTCCTGCTGTAGTCCTGGAAGAAATCGACTCCAAGAAGCGTAATGCCGATGAAATCGGCCGCAACGCCCGCACCGTATCGCGTCTGTTAGACGGACTCCGGGAGCTGGGCCACCTGCATAGCGGAGTGGTACTGGACCACGGAGGTACGCTGAAGGTGGAGCTTAACCACCGCAGCTTCGTCAAGGTACAGGAGATGTTCGGCGAAGTCTCGAATGACAACCGGATATTGGCTGTAGCGCTCAATTATCTCCATGAGGAGAACGAGAAGGCTGACCCGAGTCCCGTGGTACTTGTAAGTAAAGATGTTCTCGTCCGCATCAAAGCGGATGTGCTTGGCATAACCCCGGAGGATTATCTGTCCGACCGCACCGGTGATCTGAATGAGCTCTACTCCGGCTGCCAGTCGCTGATGGCCCATCCTTCACTGATTGATGAATATTACAGTCACCGGTTCCTGCCCACGAAGCAGCTGGCGCTTTCCTATCCGCTGTATCCGCATGAATTCGTCATTCTGAAGGATGAGATCGGCAGCGGCAAATCAGCGCTGCTGAAGGTCAACAGCGATGCCTCACGTCTGGAGCCGCTCTATCTGGGCAATGATGCGGTATGGGGCATTAGCGCCCGGAATGCGCAGCAGCGGATGGCGCTTGAGCTTCTGCTGAATGATGATATTCCGCTGGTGACCATCACAGGCAAGGCAGGAACAGGCAAGACGCTGCTGGCGCTGGCCGCCGGATTGTTCAAGGTAGAGGATGAACACAAATACAAGAAGCTGCTGATTGCCCGCCCGGTCGTACCGATGGGTAAGGATATCGGCTATCTGCCGGGAGAGAAGGATGAGAAGCTTCGTCCATGGATGCAGCCGATTTACGATAACCTGGAATTCTTGTTCGACACCAAGAAGGCAGGGGATATCGATAAAATATTGATGGGGCTGGGAAGTATCCAGGTAGAGGCGCTGACCTATATCCGCGGCCGTTCCATCCCGTCGCAGTTCATTATCATTGATGAGGCGCAGAACCTGTCCCGCCACGAAGTGAAGACGATTGTCTCCCGGGCCGGCGAGGGTAGTAAGGTGATCCTGATGGGTGACCCCGAGCAAATTGACCACCCTTATCTGGATGCGGCGAGCAACGGCCTCAGTTATATTGTTGAGAAGTTCAAGCAACAGGGCATTAGCGGACATATCACGCTTGAAAAGGGCGAGCGTTCGCATCTGGCGCAGCTGGCTGCCGATTTGCTGTAGTCTGCTAAACAACACCGAACAAACCCTATTCCAGCCGGGAGATAACCACTCCCGGCTTTTTGCCTGCCGCCCCCGGAAGCGGCGGGAGGGGATTTGGCTGGGATTAGCTGGAGCAACAAGGCGATAGCACCGGAGGGGAATTTTGGAGCTGTAGGAGCGGTAGCGTCCGCCTTTGTCTCCGGATTTCAACTGCGCACAGCGGTACAATTCAGGAAATCTGGGGACAACAGCGGCCGGAAGGCCAAATATTCACCGCAGGTGCGACTACCGCCTAATTTGCGACCAGGCTCCTCAGACACTTCCATCCCGCCGTTTCCTTCTATATAAAGAGAACGGTTTCACAACCCAAGACAAGCGCCCGCATCTCTGCTAAAATGAGGAATAAGAAACGCTGAAGGAGAGAGTGCATGTGCTGAAACGCAAAAATTACTGGCTGCTGTTTGCAGTTCTGCTGCTGGCGCTGACAAGCCTGTCACCCAGCATGGAACTGAATACGGATCATGGAAGCTATCCGCCCAGACAGCCGCTGGACCAATCAGAGCGTCCTCCTTCAGGGGAAGCAGGGGAAGTCGAAAGCCTCCAGATCCGCGTCTCGCTCAGTACGGAGGAATTCAGCGTCCTGGAGCAGATCAGTAAGGAGTATTCCTTATCCAGCGGAGCCAGTGTGATCCTTAAGAATGTAGAAGCGGAAGACGGGGGAGCACAGGTTCGGAAGGAGTTAACCGTCGGGACAAGCCCGGATATTGTGATGTTGGACGGTCACAGCATCTATGATCTGGCGACCCGGGGCTATCTATTGCCTGTAGATATCTACCAGAGTGTTCCCGGGAGCACCCCGCTAACGATGCTTATTCCGCAGATGCAATGGAACGGATATAACTGGGGAGTGCCGCTGGATATCGATCCATACGTTCTGGTGTATTCACCTGAACGGCTTGCTGGATTAGGCTTTGCGGAGGTGCCGGCAAGTCTGGAGCAGTGGAATGAGCTGCTTGTCCGGCTGAAGCAGGAACCGGAGAAGAACCGGTATCTGCTGGCAATGGATACGCGGAATCCATACGGGTATGCCGCTGTGCTGCATAGCATGGGCAGCAGTCTGCGCTCCGTCAGCCTTGAGCAGGCCCGGTGGACAGAAGCGGCGAGTAGTTATTTGTATCTGACCAGCCAGTTCAATAAGGAGATCTGGGAGCTGCTGCAGGAGGGGAAGCTTGCGGTGGCGGCCGTGCCGCTCTCGGAGTGGAAAAAGCACGGAAATTCAACACTGGCGGTGCAGATGCCGAAGAAGCAGGAGGGCGTACCAAACTATGAGGTGATTAACAGCCGTTTTTTTGCCCTTCCTGCACAATCGGGCAGTCCGGAAGCGGCGGTCAGATGGCTCGCTTATGTCACTTCAAGCTCGGCTCAGCAGGAATGGCTGGAGAACACAGACCGTCTGCCTGCACTGGATGAGCTATACCGCTCAGACCAGCCGAAGATCGGGAAGCTGCCCATGGATGCCGGATGGTTCCTTGCAGAGGATAACACCCCCCTTTCCGGCTCTGAGGCGGAGTGGAACCGGAAAGCGGAGGCAGCGCTTGGTTTGTTAACCGGCAAGCTGAATGCTGCCGCTTATGAAGCAGTGGTAAAGCCTCCTTTAGAATGAGAGCGATAGCTTCACACGCAGGATGCCGTCCGAGCTTGCGACCTCGGTGGCCTGCAGGAAGGAGACGATCTTGGAAGGGTAGAAGCCGAGATCGAATTCTTCCTCCAGTGCCTGACGGGTGGTATCCGGCAGCTCCAGCCCATTGAACACCACATGATCAACATGGAACATCAAGCCGTTGACCGGCTCCTGCTGTATGGCATAGCGGCCGGTTAGCGAAAGCGATAAGCCCCCGCTTTTACCTGTTGCCGAGATTGAATTGTCCTTGAACGCAAACCGGAAATCCTGGAACAGCGGGTTCTGGGAAACCAGGAACTCATTCAGATCCTTTTCCGAAAGCGCCAGATTATAGGTCATCCCCTTGCGCACCAGCACGCCGTCCCGGTTCTGGACGAACTCCGGCAGATGCTTCATGGCTGAAGCCAGCGCTTTGAAATACTTTTGCACCTCATGCAGTCCGATATTCTCCCAATATTTGCTGAACTCCTCCAGCAGCCGTTCCATGCTCTCAGGATCTGTACTAGCCTTAATCCCGCCTTCAATTTCTTTATTCAAGGCAAGTACACGCTTCTGCTGCTCTTCAAGCGCTGTTTTGAGCTCTGCCAGCTCCTGACTGCTGCGCCGGGCGGCCGTGAGCGTGCTTTTCAAATCCTTATACTGCGATTCATACTCCGTAAGCGTTCTCCGGTCCTGCCCCATAATAATCTCATAATAATCGAATAGTGCGAACAGTCTGCTGATACTTTTGGCGGAGAGGAATGCTGTAAGAAGTCCATCCCGTTCTCCCATATAATAGGCCCGAACAACGGCGCCCGCCCGTTCCTGCTGATCCGTGATACTACTCTGCTTGGCGTCAGCCTCCTGCTCGAGCACAGCGGCTTTGCGCTCCAGCGTCTGTTGTTCTGCAGTAATCCGGGCAATCTCGCGTTCAATCTCTGCGGAGGACAACGTCTGCTCCAGCAGTTTGCGGGTCTCTTCATTGTCTGGCATGGAGGGCGGCGAAGCGCTGACTCCAGAAGTGAAGCCGGAACCGGCGGACAGATAGACCGGAGAAGCCGGCGGCATAGCGATGCAGGTGAGGACGACCATTGCTGCGAATAACCGGCGAACAGTATTACGGGATACCACTTGCACCACCACCTTGAACAGAGTTAGACAGGTATGTACTATTTATATGTTTCGGCCTGTTAAAATATCATACCCTGTTTTGAACCTCCCGGAACTACAATTCTCCAAACAAAAAAACGGAAATGCTTCCTTAAGTCAAGAAGCCATATCCGTTCATTTCTATATATATGCGTTAAAGCGGCAAGCCCATCTCAAATATCGTCCAGTAGCTGAAGCCTGTAAACGTCAGGATCATATACCCCCAAAAGAGCAGGATGTAGGTCTTCTCTGTAAATTTCATGTAGCCCAGAATGACAAAAAAAGCGGTTTGCAAAAAGAATAGCAGGGCCATTTCCGTGAGATTACCGGCAAAAGCCATAAGCCCGATGACGAGTGTAAAAAATCCTAATACGCGAAACATGCGGTCCAAGAGAGGGTCCCCCTTCCAGTATGAATCCGGCTAACAGCTGCTTACCCTTTATTATAACGGCTCTCTAAAACACTGTAAACGAATTCATTGAAAAAAATTCAAAATTTCATAATAAATATGATTTTTATTATTGACACAAGCCATCTGCCCGGAAAAGGAGAATTTATAGCAAAGGTAGTATGAGGTGCAGACAAATTGGCAATACAAATTAGTATCAAATAGATTCTATGAACTCTAATAGAGGCATAGAAATGGAGTAAGCAGCTTTTATCCCCTATTCACTACCCGGCGGAGCTGCCGGTTTTGAAGATGGTTATTTCATGATGTTGTTAGGAGGGTTAGGCTTTATGACAGCCGTTAGACAGGATGCTTGGAGTGCGGAAGATGATCTGATATTGGCAGAAATAACGCTGCGTCATATCCGTGAAGGCAGCACACAGCTTGCTGCTTTTGAAGAGGTGGGTGAAAAAATCGGCAGAACTTCGGCTGCGTGCGGTTTCCGCTGGAACAGCTGTGTGCGCAAAAGCTACGAGGATGCCATCGGGATTGCCAAAGGCCAGCGCCAGAAACGGAGCTATCTGAAAAAACAGCCTGCCTCGCGCGGAGCACAGGTAGCCGGACTGATTCTTGGTGATATGGAAGAAGACTACAGCCGCAGTGAAGGATTAAGCGAGAACAGCTTGTCTATTGATGCCGTGATCCGCTTTTTGCGGCAATGGAAGGGAACGTTCCAGGAGGCCGGAAGACAGCTTAAAATGCTGGAGCGCGATCTGCGGGAGAAGGAAGAAGAGCTCTCTGAACTGAGAGTAGAGAATGAACGTTTATCCAGAGAAGTGAATCTTGCCCAGAGCGATTACCGTGTGGTCAATGATGATTACAAGGCGCTGATCCAGATTATGGACCGTGCGCGCAGGCTGGCTTTTCTTAATGAAGAGGATGAAGAGAAAACCCGCTTCAAAATGGATGCGAACGGAAACCTGGAACGGATTGAATAGAAGATTTAGGCAGCGAGCCCTGCGTCCGATTGCGTCAAAGCAACGGATTAGCAGGGTTTTTTGTTTTGCTTTTGCAGAGACAGGCAGGATATAATTAGGAAAATTATTGGAGCTTGGCAGGGGGCAGGGTTAGCATGAGAATCGATGTGATAGGTGCGGGGTCACTGGGGCTGCTGCTTGCAGGCAGGCTGATCGCCGGCGGAGCCGAAGTGCGGATATGGTGCAGGAGTGAGGGGCAGAGCAGGGCGCTAACCGAACAAGGGCTGACTGTCAGCTATGAAGATGAGAGGGAGTCCATGCTGCTTCCAGGCACCAGCTTCTCCGCTGCACCGGTAGAAGAATATACACAGTGTCAGCTCGCCGAGCCCGGGGAGGTTACGCTGTTAACGGTCAAGCAGAAGGTGCTTCATGAGGCTCTGCCTGAGATTCTCCTGCCGCTAAGAGACAGGAAGCTTGTAATCATAGGGTTCCAGAACGGCTATGGACATCTGGAGCTGCTGCGGGAGCTGTTACCGGAATCATCCATCTGGGCGGCTGTAACGACAGAGGCGGCGAAGAGGAAAACATTAACAGAGGTTATTCATGCAGGTAAAGGGGAAATATGTATAGGGAAGAGCAGCTCTCCTACTTATATTCATGAAACTGATATGCAGGCGTCTGATCCTGCAGCCATAATTAGTTTCATAGAAGCTCTTGCCTCAGCAGGATTTCACGCTTCTCTGTCGAAAGAAGTGGATACCATCATTTACCGGAAGCTTCTAATCAATGCTGTAATTAATCCTTTAACCGCCATTTGGCGGGTCCAGAACGGCGAATTGCTGGCCTCTCCTGAACGTGTACACATTATGAAGGAACTGTATACAGAGGCAATCGGGATATTCGAGGCCTGCGGGATCACCCTGGAGCAGGGTGCCTGGGAAGCCATTCTTGAAGTATGCCGTGCGACCTCGGGCAATACATCATCGATGCTGGCTGATGTGCTTGCTGCAAGGGAGACGGAAATCCGCTGGATTAACGGAAGCATTGTGAATATGGGGCTGCAGCAGGACGTTCAGGCGCCACTGCACTGCGGGATCTGCGGACTGGTAGAAGGCATGACTGTGAGGGAGGGGTGAGGCTGTTTGGAATTTCTCCGGAATTCGTTCGGCGTGTTAAGCGTTATTCCGATTGTTCCTTTTTTAATTGTGTATTTCGCAGGAATCGGGCTGAGGCATGACAAGAGAAAAACAATGATGATGGCGATGGACGTAACGACTTTGTTTTTATTGCTGTCAGTTTCCGGATTGTTTAATATTATTTTCGACTCATCATTTGGCTTCTTTCTTATACTACTTATTGTATTAATATCCGCCGGACTGATTGGCGGCGCGCAAAACCGCCTCAAAGGAGGGGTGGACGGAAAACGGCTGCTTCGTGCAGTTTGGCGGCTTTCTTTCTTTTTTCTGGGCGTAGGCTACGTATTATTTATGGTGGTAGGCCTCATTCAATACATATCACAAGCGATGTAACGTTCCACTGCTCCGGTGAAGCGTCAACGTCACAAAATTTTAAAGAATTAAAAAAAAGTCGTTTTCAGAAAATATTGCTCTAGATTTTTTTGACCACTGGTTGTATAATCATAAACCATATACCACATTCTATTTAGGGGGAACTGCTAGATGAAGAAGAGTAAAAGTCTATTGCTCATGTTCGCATTAGTTTTAGTTATCGGCACAGTGCTTGCTGGCTGCGGCGGAAACAAGAACAATACGAACAGCGGCACCAATGCAGCGGCGACGACTGCACCCGAGGGCAGCACGAACACAGGAACAACAGGTGACGAGAAGCTGGCTGCTGACCAGACACTTAGAGTTAACCTGACTGCAGAACCACCTACGTTTAACCCTGCACAGGCTCAGGACAGCCAAGCCAACACCGTCCTGAAGACAATGTATGAAGGCTTGACCCGCATGAATGATGAAACTGGCCAAGCTGAGCCAGGTATTGCCGAGAAGTGGGATGTTTCCGCTGACGGACTGGTATATACGTTCCACCTGCGTGATGCACAGTGGAGCAACGGTGACCCTGTAGAAGCTGCTGACTTCGTTCGCGCATGGAAAATCGTGCTCGACCCTAACACAGATCCTACTGCACCTTACGCTTATCAACTGTACTACCTGAAGAATGCTGAAGAATATTATGGAAAGAAAATTACAGATTTCAGTCAAGTGGGCGTAAAAGCTGTAGATGCGAAAACTCTTGAAGTTACGCTGAAAGCTCCAACTCCTTACTTCCTTGGACTTCTGTCCTTCTATACTTATTACCCTGTACACAAATCTGTTGAGGGTAATGCTAAATGGGCTACAAGCAAAGACACTATGATCACTAACGGCGCGTTCACCCTGACTGAGTGGACTACAGGCCAATCCCTGCAAGTAAGCAAGAACGATAAGTATTGGGATGCTGCCAGCATCAAGCTGGCTAAAATCGACTTCTCCCTGGTAAACAGCGGCGCAACTGAACTGCTAAGCTACAAGAACGGCGAACTGGACCGCGCTGGTGCACCACACGGCGAAATCCCGCAGGAACAGATTCCAATCGTACAAAAAGAGCTTCCTAACGAATTCCAGAGAAAAGGTATCGCAAGTACCTACTACTATGAGTTCAACGTCACTGAAAAACCGTTTGACAACGTAAAAATCCGTAAAGCTCTGGCAATGTCTATTAACCGCCAGGCTCTGATCGACAACGTAACATTGGGTGGACAAATCCCAGCATTTGGTTATGTACCTCCGGGTATTGCCGGCGCTGACGGTGAATTCCGTAATGCAGTTAAAGACGACTACTTCAAGGAAGATATTGAAGGAGCCAAAGCATTGCTTAAAGAAGGTCTGGCTGAAGAAGGTCTGACTGCACTGCCACCGGTTGAATTGTCTTACAACACCAGTGAAGGCCACAAGAAGGTTGCTCTGGCTGTAGCTGATATGTGGAAAAAGGCTCTGGATATCACTGTAAACACTGTGAACCAGGAATGGGCTGTATTTATCGACAACCGTCAGAACCTGAACTACCAGATCGCACGTGCTGGCTGGACTGCGGATTACAATGATCCAATGACCTTCCTGGATATGTGGGTAACAGGCGGCGGTAACAATGATACAGGTTACGCTAACCCTGAGTATGACAAGCTGATCCAAGAAGCGAAAACAAGCTCTGACCTGGCAGCACGCCAAGAAATGTTTGCCAAAGCAGAGAAAATGATCATTCAGGATGATATGATTCTGATTCCGTTCTACTACTACACAAACAACTCCCTGACTAAAGAGTACCTCAAAGGTGTAACTCTTGACTTCAGCGGTGCAATTGACTTCACTCGCGGATATCTCCTCGAGCACTAAGTTTGCTGGACCTTGAGATTGCTTAACTGAATAGTGGTAGTCTGAAGGGTGCAATACACTTCGGGATATATATGTGGAATTCCATATATATCCCTTTTTTTTGCATTTCAGGCTTTTTGTTAAAGATTTCACGAACTTACAAAATAAGAAATTAGACAAATGGCCATTTTTTTCATAAAATCTAATTATGTGTCTTGAAAAAAGTCAAAGGAGGTGTTGATGGGGATGGCCCGTTATATTGCCAATAAGTTTTTCTATATGGTTGTCTCGCTGTTTGTATTGATTTCAGCGACCTTTTTTCTGATGAAAGCTATTCCGGGGGACCCGTTTACGGCTGAAAAGAAGATTCCACCAGAAATAAGAGCGCGTTTATACGAGCAGTATGGATTGGACAAGCCGCTCTATCATCAGTATGTTAAGTATTTGGGTGAAATCGCTCAAGGTGATCTGGGTGTATCCATGAAGCGTCTGAATCAGGATGTAACCCACTTGATCGGCCAAACATTCTCGGCGTCTCTGAAGCTGGGGCTTATCGCAATTCTTGTGTCGGTTATTGTCGGAGTCTTTCTCGGCATGATGGCGGCACTCTATCACCGCAAGTTTATTGACAGTGCAGCAATGGTGCTGGCGGTGCTGGGGATTGCGGTTCCGAGCTTTGTAGTCGCCTCGCTGCTGCAATATGTGTTTGCCTACAAGTTCCACATGTTCCCGGTCTCCGGATTTAAAGGGCCGATGTATTATTTCTTGCCTGTAGCTGCACTATCAGCGCAGCCGATAGCCTTCATAGCGAGGCTGACGCGCTCCAGTATGCTGGAGGTGTTGCATGCGGATTACATCAAGACGGCTAAGGCCAAAGGCCTAAGCTGGGCAGCAATTCTGAGCCGCCATGTGCTGCGCAACGGGATTTTGCCGGTTGTAACCTATATGGGACCCATGACAGCTAACATCGTAACAGGTTCTGTAGTAATCGAGCAGATTTTCGGTATCGGTGGTATCGGCAAGCAATTTGTCGAAGCGATTGGTGTCCGCGATTATACTGTAATTATGGGAATCACCATCTTCTATGGTGTACTGCTTATGGTAGCACGGTTTATAACTGACATTGCTTATGTGTTTATAGATCCGCGTATCAAACTAACTGGCGGAAAGGAGGGCTAACGAGTGGCTTCTGACAAAAACTTGGTATCGCAGGATGCGAACCTGAAACCGGAAGACTTCCATCAAATCGGAATTGATGAACGGCAGGCTGAAGTCATTCAGCGCGAAAGTCTGTCCGCTTGGCGGGATTCCTGGGAACGTCTGCGCCAGAATAAAATGGCAATGACTGCGCTTGGTATTCTTGGACTGATCGTGCTGGCTGCGATTATTGCTCCGTTCTTCTCAAAATTCAATTACTATTCTAACGATTTGCTCAGCACCAACAAGCCTCCTTCATCCGACCACTGGTTTGGTACAGATGATCTGGGCCGTGATATCTTTGTCCGTACCTGGTACGGCGCACGTATCTCACTGATTGTCGGTCTTGCAGCCGCTGCAATTGACCTCTTTATCGGGGTGATCTACGGCGGAATCATGGGTTACTTCGGTGGCCGCGTAGACAACATTATGAACAAGATTTCTGAAATTCTGTACTCCATTCCGTACCTGCTGGTTGTTATCCTGCTCTTAGTTGTACTTGAGCCAAGTCTTGGAACGATCATCCTGGCGCTTACGATAACAGGCTGGATTACCATGTCCTGGATTGTACGCGGGGAGATTATGCAGCTGAAGAACCGTGAGTTCGTATTGGCTTCGCGTTCAATGGGTGCAGGGTCCAAGCGACTGCTGTTCAAGCATCTTTTACCGAATGCTGTAGGACCGATTATCGTAACGATTACGCTGTCTGTGCCGAATGCCATTTTTGCCGA
The DNA here is from genome assembly GCF_042684125.1 of Paenibacillus rhizoplanae. Lineage (NCBI taxonomy): Bacteria > Bacillati > Bacillota > Bacilli > Caryophanales > Paenibacillaceae > Paenibacillus > Paenibacillus rhizoplanae. The sequence continues at coordinate 218,561 of NZ_JBHUKY010000033.1, read as the reverse complement.
AGCGTTCCTGAGCTTCCTCGGACTTGGTGTACAAGCTCCTATTGCTTCACTCGGTTCAATGATCAGTGACTCACTAACTGGCTGGATGTATTATCCGTGGCGGTTCCTGTTCCCTGCGATTCTCATCAGTTTAACGATGCTTTCCTTTAATATTTTTGGTGACGGTCTGCGTGATGCGCTTGACCCTAAGCTGAAAAAATAGGAAGTAAACAATGGTGGAACCCATGCGGCAAAGATATTGGCATGATATTTCAAGACCCGATGACATCTTTGAACCCAATGATCCAAGTGGGCAAACAGATAACCGAAGTTTTGATCTGACATCAGAATATGTCAGCGGCCGCAGCGTATAATCAACTTATTAAAGTGTGAATGCGCAGGCTCGCTTTAACCAATATCTCCCACGCAGTCTCCGGCGATGTGCAAAATTCGCTTGGGACCTCCATCATCCTGATTACATATCCCTGGCGTAATTGCCGTGTGATGTGACCGGGTTATCGTAGTACACCAAGGGTCTTGTGCGGCTGGTGCCGCGTCTTGACCCCAAGAAGGGCGAGCCGGTGATTCCGATCATCGGAACTTCCCCGGATCTGATTAAGCCGCCGGTCGGTTATCCGCTCACAGCGCGTTGCAGCGAAGCAATGGCTGCCCTGTGAAGGAGTTGATCCCGGCGCCACAGAGTTCAGTAAGACGCATTATGGCGGGCTGCTGGAATCTGCATTCGATGGCCAAGGAGGTGCAGTTCGTTTGAGTAAGAATTTGAGCAAGAATCTGATTGAAGTAGAAGGTCTTAAGAAATATTTCAATGTTGGTAAGGGAAGAGTTCTTAAGGCTGTTGATAATATTAGTTTCTCGATTCGCGAAGGCGAAACCCTGGGTATGGTAGGGGAGTCCGGCTGCGGCAAGACTACTGCCGGCCGTACAGTTCTTCGCTTGTATGAGCCGACTGCAGGAAGCGTGAAATATAATGGTACAGATATCTACAAATTGTCCGGCGGCAAAATGAAGGCTATGCGCCGTGATATGCAAATGATTTTCCAGGACCCGTATGCCTCGCTTAACCCGCGGTTCACGGTATCTGACATCATTGGCGAAGCATTGGATATTCACAATCTGGCCGGAAGCCGGCAGGAACGCAAGAAGCGGATTGAAGAGCTGCTGGATATGGTTGGTCTTAACCATGATCACGCTACCCGTTATCCGCATGAGTTCTCCGGCGGACAACGCCAGCGTATCGGGATTGCCCGCTCGCTTGCCGTGAACCCTAAGTTCATCGTCTGTGATGAGCCGATCTCGGCACTTGACGTTTCCATCCAGGCACAGGTCGTTAACCTCCTCAAGGAGCTGCAGGACCGTCTTGGACTTACTTATCTCTTCATCGCGCATGACTTGTCCATGGTTAAGCATATCAGTGACCGTGTGGCCGTTATGTACCTGGGCAAAATGGTAGAATTGGCGGAAAGTGAAGAATTGTACGCTAATCCGCTCCATCCATATACCAAATCCCTGCTCTCTGCGATTCCGGTTCCGGACCCAGAGGTGGAGGCAAACAAAAAACGCATTCATCTGCATGATGAGCTGGGCAGCCCGATTTATGCTGCCGGCGAAAAAACAAATGACAGCGATTTTGAGATGATTGAGGTGTCCAAAGGACATTTCGTGGCCAAGCAGTTTGCCTAAACTTAAAATGGCAGGTGGAACGTAGGCGGGAGCATTTAGCTCTCGCCTATTGTTTCATCGTGTGGGCTTGATGGATGAGTCCGGTGTTTCTTTCTTTGACGCCGCCCCTAACTTTGGATACAATCATAAAGGGTTTATCAATTTATGAATTACATATAGCAGCAGGTTATTGCAGAACAAGGAGGCCACAATCCATGAATGTTGTACCGGAACCACTGCCGGGCGGATCTGCGCTCGCCAGTGACTATATACATCAATATGAAGCAGTAGGACATTTGTATGGCGGGGACTTCCGCAGCAGGGAGAGCCGGGCTGAACGAGCAGAATGGCTGGATCGTACCGGAAGCCTGCGGGCTGACCGCGCTGAAGTAGTTGCATACTTACGCAGCTACAACGGGAAGCACAATACGCATGAGGCAGTTCTTCATTCGCTTGAATTGCTGGAGCAGCCAGAAACTCTCGTGGTGACCGGCGGTCAGCAGAGCGGCTTGTTCACCGGCCCGCTCTTCGTGGTCTATAAGGCTATTACGACCATTCAGGCTGCCCGGGAGGCGGCGGCTCAGCTTGGACGGCCCGTCGTGCCGCTGTTCTGGATTGCGGGGGAGGATCATGACTGGGATGAGGTCAATCATACCTATGTGCTGAACCGGACCGGCGAAATTACCCGGATTAAGCTGGATAAAGGTGAAGGACCCCGGTCCTCGGTCAGTGAGATCAAGGTGGATGCCGAGAGCTGGCTTCAAGTGGTTGCGCAGCTGGACGGCTTATTGCAGGACAGTGAGTTCAAGCCGCAACTGATGGAGCTGGTCACGGCTGCATCAACGGGTGCCGGGAATATGACGGAGGCGTTTGCGAAGCTGATGGGGTCTTTGTTCGGCAAATTCGGACTGATTCTGCTGGATTCTGCCGATCCTGCCCTGCGCAGGCTGGAAGTGCCCATGTTCGCTTCCATGATTGAACGGAATGACGAGCTGGAGGCAGCTTATCTGGCAGCGGCTGAACGGATTACGGACAGCGGATATGAGCTACAGGCTGATGTGACGCCCGGCAATGCGAATCTTTTCTATATCCATGAAGGTGCACGGCTTCTGCTCCATAAGGTGGATGGACGGTTCACAGACCGGAAGGCGACAGTCTCGTTCTCCCGTTCTGAGCTGCTGGAGCTGCTAGAGAGCCATCCCGAACGGTTCAGCAACAATGTGCTAACCCGTCCGCTGATGCAGGACTATGTGCTTCCTGTCCTCGCTACGGTGCTTGGACAAGGGGAAATGGCTTACTGGGCAATTCCGCAGCAAGCCTTCAAGATCATGGACGGACAGATGCCGCTGATTATTCCGCGTATGTCTTTTACAGTCATTGAGGGAACGCTTCGCAAGCATATGGATAAATACGGCTTGTCCTTCACGGATGTGCAGACGGGTCTGGATGATAAACGCAAAGCGTGGCTGAGCGCTCAGGATGAGCTGAAGCTCGAAGACAAATTCGAAGAGATCAAGGCAGCATTCTCAGGGATGTATGAGCCGCTGATCGAACAGCTTGGGAGCATTCAGGCGGGTCTGCTGAAGCTGGGCAGCAATAACAAGGATAAGATTATCGACCAGATCTCCTTCCTGCAGGGCAAAGCTCTGGATGCGATGGAGAAGCAGAATGAAGCTGCACTGCGCCAGTGGGAACGGATCGAGCTATCGCTAATGCCGCTGGGCAAGCTTCAGGAGCGGGTCTATAATATGATGTATTATCTGAACCGGTACGGATTGGAATGGCTGGAGGAATTGATGGCTGTGTCTGCTGACTACAGTGGAACACACCGTATTATTTATATGTAAGCAAATTATTCTAGGGGGTCCTACCATGAGTTCAATATCCAAGCAAAACAGTATTGTTGCCGATATGTCGCTTGCACCTGAGGGGCATCTCAAAATCGACTGGGTTCGCCAGCATATGCCGGTACTGAACCGCATCCGTGAGCAGTTCGAAGCCGAGCAGCCGTTCAAGGGGCTCAAGGTATCAATCACCCTTCATCTGGAAGCCAAGACCGCTTATCTGGCCAAGGTAGTGCAGGCTGGTGGCGCTGAGGTGACGATTACAGGCTCCAACCCGTTATCTACCCAGGACGACGTGTGTGCGGCACTCGTTGAGGACGGCATTACCGTATTTGCCAAGTACAATCCTTCCCCGGAAGAGTTCAAGGCACTGAACATCCGGGCACTGGAGAGCAAGCCGGATCTCATTATCGATGACGGCGGTGATTTCGCTACCCTGCTGCATTCCGAGCGTCCCGACCTGATGGAGAATGTCCGTGGGGGGGCGGAGGAGACGACAACAGGCATCATCCGCCTGAAGGCACTGCAGAAGCAGGGCATGCTGAAATTCCCGATGGTGGCGGTAAATGACGCTTATTGCAAATATTTGTTCGATAACCGCTATGGTACAGGACAGTCGGCATGGGATGGCATCGTCCGCACTACGAACCTGATTGTGGCCGGCAAGACTGTGGTTGTGGTCGGCTACGGCTGGTGCGGTAAAGGGGTAGCGATGCGGGCCAAGGGGCTTGGGGCGAACGTAATTGTTACAGAAGTGGATGCGATCAAGGCGGTCGAAGCCCACATGGACGGATTCCATGTCATGCCGATTTCGGAAGCTGCGAAGCACGGTGATTTCTTCGTTACAGTCACTGGCAACCGTTACGTAATCCGCGGTGAGCATTATGATGTGATGAAGGATGGCGCGATTCTCTGCAATGCCGGACATTTCGATGTTGAGGTCAACAAGCCGGAGCTGGCTGAGCGCTCGGTGTCCCAGCGGACGGTGCGCAAGAATATCGAAGAGTATAAGCTGAAGGACGGACGCAAGCTGTATCTCCTGGCTGAAGGACGTCTGGTGAACCTTGGCGCAGCCGATGGTCATCCGGCAGAGATTATGGATACCACCTTCGCACTCCAGGCCTTGTCCCTTAAATATGTGAATGATAATTATAAGAGTATTGGCGTTAAAGTGGAGAATGTACCCTATGAGCTGGATGAGCAGGTAGCGCGTTACAAGCTGGAAAGTCTGGGAATATCCATCGACAGCCTGACACAGGCGCAAGTGGAGTATCTGGACAGCTGGAATCTGAACGACTAAGGATATGGATCTGCACGAGCCCGGAGCCAATCACATTGGCCCGGGCTTTTGCATGTCCGCAGGGATTGCAAGAATAGCCTCTTGACAAATAAGAAAAAATTACCTTGCTCCGGAAAAAGGTTTTTGATTTTTAATGGCGAATCTATTATGCTTAGGTGGTGAAAAGTGGGGCAAAGTGGGGAATCGGGATTTAAAGGTGGGGACCAAGCATGTTTATGGGGGAATACCAGCACAGCATTGACGATAAAGGCCGGATTATTATCCCGGCCAAGTTCCGTGACATGCTCGGAACCTCCTTCGTTGCGACCCGCGGCCTGGACTCATGCTTGTTTGTTTATCCCATGGAAGAATGGGGAATCATGGAGCAAAAGCTTAAAAGCCTTTCACTGATGAAATCGGATGCCCGTGCGTTCAGCCGCTTTTTTTTCTCGGGAGCGACTGAGTGTGTATGGGACAAGCAAGGCAGGGTGAATCTGCCGGGTAATCTGCGGCAATATGCCAAGCTGGACAAGGACTGTGTTATTCTGGGCGTTTCGAACCGGGTGGAGATCTGGAACAAGCAGCTATGGGAGCAGTACTTCGAACAGTCAGAAGAATCGTTCAACGAAATCGCCGAGAAATTGGTGGATTTCAATTTTGATCTATAAAACATACCATTTCGAATTACTGCCTTGGAGGGATGCAGCTTGTTTCACCACATCACGGTACTAAAAGAAGAAGCGACAGAAGGGCTGCACATCAAGAAGGATGGCCTATATGTAGACTGTACGCTCGGAGGAGCAGGGCACAGCGCCCTTATCGCATCCAAGCTTAGCGGCGAGGGCCGGCTGATCTGTCTGGATCAGGATGACTGGGCGCTGAACAATGCGAAGGAGAGATTGTCCGTATACGGCGACAAGGTGGTGACCGTCAAGACCAACTTCCGCGATCTGGAGCAGGTTCTCAAGGGACTGCCGTTTGTTCCACAGAAGGACGGAGTTCCTCAAGTAGACGGGATTCTCTTTGATCTGGGGGTATCTTCTCCGCAGTTTGATGAAGGGGAACGCGGATTCAGCTACAATCATGACGCTCCGCTGGATATGCGGATGGACCAGTCGGCACAGCTGACGGCGGCGGATATCGTCAACACCTGGAGTGAGCGGGAAATTGCCAAGGTGCTTTTCCAGTATGGAGAAGAGAAATTCTCACGGCGTATTGCCCGGAAGATTGTTGAGCGCAGGGAAGAACGCCCGGTGGAGAGCACCGGTGAATTGGCCGAACTGATCAAGGAAGGCATTCCTGCGGCTGCAAGAAGGACCGGAGGACATCCGGCCAAGCGGAGTTTTCAGGGGCTGCGGATAGCCGTCAATGATGAGTTGGGTGCTTTTGAGGAAGGACTGCATGCGGCTGTACGCTGTCTGGCGCCTGAGGGAAGGGTATCCGTTATCACCTTTCACTCGCTGGAGGACCGGATCTGCAAGCAGATTTTCAGCAGCTATCTAAGCCGTTGTACTTGTCCGCCTGACCTTCCGTACTGCGTATGCGGTGCCAAAGGTACCTTGAAGCTAATGAACCGCAAGCCCATTGTGCCGGGAGAAGAAGAGCTGGAGCTTAACTCGCGTGCCCGTTCAGCCAAGCTGCGTATCGCTGAGAAATTGTAGATGACGATAAAGGAGAATCAGAGATGGCTTATACCCGCGGAAATTTAGCAGTTCAACCTAAGAGAAAAGAAACGGCAAACCCGCTGTACCGTGAGAAAACGAAAGTTGTCACCAGGCGCAGAGTGCTGCCGCTGCAGGAGAAGCTTTTGTACATGCTGACGCTGGGAGCCTTTATTCTGGTAGCAGCCTCCCTGATCTGGCGTTACGTCCATATTTACGATTTGAATATGCAGGCCCAGAAGCTGGACAGCGCAATTGCCAACAGCAAAAAACAAATTGCAACATTTCAGATGGAGAAGCAGACGCTGGAGCAGACGATCGTCCCGCGGGCGAAGGAAATGGGTTTTGTAGTCCCTTCTGAGGACTCTACCATCTATGTTCCGCTTAGCAGCCAGGCTACTGACAAGGCCGGTAAATAATCAGCGATGAACGGCAATCGCAATAATAGAGGTTGTGAGGTACCTTATGGTTAAGAGAATCAAACTTCGCACGCTGTTTATAGGAGGGTGTATTACCCTCTTTTTTCTTGTTTTAGTCGCCAGAGTATTCTGGATTCAGGTTTTGCAAGGCAAGGAGTGGCAGGAGGCCGCAGCTACGCAGTGGGCGCATACTTCAACCATCAAGGCTGTCCGCGGGGTGATCGAAGACCGTAACGGCAGTGTTCTGGCCAGCGATGTGCCGGCCTACACGGTGGTGGTTAACCCTCAGGTCATTGCCGAGAAAAAGATCGGTGAAGAGGTGATTCAGGGCCTGCATGAGCTATTGAACAAACCGGTGGATGAGCTGAAGAAGCTGGTGGAGGCCAAGGATAAAGACGGGAAATATCTGAAGAACCGCGAGATCCGCAATGAGGGCTGGAAAATCGATGAGGAAATGAAGGGTAAAGTGACGGCTTTTGTAGAGAAGCTTAAGAAAGAACATGATACGCTGGAAACCGGAGTCGGGCTCGTCAGAGAGCAGAAGCGCTATTATCCGAAGGGTTCGCTCGCTGCACATATTCTGGGATATACCGACAGAGACGGCAAAGCGATGATGGGACTGGAAAAGCTCCTGGACAAACAGCTCTCCGGTACGGACGGCCAACTGGATTACCAAAGTGACGGCAAGGGCATCAAGCTGCCCGATTCGAAGGATACGTTCCAGCCTGTGGTGAATGGAAGCAACTACAAGCTGACGATTGACAGCACGATTCAGTTCTATATTGAAGAGGCGATAAAGAAGGCGAATGCCGAGTACCGGCCGAAGTCGATCAGTGTCATTGCCGCCGATCCCAAGACGATGGAGATCCTGGGACTGGCGAATACACCAACCTTTAACCCCAATGAATATTATGACCTCAATCAGGACGCAGCGGGCTTCTTCAACCATGCGATCATGACGAGATTCGAGCCGGGGTCTACATTCAAGATCGTCCCGCTGGCCGGTGCTGTGCAGGAGAAGCTGTTCAATCCGAATGAAAAGTTTCAATCAGGCTCCATCCGGATCAAAGGGTACAGCAAGCCAATCTTCGATATGAACCGGGCCGGATACGGGACGATCACCTTCTTGGAGGGGGTCAAACGGTCCAGTAACGTTGCCTTTGTTAAGTTCGGTTACGAGATGCTGGGCAAGGACAAGTTGCTGAAGTATATCAATGATTTTGGTTTTAGTGAGAAGACAGGAATTGATCTTCCGGGCGAAATCACCGGGCTTGTCAACCCGGACCCGAACCGGGCGGTAGAGAATGCTACACTTGCCTATGGTCACGGCAAGCTGCTGGTGACCCCGATTCAGCAGTTGACCGCTATGGCGGCGATTGCGAACGGCGGCAAGCTGCTGGTGCCGCATGTGGTGAAGGAGGTTACCGATCCGAATACCGGCAAGACCACGGTCACCCAGCCGGAGGTTGTACGTCAGGTGCTCTCAGAGGCAAGCGCACGGGAGACGGGCAGCTATCTGGAACAGGTAGTGGCGGATCAGCAGCACGGAACCGGCAGACATGCTTACATTGAGGGATACCGGGTAGCAGGTAAGACAGGTACTGCGATCAAGCCAGATGGTAAGGGCGGGTATGACCGGGACAAGGTTCGCTCCGCGTTCCTCGGTTACGCACCGGCCAATGATCCGAAGATCGTGGTCTTCGTAACCATTGACGAGCCTGCCGATGCTGCCGGCGGCGGTGCTGCTGCGGGTCCAGTCTTCAAGGATATCGTCTCCCATGCGCTTCCTTATATGGGCGTGCCCAAAGCGGGGGATGTCACAGGTCCTGCCGACAAGAAGACGGTGAAGGCCGAGGCTGTGGTCCAGCGCAAAGCGCCGGATCTGACCGGCAAGACGGTGAAGGCAGCGAGACAACTGCTTATTAATCAGGGCTTTGATTTTGAAGCGGTCGGTCAAGGTGCTAATGTAGTTAGCCAGTATCCTGAGAAAGGCACTGCCTTAACAGCCGGCCAGCGGATCTATCTGTTAAGCGAGCAGGGAGAGAATCTGACGCTTCCTGATCTGCGCGGACAGTCCCTGCGCGATGCGCTGGAGATTCTGAACCTGCTGAAGGTGGGCATCTCCATTGAGGGTGAAGGCTATGTCACAGAGCAGAGTCAGGTCAAGAACAAGGGCAAAACGCAGGTAGCACTGAAGCTAAGTCCTCTTAATGAATATGGAGAGAATATCCCCGTAGCCTTGGCGGGTGACACCGATACGGAAAATGCTGCGGAGTAACGCCTTGGCAGGCTTGTTCTAACCCCTGTTTGTCCCGAATAGTCATGAAGGTAAGAGATCATGTCTATGAGCGAAAGCGGGGAGATCACAATGAAGGTATCAAAAGTCGTAAGCCGGCGGAGAATGCTATGGACGCTGCTGGGACTGGCCGTGTTGTTCGGCGCGCTGGCTGTGCGTCTTGCCTATGTACAGTTAACCCAGGGTGAGAAGCTGAGCGAGAGGGCCGAGGATTTATGGCGGCGGAATATCCCCTTCACCGCCAAACGCGGTGAGATATTGGACAGGGAAGGCGTGGCGCTGGCTTACAATATCAGCTCACCAACGGTTTATGCCATTCCTGTACAGGTGAAGGAGAAGGAACAGACCGCGAAGCGGCTGGCTCCCCTGCTCGGCATGACCGAGGAGAAGCTGGTCACGCTGCTGACCCAAAAGAAAGCCTCAGTGAAACTGCAGCCCGGCGGCCGCAAAATTACGATGGAGCTTGCCGCGAGCATCCGTAATTTGCAGCTGCCGGGCATCGTTGTCGCTGAGGATAACAAACGGTATTATCCCTTCGGGGATCTTGCCGCACATATTCTGGGCTTTACTGGAATCGACAATCAGGGGATTACCGGGATCGAGAGCATCTATGATAAGCTGCTTCAGGGGAGCGCGGGCAATATCTCCTACCTCTCTGATGCCGGAGGCCGGCTGATGCCCGGGTCCTCCGAGAAGTACACCGAGCCGCAGGATGGACTTAGTCTGCAGCTGACCATCGACAAGCAGATTCAATCCATTATGGAACGTGAGCTGGATCAGGCTATGGTGAAGTATCAGGCGCAGGGGGCCTGGTCTATTGCCATGGACCCCCGCAATGGCGAGATTCTGGCGATGGCGAGCCGGCCGGGTTATGAACCGGGGACTTACCAGGAGTACGATGCCGAGGTATATAACCGTAATCTTCCGATCTGGATGACCTATGAACCGGGCTCCACCTTCAAGATCATAACTCTGGCTGCGGCATTGCAGGAGGGGAAGGTGGATCTGCAGCATGAGCATTTTTTCGATCCGGGCTATATTGAGGTAGGAGGAGCGAAGCTGCGCTGCTGGAAGAAGGGCGGACACGGAAGCCAGACCTTCCTTGAAGTGGTCGAGAACTCCTGTAACCCGGGCTTCGTAGCCCTGGGGCAGCGTCTGGGTAAGGATACACTGTTCAAATATATCCGTGATTTCGGCTTCGGGAGCAAGACGGGCATCGATCTGAATGGGGAAGCGAACGGGATTCTGTTCAAGCCGGCCCAGGTGGGCCCGGTGGAGCTGGCGACCACTGCCTTCGGCCAGGGGGTATCCGTCACGCCGATCCAGCAGATTGCTGCAGTATCGGCAGCCATCAACGGCGGCAAGCTGTATACTCCGCATGTGGCCAAGGCCTGGATTAACCCGGATACCGGGAACGTTGTCTCTGAGACCGAACCGGAGGAAGTGCGGCAGGTGATCTCGGAGGAGACCTCAAAGAAAGTGCGGGCTGCCCTTGAGAGCGTGGTTGCCAAAGGCACAGGCCGGCCGGCATTTATTGACGGCTACCGTGTAGGCGGCAAGACAGGGACAGCACAGAAAGTAATCAACGGCCGGTATTCTCCTACGGAGCATATCGTATCCTTTATCGGCTTTGCACCGGCGGATGATCCGCAGATCGTGGTCTATACTGCGGTCGATAACCCGAAGGGAATTCAGTTCGGGGGTGTAGTTGCCGCTCCGATTGTCCAGAATATTCTTGAGGATTCTCTTCTGTACCTCAAGGTTCCTAAGCGTACGGATCAGCTGCCAAGAACTTATAAGTACGGCGAGACCCCCATAGTGACGGTCCCTGATCTTACGGGAGCTACCGTTCAGGATATCTACGAGGACCTGAACATGAATTTCATGCTGGTCCGTTCCGGCTCAGGCAATACCGTGATCAACCAGGCACCGAAGGCCGGGGCAAGAGTAGAGCAGGGCTCCACTATCCGGATTTACATGGGAACGCCAAGTGAACCTTAAGACATATCATATAATGATTTAGATGGATAATTTACCCAAAATATAATGATTTTATGCAGAGTGAGGGATAGGTATGTTAATAAAGGAACTCTCTTCTTGTCTGGCCGCTGCCCGTCTATACGGGGACGGAGACGTAGAAATTTCGGATTTGCAGGCCGATTCACGCAAGGTGGGTGCGGGCGATTTGTTCATCTGTCTGCCCGGACATACGGTGGACGGACATGATTACGCACCGCAGGCTGCCGCCAAGGGCGCGGCTGCCCTGGTCTGTGAACGGAAGCTGGACATTGACCTGCCGCAGATCGTGGTGGATGACTGCCGTTATGCCATGTCTGTGCTGTCCAATGCCTTCTTCAGTTCACCCAGCAGCCGGATGAAGCTGATCGGTATCACCGGCACCAACGGCAAGACGACCACCACTTATCTGATTGAACGGATCATGCAGGATCATGGGGTGAAGACCGGACTGATCGGTACCATCCAGATGCGGTATGACGGTCAGAGCTATCCGATGTCCGGTACGACTCAGGAATCGCTGGAGCTTCAGCGCAGCCTGAATCATATGGCGCTTAAGGGCGTGCAGTGCTGTGTGATGGAAGTATCCTCGCATGCGCTCCAGCAGGGGCGGGTGAAAGGGACCGACTTCCGCACAGCGATCTTTACGAATCTGTCCCAGGATCATCTGGATTACCACCATACGATGGAGGAATACCGCGCAGTGAAGGGCTTGTTCTTCTCGCGGCTCGGCAACGTGATCTCCCCGTGGAAGGAAGAACGCAAATATGCCGTGCTGAATGCCGACGATGAAGCCAGCGCCTATTTTGCCGCCCAGACCGCAGCGGAGGTCATTACATATGGTATCGACAAGGCCGCTAATGTCCGGGCATCGCAAATATCGATCACTTCTAAAGGAACATTTTTCCACGTGGAGACGTTTAAAGGTGAGGCAGATATTTCGCTTCGCATGGTCGGCAAGTTCAACGTCTATAATGCGCTTGCAGCCATTACGGCTGCTACTCTGGAGGATGTGCCGCTTGCGGACATCAAGGCCAGTCTGGAGTCGGTAGCGGGCGTGGACGGCCGGGTCGAATCGGTGGATGCCGGGCAGGATTTCGCAGTCATTGTTGACTATGCGCATACGCCGGACGGTCTGGAGAATGTGCTGAAGGCGGTATGTGAATTCGCAACGGGCAAGGTGCTCACGGTCTTTGGGTGCGGCGGGGACCGCGATACGACCAAACGGCCGCTCATGGGCAAAATAGCTGCCAAATACAGCCACCATGTGCTGGTCACCTCCGACAATCCCCGGACGGAGGACCCGCTGCAGATTCTGGCCGATATTGAGGCGGGTCTGCACGAGGATGGTGTAGCACGTGAACGCTACGAGATGATCCCGGACCGGCGGGAAGCCATCACAAAAGCTATTGAAATGGCAAGCCCCGGCGATGTAGTATTGATTGCGGGGAAAGGTCATGAGACCTATCAGCTGATCAAGGGAGTCGTTCATGATTTCGATGACCGCATCGTTGCCAAAGAAGTGATAAGGGGCCGAAGCTATTGATTATTAGAACATTGAATAATGTCGCGGAAATGTGCGGAGGAGAGCTGTCCTCATCCGAAGCTAAGGATATAGAGATTCAGGGAGTCGTAACCGATTCGCGCAAAATATCGCCGGACTGCCTGTTCGTCCCGCTGGTTGGAGAGAACTTCGACGGCCATCACTATGCGGCCGCTTCCCTGGCGGCGGGAGCTGCCGCTACCCTCTGGCAGAGGGATAAGGGGCCAGCACCCGCAGGCGGCGGGGTTATTCTGGTAGAGGACACTTTAGCGGCACTGCAGAAGCTGTCCTCCGCCTATTTGGCCGAGGTTGCCCCCCGGGTGGTTGCCGTAACGGGAAGCAACGGCAAGACGACGACCAAGGATATGATTACGGCCCTGCTGGAAGTGCAGTACAAGGTACACAAGACTCAAGGCAACTTCAACAATCATATCGGCCTGCCGCTTACGATTCTCTCCATGGACAGTGATGTGGAAATCGCGGTGCTGGAGATGGGCATGAGCTCACGGGGAGAGATCGCCCTGTTATCTCTGCTCGCTTCTCCTGACGTAGCGGTGATTACCAATGTCGGCGAATCCCATCTGCTGCAGCTTGGCTCCCGCAAGGAGATTGCCAGAGCCAAGCTGGAGATTGTGGACGGACTTCAGCCGGGCGGGCTGCTGATCTATAACGGGGATGAGCCGCTGCTTGCCGAGGTTCTGGCAGAGCCAGGCTTCCGTACACCTGAAGGGCTGCAGACCTTCCGCTTCGGGCAGTCGGCTGACAATGATGATTATCCGACCGGCCTGATGACGCACAGCGGGGGGATGACCTTCACCACGCTGCGGCATGGGGAGCGAGCCTTCACCCTTCCGCTGCCGGGACAGCATAATGTAATTAATGCGCTCGCTGCGCTTGCAGTAGCGCGTCATTATAAGGTGACCGATGAGAATATGGCAGAAGGACTAAGAGGCCTCAAGCTGACCGGTATGCGGATTGAGGTTATTCAGGCGGCAAGCGGGCTGGTTCTGCTGAATGATGCCTACAATGCAAGCCCGACCTCCATGAGGGCGGCGATTGATGTGCTGCAGTCCATGAAATGCAGCGGACGCAGAATCGCGGTGCTGGGAGACATGCTGGAACTCGGGCCGGAGGAGCTTCAGTTCCACCGGCAGATCGGCAGCTATCTCGACCCGGCGCTGACGGATGATGTCTTCACCTTCGGCCCGCTGTCAGCACAGCTTGCGGCGGCGGCTTCGGAGCGGTTCGAGGCTGGGCATATCTTTGCTTTTACAGATAAAGAAGCCTTGATCAATGCCTTGACCGCGATGTGCGGCAATGATGATGTTGTGTTGTTCAAAGCATCCAGAGGGATGCGTCTGGAGGAAGTGCTCCACCGCTTGAAAGAACATTCTGAAGTGAATTCTAACTAAAAGGAGGGGTGTACCCATGGATTATCAATTACTTCTGCTGACTATTGCTGTGTCCTTTATCCTTGCGGTCATTGCCGCTCCGCTGATCATACCGCTGCTGCGCCGGCTTAAGCTGGGACAGCAGGTTCGTGACGACGGGCCCCAGACCCATCTGAAAAAGGCGGGAACCCCTACCATGGGCGGAATCATCATCATGGTCGCGTTCACGCTGTCTTTTCTGAAATTCTCGGTGATTAATTCGGATTTCTATGTACTGCTGGCCGCTACACTGGGTTATGGACTCATTGGATTCCTGGATGATTATATCAAAATTGTGTTCAAGCGCTCCCTCGGCCTTACGGCGCGCCAGAAGCTGCTGGGCCAGCTGCTGGTCGGCGTTGTGCTCAGCGTCCTGTTGATCTCTGCCGGGCATAATACGAATATCAGCGTTCCGGGAACCTCCTTCAGCTTTGACTGGGGCCCCTGGTTCTACTATCCGTTCATTGTGCTGATGATGATGGCGGTCACGAATGCCGTTAACTTCACGGACGGTGTGGATGGTCTGCTGTCAGGCGTAAGTGCGATTGCGCTCGCTGCCTTCGCGGTGGTAGCCATGCAGGCAACCTCGATTGCCGCTGGTGTCTGTGCTGCTGCGATGATTGGCGCAGTGCTTGGCTTTCTCGTATTCAATGCCCATCCTGCCAAGGTGTTCATGGGTGATTTCGGCTCCTTCGGGATCGGCGGGGCGATTGGCGCGATTGCGATTGTCACCAAGACCGAGCTGCTCTTTGTGGTGATCGGCGGGGTCTTCGTGGTTGAAATGCTGTCCGTAATTATTCAAGTCGCTTCGTTTAAGACACGCGGCAAACGGGTATTCAGAATGAGCCCGATCCATCATCACTTTGAGCTGGGCGGCTGGTCGGAGTGGCGTGTAGTCGTCTCCTTCTGGGCGGTGGGCCTCGTGCTGGCGGCAGCTGGACTATATCTCATCAAGGGGTTGTAACGAATGAAACATCCGGATCTGTACCGTGGTCAACAGGTGGTCGTCCTGGGGCTCGCCAAAAGCGGCGTCCAGGTGGCCAAGGTGCTGCACGAACACGGCGCTGTGGTGACGGTCAATGATAAAAAGGAAAGAGATCAGAGTCCCGAAGCTTCCGAACTGGAATCTTTGGGAATTTCTGTTATATGCGGCGGGCATCCGGAGAGCCTGATCCACGAGGGCGTGGAGCTGGTTGTCAAGAACCCGGGAATTCCCTATTCGGTCGCTCCGGTACAACAGGCGCTGGAGCTGGGGATTGAGGTGGTGACCGAGGTGGAGGTAGCTTATCATCTCTGCGCTGCCCCGATGATCGGCATCACCGGCTCCAACGGCAAGACCACTACAACGACCTGGGTGGGCCATATGCTGGAGGCAGCGGGGAAGCGCCCCATTGTGGCCGGGAACATAGGAACACCGCTCTCTCAGGCCGCACAGGAGGCTGACGCGGACAACTGGATGGTGGTCGAGTTAAGCAGCTTCCAGCTGAAGGGCACGGAAGCGTTCCGGCCCAGGATTGCTGCCTTGCTGAATGTCGCGGAGACCCACCTGGATTACCATGGGGGCATGGAGGATTATGTAGCCTCCAAATCCAAGCTGTTCGCCAATCAGGGACCGGAGGATACCGCTGTGCTGAACTGGGATGATCCGGTCTGCCGCGAGCTGGTGCCCTATCTGAAGGCTGGAATTCTGCCCTTCTCCATGAACGAGGAGCTGGTGCAGGGCATCTTCGTCCGCCCGTCCTACGTGGAGGATACGGTTGACGAGCTGAAGCGGGTCATTATCTACCGCGATTACACCGGGAGCGAGACCGAAATAGCCGATGTCGATTCTATCGGACTTCCCGGCCGCTTCAATGTGGGAAATGCGCTGGCTGCCTGCGGTATTGCGATTGCCGCAGGGGCGGACCCGGCGGTGCTGGGTCCGGTGCTGGCTTCCTTCCGCGGGGTGGAGCACAGGCTGGAGTATGTAACGGACAAGGCAGGGGCCGCCTATTATAACAATTCCAAGGCTACCAATTCCAAAGCTACCTCCATGGCGCTGGCCTCCTTCCGGAAGCCAGTCATTCTTATCGCCGGGGGCCTGGACCGCGGCTCGGATTATATGGAGCTGCTGCCTGTCCTCGGAGAGAATGTCAAAGCCCTGGTGGCGCTTGGGCAGACCCGGGACAAGCTGGCGGCTGTAGCCCGGCTGGCAGGAGTAAAGACGGTCATCTCCGTCGATAATGGGGAGAGTGCCGCTGCCGTGCTGGAGCAAGCTGTGCGGGAGGCTTCCGCCTTGGCGGAAGCCGGGGATGTAGTTCTCCTGTCCCCTGCCTGCGCCAGCTGGGATATGTTTACCTCCTATGAGGAGCGCGGGCGTATTTTTAAAGAGGCGGTGCATAACCTTTAAGTAGGGGGGTGGATAAGCCCCTACTACGGATGCAAGAGGTGTGCTCCTGATGAACAAATCCCGTCATGCGCCCGATATCTGGCTGCTGCTTCCGATACTGGCTTTACTGGCTATCGGTATGGTAATGGTATACAGTGCCGGGTCCGTTCTGGGCTTCCGCAATTATGGCGATTCGTTTTATTTTGTCAAAAGACAGCTGCTGTTCGCAGGCCTTGGCCTCATCGCGATGTTCATTACGGCGAACACCGATTATCTGGTGCTGAAGAAGTTCGCCCGGCCGCTCTTGCTGGTGTGCTTCTTCCTGCTGGTACTGGTGTTGATTCCAGGCATCGGAGTGGTGCGCGGCGGTGCGCGCAGCTGGATCGGCATCAGCTCCTTCGGCATTCAGCCCTCTGAATTCATGAAGATGGGGATGATCCTCTTCCTGGCCAAGTGGCTCGGAACCGAGGAGTATGACATCTCCAGCTTCATGCGCGGGCTGCTTCCGCCGCTTGCGCTGATCGGCTCCGCGTTCGCGCTGATTATGCTGCAGCCGGATCTCGGCACAGGCACTGTCATGTTCGGTGCGGCCCTGATGATGGTCTTCACAGCGGGAGCGCGGATGAAGCATCTGCTCTCCCTCGGTGCGCTGGGGCTGGCCGGGTTCGCCGGGCTCATTGCCGCTGCGCCTTACCGGCTGCAGCGGATCACCGCTTTCCTGGACCCCTGGTCCGATCCGCTGGGCGCCGGGTATCAGATCATCCAGTCGCTCTATGCGGTGGGTCCCGGCGGGCTGGGCGGACTGGGCTTCGGGATGAGCCGGCAAAAGTATAGCTACGTCCCGGAGCCGCAGACTGATTTTATTTTCTCAATATTGGCCGAGGAGCTGGGATTCATCGGGGGGCTGGCCGTGCTGCTGCTGTTCCTGCTGCTGATCTGGCGCGGAATGAAGGTTGCCATGAGCCTGCCGGACCGCTTCGGCAGCTATCTTGCCGTAGGCATCGTCTGTATGGTGGCGGTTCAGGTGGTGATTAACATCGGTGTAGTGATCGGCCTGATTCCGGTAACGGGCATCACGCTTCCGCTGATCAGCTACGGCGGCTCATCGCTGACCCTGATGCTCACTGCTCTTGGTATTCTGCTTAATTTATCCCGTTATGCGAGGTGAAAGACATGCGTATTGTACTTAGCGGCGGCGGCACGGGAGGACATATCTATCCTGCCGTAGCCGTAGCCAGACAACTGGAATCCGAAGATGCGGATTCTGTCTTCCTGTATATTGGAGGCAAGCGTGGACTGGAGAGCAAGCTGGTTCCCCAGGAGAATCTGCCTTTCCGGGCAATTGATATTACAGGTTTCCGCCGTAAGCTGTCGATGGATAATGTGAAGACGGTCATGCGCTTCCTGAAGGGGGTCAAAGCCTCCAAGGCGATGCTGCGCGAATTCAAGCCTGATGTGGTAGTCGGTACCGGAGGGTATGTCTGCGGACCTGTAGTGTATGCAGCCTCCCGGCTCGGCATCCCGACACTGATCCATGAACAGAACGCGATTCCGGGACTGACCAACCGTTTTCTCAGCCGGTATGCCAGCACGGTTGCCGTGAGCTTTGAAGGTACAGAGTCAGCTTTTCCCGGGGCCAAGAATGTAATCTATACGGGCAATCCCCGGGCCACTACGGTCATGACGGCGAACCCGCAGCGCGGCTTCGCTTCCCTCGGCATTCCTGAAGGAAGCTCGGTTGTACTGGTCGTCGGAGGAAGCGGAGGGGCCAAGGCGATTAACCGCGCCATGATTGAAATGGCTTCATTTGTGGGTAAGGGTAATAATGTCCACTATGTGTATGTCACCGGAGAGTCTTACTTCGAGGATACACGCAAGGCGGTGCGCGAGCAGCTGGGCGGGTTACCGAACTGGCTGCATGTCCTCCCGTACGTTCACAATATGCCTGAGGTGCTGGCTTGCACTTCCCTGATCGTGAACCGGGCAGGCGCCTCCTTTCTTGCAGAGATTACCGCGCTTGGCATACCCTCTGTCCTTATTCCGTCTCCCAATGTGACCAACAACCATCAGGAAGCCAACGCCAGAGCGCTGGAAGGTGAAGGCGCGGCAGTAGTGCTGCTTGAGAAGGATCTGAGCGGTGAGGCGCTGTTCACTGCGGTTCAGAAGATCATCGGGACGGATACGCTGCACCGCAGCATGTCGGAGGCCTCAAGACGCCTTGGCAAAAGAGATTCCGCCTCCCTTGTGGTCACCGAGCTCCGCAGGCTGGCTGCAGGACGGAGACGCTAGAATCCGGGCTTACATTGTCACACACATGGAGCTCCGAACATAGGATGATCCTATAATCGTGACAATCACCCAGAGCGCTTCTTGGTGTCTGGAACCCGGAAGCGGAGACCCTTCCGGTCAATCCCTAAAGACAGAGGTGCAGGAAGTGCTTACGGTGGGTGAGCGGTAATCTCGGAGGTGATACATTGGACAAATTGGTGATTGAGGGTGGAAATCCCCTGTCAGGCACCATACGTATCCATGGAGCAAAAAATGCAGCACTGCCGATTCTGGCAGCAAGCCTGCTGGCCGAAGGAGTTCACTCACTGCATAATGTGCCGAAGCTGCTGGACATCGAAACGATGCTGCATATCCTGGAGCGGCTGGGCTGCAGGACGGTGCATGAAGAGGAAAGAGTAACCGTGGATACGTCATTTCTGCTGACCTCTCATGTTCCGGAGGACCTGATGCGGCAGATGAGATCCTCCATCTTCCTGATGGGACCGCTTCTGGCTAAGTTCGGGGAAGTGACAATCTATCAGCCGGGAGGCTGCGCCATCGGAGAGCGCAAGATCGACCTCCATCTGCAGGGCTTGAAGCTGCTCGGGGCAGAGATTGAGGAGACAGCTGGCCGGATCTGCTGTCGGGCTGACAGGCTGAGAGGCTGTGATATCCATCTGGATTATCCTAGCGTAGGTGCCACGGAGAATATCATGATGGCTGCGGCCATGGCCGAGGGCACGACCACCGTCTCTGGAGCGGCGAGAGAGCCGGAGATCCAGGATCTGCAGAACTTCCTCAATGCGATGGGGGCACAGATTATCGGCGCAGGAACGGATACGATCACCATTCAGGGTGTCCGCAAGCTCCATCCCTGCAGCTATGAGGTGATTCCCGACCGGATTGTTGCCGGAACCGTGATGATCGCTGCTGCCGCCACGCGGGGCAATGTGACGCTGACCCACACCAATGCAGGACATTTGACCTCCCTGATCCATATCCTGAGGCGCGCCGGTGTTCAAATTACAGTGTGCAATGATATAATTAATATCAGCTGTATGGGACGTCCCCGTGCGGTAGAGCGAATTGTAACCTCTCCGTATCCGTCTTTTCCTACAGATCTGCAATCCCAGGTTATGGTTCTATTGTCCCTGGCGGACGGATTCAGTGTGATCAAGGAAACGGTTTTTGAGGGGCGCTTCAAGCATGTGGAGGAGATGGCCCGCATGGGAGCCGATATCTCCATTGATCTCAACAGGGCCTTCATACGCGGCGTTCAGCGGTTGTATGGGGCAACGGTTGAAGCCACTGACCTGCGGGCAGGAGCGGCCCTGGTGATCGCCGGGCTTGCTGCTCAGGGAACCACCATCGTAGAGCAGGCGCATCATATTGACCGGGGATATGACGGCATCGAGTTACTGTTTCAGAAGCTGGGGGCACGCATCAGCCGCAAGGTGCCTGTGCCGGACCCTATGGATATGGCCAATTAAAGCTCCCTGTCTCCTTCGGTAGAACCGTGAAGGAAGGAGACAGGGCCTTATTACGGAGATATGAGAATGCCAAAAACGCGAATACCTCTTTTGAAAGAGGACAAGCCTAGCAAGAGAAAAAACCGTAAAATCATCATCATTCTGGCTCTGCTGTTTACTGCGCTCCTGGCTGTCATCTTCTTCCGTTCGTCGATCAGCAAGATTACGGCCATTCAAATGCAGGGGGATAAATATACATCCCGTGAGCAGCTCCTGGCTGCAAGCGGCCTGAAGATCGGCGGACAGTTCTTCGCAGTCTCCGGAGATTCCGTGGGGAAGGCGCTGGAGGAGCTGGACACTGTGCAGGAGGCGCAAGTAAGCAAGAAGTTCCCCGGTGTGGTTACGATCACTGTGAAGGAGTACCCGGCGGTTGCCTATGAACTGGACCAGACAGGCGTACTGGAAGCTATTCTGTCGAGCGGGGCCGCCGTCTCTGTGACGGATACCGGAATTGCCGTGGAGAAGCCCATATTGACCAACTGGAAGGCTGACGATCCATATAAGACCAAGCTGTGCCAGGCGCTGGCCGGAATTCCGAATGAGCTGACCAGTGATATATCGGAGATTGTGCCTTCCCCGACGTTGTCTTTTCCGGACCGGATCAAGCTTTACACACGTTCACGCTTTGAGGTCATTACGGCAATTTCACTGCTGAAGGATAAAGTAGGCTATTTGAATCAGGTGATCTTGACGGAAGAGCCGGGACTTATCAAAATGCTGGAGGCGGATTCCTATGTTCCGTTTCATAGTGAAGCCGGGGACACCGGGGAAGACGCAGAACCTGGGGAGTAAATAGTCCCTACTAATAGAGTGGAAAAAATGCTACAATCTGTTTTACGGGCAATAAAGCAATATCCCTCTTTTTTCTGCGGATTTTTTGAGATGCATTGCAGGATATAGCCGCTATTCTCTTGTTTTCCTTATTTGAATGTCAGGTGCTGATCCCGCGAAGCGGAGGGCGCCTGTCTGCACGTGAATACCTTGTCATATTATTCCTCTCAAAAAATTTGTTGAAAAAAGAGGGAAAGGATTAGGAATGTTGAATATGTACAGAGATGTTTCCCGCGACCGGGATCAAAGGTTGTTTATTATGATTATAACAGGAGGTGCCATAGGGCTTGAGCAACAATGACATCATTGTTAGTTTGGACATCGGTACATCCAAAGTTCGGGCAATAATCGGGGAAGTTACTAGTGGAACCTTCAATATTATTGGCGTTGGATCTGCTGATTCGGAAGGGATACGCAAGGGTGCGATTGTAGACATCGATCAGACTGTGCAATCGATCAAGAGTGCCGTAGAGCATGCGGAGCAAATGGTCGGTATTCAAATATCCGAGGTGTATGTCGGCATATCCGGCAATCATATCGGCCTGCAATCCAGCCACGGCGTAGTTGCCGTTCAGAATGAAGATCGTGAGATCGGCGAAGATGATATCGACCGTGTAATCAAGGCTGCGGAGGTTATAGCACTCCCGCCGGAACGCGAGGTCATTGATGTTGTCGCCAAGCAGTACATCGTCGACGGCCTTGAAGGCATTCAGGACCCGCGCGGAATGATCGGCGTTCGCCTGGAAGTGGAGGCTACGATCATCACCGGTGCCAAGACTCCCATACATAATCTGCTCCGCTGCGTGGAGAAATCAGGTCTGAAGGTTAAAGATCTTGTCCTTATGTCTCTCGGGGCTGGCGGATTAGCGCTCTCCAAAGATGAGAAATCGATGGGGGCTGTACTGGTCGATATTGGCGCCGGTCAAGCAACAATAGCCGTATATGAAGAAGGTTCCCTAAGTGCAACCTCCACGATTCCGATCGGAGGAGAATTCATAACCAATGACATTGCTTACGGACTGCGTACACTTACCGATCAGGCCGAGAAGGTCAAGCTGAAATACGGCTGTGCCTGGATCGACGATGCCGCTTCAGAGGTCGTCTTCAAGGTTCTGCGTATTGGCAGCAATGTGGAGAAGGAGTTCAACCAGGAGGATCTGGCAGCGATTATCGAGCCGAGAGTCCAGGAAATCTTCCATCTGATCCGTCAGGAAGTAAAGCGGCTTGGTTATACGGAGCTTCCCGGAGGTTATATACTTACAGGTGGCACAGTTTCGATGCCCGGGGTGCTTAAGGTAGCCCAGAACGAGCTGGCAGCCTCCGTACGGATTGCCGTACCGGATTATATTGGAGTACGCGACCCCGGCTTCACTGGCGGCGTAGGCATCCTTCATAATGTTGTGCGTAACTACCGTGGACGAAGCAGCGGCGGAAGTGCCAACAAGAAGACCGTTAACCGCAGCAAGCAGAGCACAGCGCCGGTTCAGGATTCTTCCAAGAAGCCTGGTCTGGTGGAACGACTAAAGAATATGTTTAGCGAGTTCATATAAGTGTAATCCAGATATACTTGGACTGGCCATCCAAGCACTACTCAAGGGGGAGATGGAAACAATATGTTGGAATTTGATTTTGAAATGGAGAGCTTGGCTCAAATAAAAGTCATCGGCGTCGGCGGCGGCGGAAGCAATGCTGTGAACCGGATGATTGAAAATGGCGTTCAGGGTGTTGAGTTCATCACAGTTAATACAGATGCCCAAGCGCTGCATATGGCCAAATCGGAGCATAAATTACAAATCGGGGATAAATTGACCCGCGGACTTGGCGCAGGAGCGAATCCTGAGGTTGGTAAGAAGGCGGCAGAGGAATCCCGTGATTTGATCTCGAATACGCTGAAGGGTGCGGATATGGTCTTCGTGACCGCAGGCATGGGCGGCGGTACCGGAACAGGTGCAGCGCCTGTCATTGCCGAAATCGCCAGAGAGTGCGGCGCATTGACGGTAGGCGTCGTGACCCGCCCGTTCACTTTTGAAGGCAGAAAACGTGCCAACCAGGCAGAGCTTGGAATCGAAGCGCTCAAGGAAAAGGTTGATACGCTGATTGTGATTCCGAATGACCGCCTCCTGGAGATTGTGGATAAGAAGACCCCAATGCTGGAAGCTTTCCGTGAAGCGGACAATGTGCTCCGTCAAGCGGTACAAGGTATCTCCGACCTGATTCAGGTTCCGGGCCTAATCAACCTTGACTTTGCCGATGTGAAGACCATTATGACAGAGCGCGGTTCAGCGCTTATGGGCATCGGGATTGCCACCGGTGAGAACCGTGCGTCTGAGGCGGCCCGCAAGGCGATCATGAGCCCGCTGCTTGAAACCTCCATCGAAGGGGCACGCGGTGTCATTATGAACATTACAGGCGGCTCTAACCTCTCCCTGTACGAAGTGAATGAAGCTGCCGAGATTGTTACCTCTGCTTCGGACCCTGAAGTGAATATGATCTTCGGTGCCATTATCGAAGAGAGTATGAAGGACGAGATCAAGGTTACGGTTATTGCGACCGGCTTTGAACACAAGCCTTCTCCAATAGCCCCTGTACGCCGCCCTGCGGCAAACAGCGAACCGGCTGCTGATAAGAGCAAGAGTGAGAATCTTCGTCCGTTCGGGAATCAGACAAGCTCTGATCAGCTGGATATTCCGACCTTCCTGCGTAACCGGACACGCGGCAATAATGATTAAGAGCCATTAATAGCATAGACTGTTACGGAAGCACCGTATCACGCAGCTTTGAACTGCGGGGTATGGTGTTTTTTTGTTTTTCAGGCTGTATAATAACGATAACGGGAGACGATACCATGGAAATGCTGGACCCCCGGGTGGATTTTGTATTTAAGCGGATTTTTGCAAGCGAAGGCAACAAGGATGTACTGCTCGCTTTTCTGAACCAAATATTCTTGGATGCGGGCGATCTTCCGCTGGAGGAAGTGGTGCTGCTCAATCCCTATACGGATAAGGATGATCCGCTGGATAAGCAGGCGATATTTGATATATGGGCCAAGACGGCTGACGGCAAGCTGATCAACATTGAGATGCAGCTGTTCAACAAATATGATATTGAGAAACGCACGTTGTATTATTGGAGCAAGCGTTATGCCGGGCAGCTTCAGGTCAGCGGGAAATATACCGAGCTGAAGAAATGCGTGACGATTAACATTCTGAATTACAAGGTGCTCCCGAATGAACATACACACAGTGTATTTCATTTGCGGGAGGACAGCAGCGGAGCGCCGCTGACAGACGATATCGAGATTCATTTCCTGGAGCTGCCCAAGCTGAACCAGCCGGTTACGCCCGGCGCGGGCGGCCTTGTGAACTGGCTGCTGTTCCTGAAAGGGATTGACTACTCTGATTGGGAGGTGCTGCAAATGAATGAGCCAGCCTTGAAGAAGGCGATGGAGACGCTGGAATTTCTGAGCCAGGATTCAGAAGCCCGCCGTAAATATGAGGACCGCCAGAAGTTTCTGATGGACGAAGCCTCGCAGCGGGATGGTGCGCTGAGAGAAGGCTTCGCTAAGGGAGTGGCGGAAGGCACTGCGAAGGGTGAACTTGAGGCCAAGCGGATAATAGCAAAGAATCTCCTGTCTATGGGAATGGATCGTGCTTCAGTACAGAAAGCAACCGGATTAACTGAAGAAGAGTTGAAATCTATCAACAATTAAATACATCACGTATGAAGCCAGCCGCTTAGGGTTGGCTTTTATTATTGTGCGCTGAAGTTCCTCTCAAGGCCCATAACTCGACAAAAAAACTGCAAGAACGCCCCCCATGTTTAGACAGACTTTGGATGCGGGAGTTTCTATACTAATCTTATCGTCTAAAAAGAGAGCCTGCATCCCGGCCTCCGGATAGATATCCGCTTGCAGGCAGGTGAGAGCGATGGTTGTGTATATTGACTTGATTTTTGCCGCCAATCTGCTGATCGACGGAGTCCTGCTATGGCTGACAAGCTGGCTGGTTAAGCACAAGGTAATCTGGTGGCGCCTGACTCTCTCAGCGCTAACGGGTGCGCTCTATGTTGTCATGATGTTCGTACCGGAGCTGTCCTTTCTGTATACCTTTCTCATCAAATTCGGGTTATCGGTTTTGATGATCTGGATAGCCTTTGGATTTAGAAGTCTGCAAAGCTATCTTCGGGCATTTGGGGCGTTTTATATCATTAATTTTGCGGCGGCGGGAGGGATCATAGGCGTTCATTATCTGCTGCAAAGCTCTGGTGACATCTGGAAGGGCATGATCTTCACCTCGTCGGGGGGCCAAGCTTACCGGCTGAAGATCGGCTTCTGGTTCGTGCTTGCCCTGCTTCCGCTGGTGCTGCTGCTCTTCAAGCTGATCCAGTCCTCCCGCCGGCACAGAGAGCAGCTGGATTCCTATATCGGGGAAGTGACGGTGGAGATTGACGGAGTGTCGGTCACCTGTCCCGGACTGCTGGATACCGGGAACCGGCTCAGTGATCCGCTGACGAGGATTCCGGTCATGGTGATGGAAGCCTCGCTGTGGGAGGGCCATTTGCCGGCTTCCTGGAAGGGGAGGCTGACTCAGACGGGTGCAGACACACTTATACTTGAAACGGACGGGCAGTCGTTCGCCTGGCAGGACAGGATACGGCTGGTGCCGTACAGGGGCGTCAACCGCGGGGCATCCTTCATGCTCGCGCTGAAGCCGGATAAGGTGAGGATAGAGCTTGGCGGTGATACCTTTTACAGCACAAGGGTACTCATCGGGCTGGATGGCGGGACACTGTCGGGAGACGGCGCGTACCGGGCGGTCATACATCCTGACCTGACCCATAAAGAGAGTGCTCCAGAAACGCCGGCTGACAAGGTGATGGGCTAAGTAACCTATAGGAGGAACAATAATGGTCAAATTCAAGCTTGTGCTGCAACTGCAGTATTACCGCATGCTGTTTCTGCTCGGTCTGAAGAGCCAGGAGATTTATTATATCGGGGGAAGTGAAGCGCTGCCGCCGCCGCTGACGCGCGAGGAGGAGGAATTCCTGCTCCAGCGGCTCTCCAGTGGCGATGCGGCGGTCCGGGCCATGCTGATTGAGCGCAACCTGCGGCTGGTGGTCTACATCGCCCGGAAATTCGAGAACACCGGCATCAACATCGAGGATCTGGTGTCCATTGGCGCGATCGGACTGATTAAGGCGGTCAACACCTTTGATCCGGAGAAAAAAATCAAACTCGCCACCTACGCCTCACGCTGCATCGAGAATGAGATTCTGATGTATTTGCGGCGTAACAGCAAGACCAGAAGCGAGGTTTCTTTTGATGAGCCGCTGAATATTGACTGGGACGGCAACGAGCTGCTGCTCTCGGATGTGCTGGGCACGGAGAACGATACCATCTACCGGAACATCGAAGAGCAGGTGGACCGCAAGCTGCTGCAGAAGGCGCTGGAGAAGCTCAGCGAGCGGGAACGGCTGATTATGGAGCTGCGGTTCGGGCTGCGGGGCGGCGAGGAAAAAACGCAAAAGGATGTGGCCGATCTGCTGGGCATCTCCCAATCTTATATTTCACGGCTGGAAAAAAGAATTATCAAGCGGCTGCGCAAGGAGTTCAACAAGATGGTGTAAGTGATGAAAGCTGAGGAATAAAATGCCGGACCGGGGAGATAATGTACAGTAATGTTTCTCCTTGGGAGGTTAATCATCATGACCCGAAATAAAGTCGAGATTTGCGGTGTGGACACCGCCAAGCTGCCTGTTCTTACGAACGTGGAAATGCGGGCATTGTTCACTTCGCTGCAGCAGCAGGGCGAGCGATCCGCCAGAGAGAAATTGGTAAATGGCAACCTCAGGCTTGTGCTAAGCGTGATTCAAAGGTTCAATAATCGTGGAGAGTTCGTGGATGATTTGTTTCAGGTAGGCTGCATCGGACTCATGAAAGCCATCGATAATTTCGATTTATCGCAAAATGTCAAGTTCTCCACCTATGCGGTGCCGATGATCATCGGAGAGATCCGCCGCTACTTACGCGACAACAACCCGATCCGGGTATCCCGCTCCCTGCGTGATATTGCCTATAAGGCGCTGCAGGTACGTGACAGTCTGACGAACCAGAATTCGCGGGAGCCGACGATCTTCGAAATATCTGAAGCGCTCGGTGTTCCGAAGGAGGATGTTGTCTTCGCTCTCGATGCGATCCAGGACCCGGTATCCCTGTTCGAGCCGATCTATCATGACGGCGGGGACCCGATCTATGTGATGGATCAGATCAGTGACGACAAGAACAAGGATGTGTCCTGGATTGAGGAGATTGCGCTCCGGGAGGCTATGCAGCGGCTGGGGCAGCGCGAGAAACGCATTCTGTCGATGCGCTTTTTCGAAGGCAAGACCCAGATGGAGGTCGCCGACGAGATTGGCATCTCCCAGGCCCAGGTCTCACGGCTTGAGAAATCAGCGATCCAGCAAATGCAAAAGCATGTAAAGTCCTGACCACAGTCTATAAATGAGCGGAGGATATTCCGGATGGCGGCACCTAGCGGCTAGCCGGGATATCCTTTTATATGTCCGGGCCGCAAAGGCTTTGGAATACAGTCATGCGGCCAAGCTCTAAGGACATATACTGAAGCTATAGGTCTGAATGTACAGGGGTGGCAGGATGATTGAGGAAACGTCAGCTTCGGGTAAAAAGATGAAAATCTCCGATTTTCAAACCAAAGATGTAATCAATATTGTCGACGGTAAACGGCTGGGCCAGATCAGCGATCTGGAGCTGGATTTGCGTAGAGGCGTCATTGACGCTGTGATTGTGCCGGGGTATACCCGATTTATGGGGCTGTTCGGCGGCGGCACCGACCTGGTGATTCCGTGGCGGAATATCGTGAAGATCGGTGCAGATGTCGTACTGGTGAAGCTGGAGGAGCCCCGCCTGCCGCAGGGACAGGAAGACCGCGAGATGATGTACCTGGAACGGCCGGACCGCAGTGAACGGCGCACTTATTAATGAGGTGCGTCTTTTTTCTGCCTTTATGGGTATAGTCATAGAGTGGATTGAGAAATGTACGGCGTGGACTGAGTTTGTGTTGTATGTTTGTGAAGTATGTTTTCGGGGCCCCCGCAAAGTATTTGAATTCACTCCGAAGCATTACTTCACTTTGTGGGGTAGAGTTTGTGGGGAATGTTTTGTGGTACACTTAAGCGGAGGTGAAGAGATGGAACCGTTTATGCACAATGGCGCAGCGCCCATGCTGCTGCATCTGGAGCCGTGGCGTGAGCCGCATAGTAGCATTACTGCAGGCTTCACCGGCAGAGCAGGCGGCAGCGGCAAAGAACCGTATAACAGCTTCAATTGTGCTTTTCATGTAGGGGATGATCCGGCGGATGTGCTGGCTAACCGCAGCCTGCTGGCCGGGAGTCTGGGCTTCCGCCTTGCAGACTGGACCTGCGGGGAGCAGACGCATGGCAAAGAGATCGCTGTCATTACAGAACAGGAACGCGGCCGGGGCAGTCTGGACCGGGCGTCTGCCTTTCAGGCCACTGACGGGCTGCTGACGAATGTGCCCGGGGTGCTGCTGACTTCTTTTTACGCTGATTGTGTGCCGCTGTTCTTCCATGATCCGCTGAATCATGTGGTGGGGCTGGCGCATGCAGGCTGGAAGGGGACCGTGGCGGAAATCGCGGCCGCGATGGTGGAGCGCATGGGACAGATGTACGGGAGCCGTCCAGAGGACATACAGGCTGCTATAGGGCCTTCCATCGGAGACTGCTGCTATGAGGTGGATGATTATGTAATGGACCCTGTCCGCCGGCTGGAGGCCGGGCTGAACCTGCCGGATACGGCGGAAGGCGCGCGGACTTTATATAGACCATCGGAGACAGACAGCAGCAAAATGATGCTTAACTTGAAAGAATTGAATCAACGCATTATGATAAAAGCAGGAATATTGCCGACTCATATCGAATGTACAACTTGGTGTACAAGCTGTAACAGTGATCTGTTCTTTTCGTACCGAAAGGAAAACGGGGTTACTGGGAGAATGACGAGCTGGATCGGAATAAAGGAGAGTTGAAATTTTGGCCTCGCTACAAGAAAGAATAGCCACTACCCGGGAACGTGTCGCACGGGCCTGCGCGGCCAGCGGCCGGGATGCCAGTGAAGTCAAGGTGATTGCGGTAACGAAATACGTATCGCTGAATACGGTTGCCGCTGTGCTGGAGGCAGGACTTGAGGAGATCGCCGAGAGCCGCTGGCAGGATGCGGAGCCGAAATGGAATGCGCTTGGGCATAAGGGAATATGGCACTTTATCGGGCATTTGCAGACGAATAAGGTGAAGGACGTTATCGGTAAATTTCAATATATTCACTCCCTGGACCGGCTGTCGCTGGCCCGGGAGCTGCATAAGAAGGCTGAAGCTGCCGGAATGGATGTGAAGGTGTTCCTGCAGGTGAATATTTCGGGCGAGGATACCAAGTTCGGCCTGGCGCCGGAAGCGGTGGAGGACTTCCTGAGGGAGATCGCCCCGCTTGACCGGGTGAAGGTAATCGGGCTGATGACGATGGCCCCTCATGCGGAAGACCCCGAGGCGACCCGGCCGGTATTCCGCGGACTCCGCGAGCTGCGTGACCGCTTGAATCTGCTGGGTTTGACACCTGAGCCAATACAAGAGCTGTCGATGGGTATGTCGAATGACTTTGAAGTGGCGATACAGGAAGGCGCCACCCGGGTACGCCTGGGAACGGTATTAGTAGGTCATGAGGAGGGAGAATGATGGGCGTGATGAACCGATTTATGAGTTTCTTGGGCTTACAGGAGGAAGAGGAGATTGTGGAACGGGAGCAAATCTCCCGCGATGAGGATGAATACGAACCCGCCCCTGTAGAAACACGCAAGAATCAGAGGGCCAACGTCGTCAGCATTCATTCCCAAAAAAATGTAAAGGTTGTGCTCTACGAGCCGCGTTCGTATGACGAGGCCCAGGAGATTGCCGACCATCTGCGTTCACACCGCACCGTAGTGATTAACCTGCAGCGGGTGCGCAATGACCAGGCGATGCGGATTATCGATTTTCTCAGCGGTACTGTTTATGCTCTGGGTGGAGGAATATCCAAAATTGGGGGCAATATATTTATGTGCACACCGGACACCGTGGAGATTCAAGGCTCCATTACCGAGATCCTGGGTGACGAGCAAGATTACAACAGAATGAGGTGAGCAGGTTTTGAACGAAGTATCTTCAATTATATACATCCTATTCCAGATTTACTATTACATGATTCTCGTATACATTCTGATGTCCTGGCTGCCGAATCTGCGTGAGAACTTTATCGGCGAGCTGCTGGGCAAGCTGGTAGAGCCGTATCTGGCACCGTTCCGGAGGATTATTCCTCCGCTGTTTGGAACGGTGGATATTTCCCCGATTGTCGCGATAATCGTGCTGCGCTTTGCCGTAGTCGGACTTCAGTCTATCGTGGCCTCGGTCTTCGGCTGAGTCCCATGAAGAATGAAATCTACGGGCATTTTCACCCGGATGAGCGGCCCTTTGTGGACAAGGCCTCGGAGTGGGTCATGAGTGCCGGGGAGTATCATGAGACGAAGCTGACCGAATTTCTGGACCCCCGTCAGGCTTATATTCTGCAGAGTCTGGTGAACCGCCACCCTGATGTGATTGTGCGCTGGGAGGGCGGTTCTTCGGATGCCGAGCGGAAGCGGGGACTGGTGGCTCCGGATTATCGTGACCTCACGGATGAGGATATGGAACTAAGCGTGCTGGCGATCACCTCCGGCGAACAGAAATTTCTCTCGCTGGAGCATGGGGATTATATGGGAGCGATCCTGGGACTTGGCATCAAAAGAGGCAAGATCGGTGATATTCATGTGCTGGATGACGGCTGTCACGTAGTGGTGGCTGCCGATATTGCAGATTATCTGTCTATCCATTTGACCGGGGTACACCGGATTAACGTCAGTACCGAGATCCTGCCGTTATCAGGACTGCGCTGCAGTGAGGTCAAGCTGGAGACGCTGGAATTCACAGTGGCTTCCCTCCGGCTTGACGGGATTGCAGCGGATGTGACGCGGCTGAGCCGGAGCAAGATACTGGCCCCGATCAAGGCCGGGCGCGTCCGGGTGAACTGGAAGGTTGAGGAAGATCCGTCCTGTTCGCTGAAGGACGGGGACATGGTCTCGATCCAGGGCTTCGGACGGTTCAAGGTGCTGGAGATCGGCAGCTTGACGAAGAAGGGCCGTTACCGGATTTTGGTAGGCAAATTTGTCTGAAGTCTTTGCAGGATTACAGCTGTGCTTGTCGAAATTGATAATCTCAGGGAAATATGGACATTTAGCAGGCCGTGTGCCGGTAATTGTCTTTCATCTATAATCTTCACCGAAATTTCTAGGAGGTGCACAGCATGCCATTAACACCGCTCGATATACATAACAAGGAATTCTCCCGGAGAATCCGCGGTTATGACGAAGATGAGGTCAATGAATTTCTGGATCAGGTGATTAAGGATTACGAGAGTGTGATCCGGGAGAACAAGGAGCTGCACAACCAGCTATTAACCCTTCAGGAACGCCTGGATCATTTCGTGAATATTGAAGAGAGTCTGTCCAAGACCATTCTTGTGGCCCAGGAGGCTGCGGATGATGTCAAGAACAATTCCAAGAAGGAGTCCCAGCTGATCCTCAAGGAAGCGGAGAAGAACGCCGACCGGATTATTAACGAAGCGTTGTCCAAATCCCGCAAGGTGGCGATTGAGACCGAGGAGCTGCGCAAGCAGGCTTCAATCTATCGTACCCGCTTCCGGACGCTGCTGGAGGCTCAGCTGGAGCTGCTGTCCCAGGATGACTGGAATGCGCTGGAGAGCCGCGAGGTTAGCGAGAACGCGCTCTGAGCCTGGACGACGGTTAACTTGTACCCTAATACACAAAAACTCCTTAGCAGTAGGTCAATCAAGACCTCTGCTAAGGAGTTTTTTTGTGCCTTCTAAACGGGTACGATTACTTTTCCGGTAATGTGGATGGGGCCTCTAAGGTTAATTTCGCCTTGAAGATCTTCGAGGTTAGAGGCAAAGATTTGAAAAGCATAATAGTCTTCGGGAAGATCGGTAAGGATAGTCTGAAACATGGTTGTCATTCGAATCGGATCTCCTCCGTCCGCCGGGATAGCGGATTGTTCGGCACTGCCTACAAGAATTCCATTCACAAGCAATTCCAGCAGGAGGGTGGGTTGAACGGGCGGTGTGGCAAAGACGTTAACAGCCTCCCAGCCAACAGTTGTAGCAAGCTCTACGAAATTGCTTGGAGCAGGTGGAACGGGCATACCGAATTCCAAGATCAGGTGGGGTGTTCCGTCGATTGGAATCGGAGGTCCAAAAGATAGATTGGTGTTGACGCTCCGGGCAAATTCTACTAGGGTTTGCGGCATTTTTTCACCTCCATATTCTGACATAGTTCCATCCTATGTTTTGATTGAATATTATGTTAGAGACAACATCCTATGGACTTTGAAAAATATTGGAACTTACGGTGGTGATAGCTATGAATATCCTATTTATAACTTCAGGCTTCCAGGGTGTGTATGCTTTCTTCGAACAGCGTATCGCGGAGGCTTTACAGAAAGCGGGACATCATTGCAGAGCTTTCCAGCCTGGCAGTGTTTTGAATGAATTAAAGCTTAACCAGCCTTTCTGGCAGCCGCAGCTGATTCTGCTTATGGCCGGTGTGAAGGTTCCGGAGCCTGTGCTGGAGTTCATCAGACAATCCGGGGTGAAGTCGGCGGTATGGATGACGGAGGACCCGTATTACATGGATTGGACGGCTCCACTGATTGCTTATTTCGATTATGTTTTCACCATTGACCAGGCTGCAGTGGAGCATTATCGGGCCTTGGGGCACCCCCGGGTCAATCACCTGCCGCTGGGCACAGACCCCGATCTGTTCCATCCCGCAGCCGTAACCGAGGAGTATAGCAGTGATATCTGCTTAGTTGGCGTACCTTACAGTAACCGGATTGAGCTTATAGAAGCCTTACTTGCAGGCACAGCCTATCGCATCCAGCTGGTGGGGCGGGGGTGGGGCCGGTACTATCATAAATGGAAGCATAACGCTAACCGCAATGTGGAGCTGGTGAATACCTGGGTCCAGCCGGAGACGGCTGCTAAGTTTTACAACGGGGCGAAGATTGTGCTGAATATCCACCGCCCTTCCGCTGAGAAGTACAACCGGAACCAGTCGGGAATTATCGCCACAAGCATCAACAACCGCACCTTCGACGCGGCCAGCTGTGAAGCGTTCCAGCTTACCGATTATAAAAGCGGGCTCCGCCATCAGTTCGAGGAAGGCACACAGGTGGTTTCTTATCAGGATAAGTATGATTTGCTGCAGAAGATCCATTACTACATGGCGCATGACGATGAGCGCCAGCGTATCGCTGAAGCAGCAAGACAGCAGGTGCTGGCTGCCCATACCTTTGAGCACCGGATACATGATTTGTTGATGAACGTGCAAGCCTGATAGACGGATTTACCGGACCTGATAGACGCCTCACAGTCATTCTGTTAGGCGTTTATTCAGGTTTGCCCATAGATTCAGGGCAGCAATCTGTCACTCCTTTGAAAATTTAGTCTTCTAACCTATAACGTTTCGAAGAAGGAGACATATGATAGCAAGTAAACAGTGAGGGAGGTATTCGATTGCCAAAAGTCACGATCATAATGACCAGCTACAATAAGGCCGCATATGTCGCAAAGTCCATTGAATCCATTCTGAATCAGACGCTTACAGACTTTGAATTCTACTTGATGGATGATAACTCGAATGAAGAGACCCTTAAAGTTATTGAGCCTTATCTGAAGGATAAGCGCATCCACTTCATTCAGAGCAACATTCAGACGCTGGCACAGAGAGTGGAGAAGGTCAGATATTCCGCGCTGATCAATCAAGCCCTGCATCAAGCAAAGGGAGAGTATATTTCCTATGCCACGGATGACAACTGTTACAGAAATACTAGACTAGAGCAGATGGTTGACTATCTGGAGGAGAACCCCGAGGTCATGATTGCCTACTCTGCATCGCTGGTCAACTACTTGAACGAACAGGATGAAGTGACCCGAAGCCAGCTTAGACCGGCCAAAAAAATCGTTTCGGTGGCCCCTTGCGTCATCGATCATTGCTCCATCCTGCACAGAAGCTCCATTCTTCCGGTCATTCAAGACAAGTTCGGGTCCTACTGGGATGAGAATCCGGAGTTCTATAGAATTGGCGATGGCCGTTTCTTCTGGCGGCTGAACCAGTTCTGGGACTTCTACCCCGTTGACGAGGTTCTGGATGATAACTATATCACCGAGCTGTCGATTCACTATCAATTACAGCACCAGGAGAAGAGCCAGTTCATTCAGATGCTTCCGCCGCAGCGAACCTGCAAGGAGCTGAGAGAAGAGCTGAAATTAATCCAGCAGCACAAGAAATAAGGCCTCTGCAGAGAAAGGCACCATAAGGAGGGAAACGGATTGTCTATCTATCTGTCTAATTACTGGTCGCTCTATAGTGAATTTATCCATGCTGCGCAGGATCTGAAGTACAGGAATATCCCTCTGGCCCTGATGACGAATTTCTATCAACAAATCAATGATGAGCTTAGAAGCGAGATGGGGAGCAGCGGGTTCAGGCTGAAGCTGGAGCATTCCAGTATTCATGAGCAGCACCAGATTCAGCCTTTCTTTGAAAATAAGGTTGCGCCGCTCTATCAGCCTGTGAAGTCCAATCTGAAGGGCAAAATACTGATTAATCTGGACTATATCAGAATGTCGGAGAAAACGATCAGCGAGCATTTCAGCGGAGATTCGGCCATGATTCTATCCCGCTCCAGAGCGGATGAGCTGTTTGGCATTCCCAATGTATACAGCCTGGGCTACAAGCAGGATACCAAAGCTGCTGCGGAAGAGCTGGTCCGGCGTGCGGAGGAACTCTTTGCCAAGGCCGAAGGACATCCTGCGTTCAGCAATGAATTTTTTACCCAGACGTTCCTAAGCCGGATTCCTTCCATTATAGATACCATTGAAATGGTATTTAATCTCTACAATGACCTGCCGGTAGCCGCTGTAATGGTAGGTACGACAGAAGATGTAGCCAGCCGGGCACTTGCCGTCGTTGCAGGGATCAAGGGGATTCCCAGCGTATGTCTGCAGCACGGAATTCTGATGGGAGAGGAAGCATTCATCCCTGTATTCTCCAGCCACATCGGAATCTACGGGCAATATGAACATGATTGGTACGTGCGCAGAGGGCTTGAAGCCGAGCGGATCGTGATTACCGGCCATGCCCGTTACGATGATATCTTTACTTCGAAGCCTACCGCTATAGAGCCTTTTAGAGAAACCTACCAGCTTGATCCTCATAAAATCACCTTATTAATCGCTACCGGACCGACGCTGGATGAAGCCAAGATCCGCACCCTGCTCACCCAATTGGCCTCACATCCGCAGTTTCAGTTGATTATCAAGCCCCATCCCTGGGAGCTGTCCAAGAAGCTGATTTCGCTCTATACCGAGTATGAAGAAGAATATAGCAATGTTCATGTGGTTACCGACCGCAAGGCTGACACCCGTGAGCTGATTATGAAATCGGACGCTGTGGTCGCCACCCTCTCCACGGTTGCCCTCGAAGGCCTTTTATTCGGCAAGCCTGTATTTGTCTACAAATTCATTCAGGCCAATCGTGAATATGATTACTATGATGCCCTTGACCGCTATATTCAAAAAGAACCGTCTGACTTAACCCGCATCATCGCCCGCTATTATTCCAGCAATATAGAGAGATTAAACTACAAGACTGTAAAAAAGAAATTCTTGCAGCAATCCTATCAGATTCCTGACTCCGGCAAAGCGCTTGCGGATCTCATGAACCGCCTGATCCATGGAAGCGAGAAGCGATGAAGCGGGAGGTGGAGAGTATGTTTTTCCGGAATAAAAGGATTCTGATCATCGGCGGTACCGGCACCATCGGGAAAAGTATTGCGAAGCTCCTTCTGAAGCAGGAGCCAGAGGTTATCCGGATTCTCAGCAGAGACGAGTATAAGCAGTTCGAGCTGCAGGATGAGCTGCAAGGGAACGCCAGGCTTAGCTACCTGATCGGCGATGTCCGGGATTATGACCGTGTGCTGGCGGCGATGGAGGATATAGATTATGTGTTCCATACGGCCGCCATGAAGCATGTATCCTTCTGTGAATATAACCCGTTCGAGGCTGTACTTACGAATATTGTCGGCACGCATAACGTGATTCAGGCAGCGAAGCAGCAGAAGGTAAGCAAGGTCGTTTTTACAAGCACAGATAAGGCCATTTCACCGACCAACAACTACGGAGCCACCAAGCTGTCAGCGGAGAAGCTGATTTCCTCTGCCGTCACCTCGGGAGGCTCCAGCCAAACGGTGTTCTGCACCGTACGGTTCGGGAATGTGATGGGCTCCAGGGGATCTGTCATTCCCTTGTTCGTGAAGCAGGCGAGAGAAGGCAGAGCGATCACCGTAACGGATCTGTCCATGACCAGGTTCATGATGACGCTGGAGCAGGCGACCCGGCTCACCGTTCAGTCCCTGCAGCTGGCGAAGGGGGGGGAGACCTTTATTCTGAAGATGCCGGTGATCAGGCTGAAGGATCTGGCTGAGGTCGTGGCTGAGGAGGCGCCGAAGAAATACGGGGTGCGCCCGTCTACGGTGAAGATCCTGGAGATCGGCCTGAAGCCCGGTGAGAAGAGATACGAAGAGCTAATGACCCATGAGGAATCCTTAAGCGCTTATGAATTAAAGGATGTATACATTGTCCCTTCCCCCTATGCTGCACCGCAGTCCTACCGGGAAGCAAGCAGGCCGAAGCCGGGTACCTACAGCTCCGAGGGAGAGATCCCGCTGACCAAGGAGCAGGTAAAGAAGCTGGCATCGGAACAAAATCTAATCTAGTGGAGGCTACTATGAATATACTCGTAACCGGAGGTGCCGGATTCATCGGCAGATGGGTGGTCGGACGTTTGTTAAAGGATGGACAAAGCGTATGGGTCGTCGATAATCTCGCGAACTCATCGCTGGATAATCTGAAGGAGTATGAAGATAGCGAGCATTTGCAGAAGGTGCAGATCATGGACCTCAAGGACAGAGAAGCTCTGAAGGAGCTTTTCCGGGAGGTTTCCTTCGACCTGTGCTACCATCTGGCGGCAAGCATTAATGTGCAAGACAGCATAGACGATCCTGAGACCACATTCAATAATGATACGCTGGCCACCTTCTATCTGCTCGAGGAATGCCGCAAGCAGCAGGTGAAGATGGTCTTCATGAGTACCTGCATGGTCTACGCCAGAGCGGTGGATGAACAGGGAATTGACGAGCAATCCCCAATCAAGCCAGCCTCTCCCTATGCCGGGGCCAAAATCGCTGCGGAGAATATGGTGCTATCCTATTTCTATGCCTATGATCTGCCGGTGGTGGTCGTAAGGCCGTTTAACACGTATGGTCCCTATCAGAAAACCGGCGGCGAAGGCGGCGTTGTGGCGATCTTCATCCACAGCAAATTAAAAGGCGAGCCGCTGAATATCTACGGGGACGGCACCCAATCACGGGATCTATTATATGTGGGGGACTGTGCAGATTTCGTAGTGGAGGCAGGCTACAGCGACAAGCTTCACGGAGAAATTGTCAATGCAGGCACCGGTGAGGATATCACCGTCAATCAATTGGCCGAGCTGATTGCAGACGGGCAGGCACCGATCCAGCACGTTCCCCATATTCATCCGCAGAGTGAGATCCAGAAGCTGTTATGTAATTACAACAAGGCAGAGAAGCAATTGTCCTGGACGCCTAAGGTTACTACCCAAGAGGGTATCCGCCGGACAGAGCAATGGATTCTTGAGACCTTTCACCGAAAGGAGCCGAACCAGTCATGAGTAAAAGCAAACTGGCCATTGATGGCGGGAAGCCTGTACGTGCCCACTACTTGCCGTATGGGAGACAGATGATCGATGACGAGGATATTGAGTCTGTGGTCAAGGTGCTGCAAAGTGATTATTTGACCAGCGGCCCGGCCATTGAGCAATTCGAAGCAGAGATCGCAGCGTTTACTGGGGCAAAATATGCGGTGGCCTTCTCCAGCGGAACTGCGGCACTGCACGGAGCCTGTTATGCCGCCGGGATCGGCGAAGGGGATGAGGTGATTACGACTCCTATGACGTTTGCCGCCACAGCGAACTGTGTGCTGTATCAGGGGGGCGTACCGGTATTCGCCGATATCGATCCGCGGACGTATAATCTTGATCCGCAGCGGATCAGGGAGAGTATTACGGCCAGAACGAAAGCGATTATTCCCGTCCATTTCACCGGCCAGCCGGCGCAGCTTGATGAGATCCTGCAGATTGCCCGGGAGCATAATCTGATCGTGATTGAGGATGCCGCCCATGCGCTGGGTGCGAGATATAAGGATAGAAGCATAGGCTCTATCGGGGACATGACCATGTTCAGCTTCCATCCTGTAAAGCATATAACAACGGGAGAAGGCGGAATGATCACGACCAATAACCCGGTATATTATGAGAAGCTGCTGCAGTTCCGCACCCACGGCATCACCAGGGATGAGCGCAAGTTAAGGGAGAACCACGGACCCTGGTACTATGAGATGCAATTCCTCGGGTACAACTACCGGATCACAGATATACAGACCTCACTCGGCATCTCCCAGCTTCGCAGAATCGGGGGCTTCATCGAGAAGCGCAAGCAGCTTGCCGCCTTGTATTTGCAAGAGCTGAGCGCGACCAAGGAGCTTATTCTGCCGCATCAGCTTCCAGAGGCGGAGTCAAGCTGGCACCTGTTCATTGTCAGACTGCAGCTCGTAAGGCTGAAGGCCACCCGTAAGACGGTCTTTCAGGCGCTGCAAAAGGAGAACATCGGAGTAAACGTCCACTACATCCCCGCCTATCTGCATCCGTACTACGAAAGCTTGGGGTTCCGCAAGGGAATCTGTCCGGTCGCTGAGAGCTGCTACGAGGAATTCATTACACTCCCGCTATATGCGGGTATGGAACCTGAAGATGTGTTGGATGTGGTCGCTGCGGTCAAGAAGGTGATCCGCCACTACTCCAAGTGAAAATAGAGAAGGGAGTGATTAATGTGGCCAAAGTGAAGGTGATTGCCGAGATTGCCAATGCCCATCTGGGCGACCCCGGCCGGCTGCGGGAGCTGATCCTAGCGGCCGCAGGCAGCGGCGCTGACGGGGTGAAATTTCAATGGTTCCATTACGACAGCCTAGCGGTGCCGGATTTCATCCATTATCAGACGTATATCGATTTGTTCATCGGCAAGCAGCAATGGGCGGAGGCTGTACAGCTTGCCAAGGATGCGGGAATGGAGGTGTGGGTAGATATCTACGATGAATGGGGCGCCGGGCTGCTCACGGAGCTTGAATCGCAGGTAGATGGCTTGAAAATACCAACAACTGTACTCCAGTCGCTCCCCTTGACTCTAGCCCTGCTAAAGTTCGATAAGCCCTTGCTCATCGGTGTAGGCGGCTGGCTGGAGGAAGAAATGGATACGCAATTATCTTACATTCGGAGCCATTACAAAGGCCCCATCGTGCTCATGCACGGCTTCCAGGGCTATCCGACCCGGACAGAGGATTCCAACCTGAGCCGTATCGCCCATATCAAACAAACCTATCAGCTGGAGGTGGGGTTCGCGGACCATGAGGATGCCGATCATGAAATGGCGGTCGATCTTCCGGTCTATGCCTATTTGCTGGGTGCCAGTGTCATTGAGAAGCATATCACCCTGAACCGTGCGGAGAAAAGCATTGACTACTATTCCGCGCTGGAGCCGGAGGAGTTCAGGCGGATGGTGGATAAGCTGCGCCGGGCAGAGTGTGTACAAGGCAGCCTGGAAATCAAGGAATCGGAAAGAAGCTATCTGGAGGATTCCTCCCTGAGAATTGTCTCCCGCACAGAGCTGAGCCCGGGTCAAATGATTACGCCCGAGAACATAAGCTATAAACGTTCCTCCGTGCCGGATGCCTTCATGGTCCGCAATGCTTCCGTACAATTCCCTATGATTGCAACGGCAGCAATTCCAGCGAACACACCCATCACGCCGGGGAAGGTAAAAGCACCCAAAATCTGCATCGCCGTCATCTGCAGATTGAAATCCACCCGGCTCCGCCGCAAGGCGTTGCGCGAGATTCACGGCATTCCAGCCATCGAGAGATGCCTGATGAACTGTCTGGCTGTGCCGGGCGGCTATGAGGTGGTTCTGGCCACCTCGGATCTGCCGGATGACCAGCCGCTTACGGCGTTCAACCTGAACCATAAGGTGAAGGTGGTAACCGGCGACCCGGACAATGTGGCTGCAAGAATGCTGAGCGTGGCTGAAGCGGTCCAGGCGGATATCGTAGTCCGGGTCACCGGCGACAATCCGGCGATCTCTCCGGAGATGCTTAAGCTTCTGATAGACCGGCATCTGGCAAGCGGTGCAGATTTCACCTACGCCAAGGAGTCGACTATGGGGACGGTGGGGGATGTTTTTACCGTTGAAGCGCTGAGAAGGCTGCTGCACTATTCCAATCCGCTTACGCATGCGGAGTATCTGTCCTTTTACTTTTTCAACAATCCGCATCTCTTCAACCTCAATGCTGTGGACCTTCCTGCGGAGTGGGTGCATCCTGAGTGGCGGTTAACCATGGATGAAATTCAGGATCTGGAGCTGTTTGAGGAGATCTACCAGGCACTGGATGTGGGTGCAAGACCGCTATCCTTCGAAGAATTGAAGGAATTCCTGCAGGGCCACCCTGAGGTGGCTGAGCGCAACCGGGGCATTCAGGTGAAATGGCGGGATGATACAGAGCTGGTCAAGGAGTTGAATGCAGCAACCACCCTGAAGAAGGGACTATAACAAGTTAGTGAGGCTTCGGATGATGATAAATAAAGCCAGCCTTGTGCTGGGGACGGCCCAGTTGGGCGGAAATTACGGGATTGCGAATACAGCTGTCAACCGCTCTGTGCAACAGAGGAACGGGCTGCTCCAATATGCCCTCTCCTCGGGGATCGGTTATTTGGATACCGCACCGGGCTACGGGGACAGCGAGTCTATTATCGGAGATTGCCTGGAACACACTGAGCCGCAGAGCCGGCCGCAGATTGTGACGAAGCTCCCTTCCGTCCAGCGGTTAGGGCTGCTCACGGAGGAAGCGCGGAGGAGGTTCGTCACCTCTTCCGTGCATGCTTCCCTGAACCGGCTGAAGTGTTCTGCGCTGGATGTCTGTCTCTTGCATGATCCGCTGGATATGACTTACCAGGGCGGCGAAATTCTGCGAATGCTGCAGGAGCTGAAGCAGCAGCAATGGATCCGCAGAATCGGCGTATCTGTGTATGATACGGAGGATGTTACGAATTTTTTGAGCGTGGAGGGGCTGGACAG
Source organism: Paenibacillus rhizoplanae (assembly GCF_042684125.1). Classification (NCBI taxonomy): domain Bacteria; kingdom Bacillati; phylum Bacillota; class Bacilli; order Caryophanales; family Paenibacillaceae; genus Paenibacillus; species Paenibacillus rhizoplanae. The sequence goes on along the minus strand of NZ_JBHUKY010000033.1, from coordinate 176,979 downwards.
CATTCAAATTCCGCTGAATGTCCTGGACCAGAGGTGGCTAGCGAATGGAGTGCTGGAGCAGCTCGCCCGGAGGGGCACAGAAATCTTCGTCCGCAGTGTCTATCTGCAAGGCCTGCTGCTGATGGCACCGGAGCAGCTTCCGGCGGGACTGAAGCAAGCGGAGCAGCCGTTGTTACGATTAATCAGGTACAGCAAGGAAACCGGGATAGCGGTTAAAGAGCTGTGCTTCCTCTATGTGAGGGATCTTCCGGGGATATCCGGACTGGTGATTGGCTGCGAGACGGTGGAGCAGGTGCAGGAGAACCTGCGGATGATGGCGTTGCCCCCTCTAAACCGGGCGGTGAGACAGACGCTTGGTGAATCCTTTGCGGATATTCCTGTAGAGATCATTGACCCCAGGAGGTGGAAGTAACCGGATGCGTACTCTTCAAGAATTATTTAATCTGCAAGGACGGACAGCGGTTGTGACCGGAGGGGCTGGTTATCTGGGCACAGCCATAGCGGAGGGGCTGGCTGAGGCTGGCGCGGCAGTCTATCTGGTAAGCTCGAACGGACAGCGCTGCATGGAGGCCGCTGAGGCGATCGCCCGCACCACCGGAGCAGCCTGCTTCGGCAAGGCTATGGATATCCGGGATGAAGCATCAGTTAGAGAGTGTATTCAGAGCATCGCCGAAGCGGCTGGAAGCATAGATATCCTGGTGAATAATGCTGCGTTCAGCTCAGCCGCCAAGCTCGCGGTTATGAGTGAAGAGCAGTGGCTGGCCGGGCTGGACGGGACGATCAATGGAGCCTTCAGATGTGTCAAGGCGGTCCTGCCCTATATGGTTGAACAAAAGAGAGGCTCCATCATTAACGTCTCCTCGATGTACGGGCTAGTCTCGCCTAACCCGGAGGTCTACGGAGACAGCGGGATGGATAATCCCGCCAATTACGGAGCAGGTAAAGCGGCGATAGGCCAGTTTACCCGTTACATTGCCTGCCACTTCGGGCAGCACGGAATCAGAGCGAATACGGTATCGCCTGGGCCTTTTCCTAATGCAGCGGTTCAAGCCGACCCGCAGTTCATCCGGCAGCTGGAGAGGAAGAATCCGCTGGGCAGGATCGGCACCCCTGAAGATCTGAAGGGAGTGATGGTGTTCCTGGCTTCCGCCGCCTCAAGCTATGTTACAGGTGAGAATATCTCTGTTGACGGAGGCTGGACCGCATGGTAAGCACAGCAGCTAACCAGAAGAATATATGGATTCGGGCCGATTCCTCGTACTCAATGGGCACGGGCCATATCATGCGCTGTCTGACACTTGCAGGCGGGCTTGCCGCCAGGGGCGGGCAGATCACGTTCATTTGCCGCGAGCTGCCGGGGAATCTGGCAGACTATATCAGGGGTCAGGGCTATGCGGTGGAGCTGCTGCCCTCGCCGGATGATCCGTCGTACGCCGCATTCTGGCTTCAGGTGGATTGGCGGACCGATGCCTTGCAGACGGTGCAGCGGCTGGAGGGAGCTGCTCCTGCAGATTGCCTCATTGTTGACCATTACGGGATTGATAAGCGGTGGGAGACATGGGTGCAGGGAAAAGTGAAGAAGATCGTGGCCATCGATGATTTGGCGGACCGTCCGCATCAATGCGATCTGCTGCTGGACCCCAATCCATCTGCTGCCAGGGACCGCTACCAGGGGCTGCTTCCTGCTTACTGCACGAAATTGACAGGCACATGCTATACGCTGCTGCGGCCGGAATTCCGCGCGGCTAAGCTGGGGCTGGCTGAACGGGACGGAAGCATAAGCAGGGTTCTGGTGTTTTTTGGCGGCACAGATCCTACGGGTGAGACTCTCAAAACCTTACAGGCTCTGCAAAGTCCCGCCTTCGCTAACCTGAAGCTGGATGTCGTAGCAGGCGGAATGAACCGCCGCAAGGATGACATCGCAGCCTTATGCGACACGATGCCGCAGGCCAGCTTCCATTGTCAGGTTGATTACATGGCTGACTTGATGCAGAAGGCGGACCTCTCCATCGGAGCAGGCGGAAGTACGACCTGGGAGCGCTGTTACCTGGGCCTGCCTTCGCTGTGCATTATTACGGCGGATAATCAGCGGGAGATCACGGCCTTGGTTCATGCGCAGGGGGCTGCATTCAGCCTGGGGAAGAGTAACGAGGTGACCGCCCAAGGAATTGAGCAGGGTCTTAAGGCTATGCTGGCTGATTCGGCGTGGGTACGGGCCATGTCGGAGCAGGCGCTCCGCCTGATGGGCGAGGATAAATGGGATGAGGTCATAGACAGGATTATGGGAGGGGACTATGGCAGACCTAAGGGACTATAGGCTTGAGAAGCTGAGCCAGGAGCATAGCAGGCTAATATGGGAATGGCGCAATGCCGATCACATTAGGCCCTATATGAATCATGACGGGATCATTCCGCTTGAAGAGCATCTTCACTGGATGAATACCATAGCGGAGGATACCAGCCGGGTGGTCCGAATCTGTTACTATCTGGACACACCGGCAGGCTTCGTGCAGTTCTCGCAGATCGACAAGGGCCACAAGACCTGTGAGTGGGGCTTTTATATAGGGGACAAGAGCTGTCCCCCCGGCTCCGGCACCATGATGGGAATCTTGGCGCTGGACCATATTTTCCAGGTAGAGCAGCTAAATAAGGTGTGCGCGCAAATCCTGGATTTCAATCAGCGGAGCTTGTCCTATCACCGCAAACTAGGCTTCATAGAGGAAGGCAGGTTAGGCAGACAACGGATCAGAAATCATCAGCCTGTGGATGTGGTCTTGATGGCCCTGTTCCGGGAGCAATGGGAGAAGCACAGGCTACGGCTGACAGAGGAGGCAACGACAGGCCATGAAGGAAATAAAGATCGGTAACCGCACCATCGGCAGCGGGCATCCGCCTTTTGTCATCGCGGAGATGTCCGGTAATCATAATAAGTCGCTGGACCGTGCGCTCGAAATCGTTAAGGCCGCCGCCCGGGCGGGCGCACATGCGTTCAAAATCCAGACCTATACGCCGGACACCATGACGCTTAATCTACGGAATAAGGATTTTATGATTGGGGAATCGAACGGACTGTGGAAGGGGAAATCGCTGTATGAGCTGTATGCTGAGGCGTATACGCCCTGGGAGTGGCACGAGCCTATCTTTGCTTCGTGCAGGGCGCTCGGGATGATTCCGTTCAGCACCCCGTTCGATGAGTCCTCGCTCGAATTCCTGGAGACCCTCGGCGTAGACTGCTACAAGATCGCTTCCTTTGAAAATAATGATATTCCCTTACTGCGTAAGGTAGCCTCCAAAGGGAAGCCGATGATTATTTCCACCGGGATGGCCTCGCTTGGCGATATTGAACAGGCTGTGCGCACCATTACCGGGGCAGGCTGCCAGGAGTATATACTGCTCAAATGCACCAGCAGCTATCCGGCTTCACCCGAGAATACCAACCTCAATACCATCCCGTATCTGCGCGATGTCTTTCGTGCTCAGGTGGGCCTGTCCGACCATACCCTGGGCGTAGGGGCAGCAGTAGCAAGCGTGGCGCTGGGCAGTACGGTGATCGAAAAGCATTTTACCCTGAACCGTGCAGAAGGCGGGGTGGATGCTGCATTCTCCCTGGAGCCGGCAGAGTTCGCTTCCCTGGTCCGGGAGACGGATACGGCCTGGAGGGCACTCGGCGGCGTCTCCATCGGTCCCACCCCCGAAGAAGAGAAATCCCTGCAATTCAGACGGTCCGTCTATACTTCCAAGGACATCAAGGCCGGGGACCTGCTGACTGCGGATAACATCAGAGTCATCCGTCCCGGTTACGGCCTCGGGCCAAAGTATTATGACTTGCTTCTCGGCAAACGCTTAAGAACCGATCTGCCCATCGGCACCCCGCTGAGCTGGGACCTGCTGCTGTAATCCGCCTTGACAATTGGGGCGAAAACGTCTATAACTAGAACATATCTGTATCCATTGAATCTAAATTCGATGACGGGACAAGTACGATAAGGTAACGTTCTCCAGAGAGTCGGTGCTTGCTGCGAGCCGATCGTTCACGCCTTACCCGAAGATCCTCCCCTAGAAGCTAAGCTGAAGCGTGTATACGTGTGTAGGCTCCGCCGTCTGCCGGACGTTATCCCGGACCCGCATGGTTGTCTATTGCCTGCGGACTGAGATTGTGCTGAATCCACACCCCTTAGGATGTGCGTGCAGTGCAGATTAGGGTGGTATCGCGAGCGCTGTCTCGCCCCTTTGGGGGCGGGGCGGCGTATTTTTGTTTGGTGGGCACCCCCCTAAATCCCCCTTACAAAGGGGGACCCCAAGGGCTGGCCGCCCTCTGGACACCCGCAGGCAAGTGCTCCGTGCGGGGAGAGGGGGCGGCGGACGGGAAGGGATTTGTTCGAGCGGGGAGCGGCCCTTCTTAGGCTCCCCTACGGGACGCCTGCGTGGCCTTAACTGCGCCCCGAGCGAGGGGCCAAGAGCCCCCGGCAAGAACCCCAGGCACAGCCCGGACGGTGTAACGGACTGAGGAGCTCTTATTTTGGAAGAAAGCTACTATTAGGGCAAGTAAAGGACCCCACAGCCCTTATTACCGGAAATTTCGCTTCTAGATGGTTCTTAGCAGGACAATAAGGTCCACTGGGTCCGTTAGCTCGCCAATAGTGCTGTTTTCTTGAATATAACGGCTCTGCGGTCCGCTAGGACTGACCTACTCGGTTGGTGTGGCTTCTTTTCATCCAACCTTCAGTGGGCCTGAGTTAAAGATTCATGCTGCATTAGCGCAGTTAAGGCCCCGCAGGCGTACCCGTCAGGGCAGCCTAAGAAGGGCCGAGGACTCCGCCGAAGTAATCCTTCCCGTCCACTGATCCTGTTCCTCGCACGATGCACTTATTTCGGGTGTCCAGAGGGCAGCGCCCTTGGGGCCCTCCCTTGGCGAAGGGAGGGTTTGGGAGGGATCGAAAATTTTTAAAGTTTTAAAATCTTTTAAGAAAAAGAAGGCTCGGATGATATCCGATAAAGTTTAAGACTAAACGAAGGGATTGACCATCATGCATAAGGTAGACGTCAAAGAAAAAGCCCGGGCCAGAGATGTCCGGATCTTGAAAAAGTGGAGCGAGGAGGACACATTCCGCCGCTCCATGGAGAACCGCGAGGGACGCCCCAACTATGTGTTCTATGAAGGACCGCCGACGGCGAACGGAGTGCCACATATCGGGCACGTGCTGGGCCGGGTCATCAAGGATTTTATCGGCCGCTACCAGACCATGAAGGGCTTCCGCGTTATCCGCAAAGCGGGCTGGGATACGCACGGCCTGCCGGTAGAGCTCGGGGTGCAGAAGAAGCTCGGCATCTCCGGCAAGCAGGATATCGAAGAATACGGTGTGGAGAAGTTCATCAAGGAATGTAAGGAAAGTGTATTCGGCTATGAGAAGCAGTGGCGGGAATTCACGGAAGCGATCGGCTATTGGACGGATCTGGATCATCCGTATGTAACGCTGGACAATACGTATATCGAGAGCGTGTGGAACATCCTGGCTACGGTTCATGAGAAAGGCCTGATGTACCGGGGTCACCGCGTCAGCCCTTACTGTCCGAGCTGTCAGACGACCCTTAGCTCCCATGAAGTAGCCCAGGGGTATAAGACTGTTAAGGATCTTAGTGCTACCGCTAAGTTCAAGCTGGACGGCAGCGGCGACTATGTGCTGGCCTGGACGACTACGCCTTGGACGCTTCCGGCGCATATGGCGCTGGCGATGAATCCGGCTATGGAATATGTGCGTGCGCAGCAGGAAGACGGCGTGTATGTACTGGCGAAGAATCTGGTGGACGAAGTGTTGAAGGGTGAGTACACCATCCTGTCTACACACACAGGCGCTGACTTTATCGGCCAGAGTTATACACCGCCGTTCGGTTATATCAAGGCGGAGAAGCATAATGTGATCGTCGGAGCCTCTTTTGTAACGGATTCCAGCGGTACCGGGATCGTACATATGGCTCCGGCACACGGGGAAGACGACTATAAGAGCTGCCGCGAGAATGGGATCAGCTTTGTGAATGTAGTAGATACTTCCGGCAAGTATACGGATGTAGTGAGTGATTTTGCAGGACGGTTCGTGAAGGATTGTGATCTGGATATCGTGAAGGTGCTGTCTGAACGCGGACTGCTCTACCATAAAGAGAAATACGAGCACAGCTATCCGTTCTGCTGGCGCTGCGACACCCCGCTGCTCTATTATGCAACAGACAGCTGGTTCATCCAGACGACAGCGATCAAGGATCAGCTGATTGCCAACAATAACAGTGTGGACTGGTACCCGGACCATGTGCGCGAAGGCCGCTTCGGCAAGTTCCTGGAGGAGCTGGTGGACTGGAATATCAGCCGTAACCGCTACTGGGGTACGCCGCTTAACGTATGGGTCTGTCAGGATACCGGCAAGGAATTCGCGCCGCACAGCATCGCCGAGCTGAGAGCAATGGCCATCGGTGAGGTGGCTGAGGATATCGAGCTGCATAAGCCGTACGTGGATAATATCCAGCTGCGCAGCCCGTTCAGCGAAGGCGGCATCATGGTCCGCACCCCTGAAGTGATCGACGTCTGGTTCGACAGCGGCTCGATGCCGTTCGCCCAGAGTCATTATCCGTTCGAGAATCAAGACCGGTTCGAGGACCAGTATCCGGCAGATATGATTTGCGAAGGGATCGACCAGACGCGCGGCTGGTTCTACAGCCTGCTGGCCGTATCGACCCTGTTCACAGGGAAGGCGCCGTATAAGGCGGTTATCGCCCACGGCCATATTTTCGATGAGAACGGCCAAAAGATGTCCAAATCCAAAGGCAATGTCATCGACCCTTGGGAGATCATGAACGAATACGGCACGGATGCCTTCCGCTGGGCCATTCTGTCTGACAGTGCGCCGTGGAACAACAAACGGTTCTCGCGCGGTCTGGTCGGGGAGACAAAGTCCAAGGTAGTGGACACTCTGGTGAACACGCATGCCTTCCTTACGCTGTATGCCGGGATCGACGGCTATGATCCTGCGGATCACCCGTTCAAGTTGTCTGAGCATAAGCTCGACCGCTGGATTTTGTCCCGCCTGAACAGCCTGATCGTGCTGCTCGATAAGGGGCTGGCCGTGAATGATTTTGTGAACACCTCTAAGGCCATTGAGAACTTCGTGGATGAGCTAAGCAACTGGTACATCCGCCGTTCCCGTGACCGGTTCTGGGGCAGCGGGCTGGGTGAAGAGAAGCTGGATGCTTACCGCACCCTTACGCATGTCCTGCTGACCACAGCCAAGCTGATGGCTCCATTCACTCCGATGCTGTCCGAGGATATCTTCACGAACCTGGGCGGCGGGGAGAGCGTGCATCTGGCAGACTATCCGGCAGCGGATGAGAACCTGATCGATCTTGCCCTGGAAAAAGATATGGAGTACGCCCGCGGCATCGTCGAGCTGGCCCGTAACGTCCGCAACGAGAGCGGCATCAAGACCCGCCAGCCGTTGTCCGAGCTGATCGCGTCCACTCCGGACGACTTCAACGTGGCGGATTATGAAGAGCTGATCAAAGAAGAGATCAACGTTAAAAATATCGTCATCGAGCACAGCGACAGCGGCTTCGTAGACTTCACCCTGAAGCTGAATCTGAAGGTAGCAGGGAAGAAATACGGCAAGAGCGTCGGCTTCCTGCAAGGCTTCCTCAAAGCGATGGATAGTGACGCTACCCGCAAGGCGGTACAAGAAGGCGTTATCGCCATTGTGTCACCGGACGGGGAAGAGCTGCAGATTACGTCCGAGGAGCTACTGGTTGAGAAGCAGGCCAAACCAGGCTTTGCCTCCGCTTCCGGCTATGGACTGACTGTGGCCCTGAACACAGAAATCACGCCGGAGCTGGTACAGGAAGGCTGGGTACGTGAAGTCGTACGTGCGGTGCAGGATTACCGCAAACGTCTGGATCTGCCGATCGACAAGCGGATTGCCCTGACCCTGCATGTCGATGACGAGCTGAAGGCGGCGGTGACTGCATTCGAGCATGTGCTGCGTGAGAATGTACTGGTGACTACGGTTGATTTTGACGGAGATTATACCTATGAGACAGTGGATGCCGGCGGCAAGAGCATCGGTATTCATATCGGCGCTTAACTCCAGAGCGGCCGCGCATTTCCTGCATTACTTGTCCATGTATGGCATATACTAGCCGCAAAGGAATAGTTTCCACGGGTTAGAATGCAAATGACGAGCCCTGTGCTTGAAGAGAGAATTCTCTTCGACCGGGCTCGTTTGTTTTGCGGCGTATAGACAACCAGGAGGTGCAGGGGCATGGCTGGATGGAACAACGGGAATATTCCTGCGGAGCAGCCGAAGCAGCCGGAAGAACCGGGCAGAATTTCGATCAGAACCACAGACAGAGGGAACAACAGGGAGGACGCGCCGCATGAGAAGCAACCCCCGTATTCTGGAGCAGGTCCAACGGGCAAGACAGATCCGGGCACAGAATATCCTGAGAAAAGTCAGCCAAGCGCTTCCAATCCTAAGCCTACAGCGGCTGTTACAGCAGCCATTGATCCGGCCGATCTTCCCCCGGAAGAGAAGCTGAACGCCCTGTACCGGATGACCACGAGTCTGGCCCAGCAGATGGAGAAGTCACGGATCTCGGAATATACGGAGCTGCTGCATTCCCCGTTCCGGCTGATCTGGCTGAATATTCTCTCCGGGGCGGCCAGGGGGCTGGGGATTGCGCTCGGATTTACTTTTTTTGCAGCGACGATTATCTATGTGCTTCAGGTGCTGGGTGCGCTGAATCTGCCGATCATCGGCGACTATATCGCGGACATTGTGCGGATTGTCCAGCATCAGCTGGAGCTGAAGACGTTCTGAGCGGCGTTGAACCTGAAATAACCCCACATTGTGGGGCATGGCGATTGCGAACAGAAGGAAATGGAACAGGGCTCCAAGACAAGCGCAGGGATAGTTGTAGGATGTTCGGAATGTAACTAAACAGGATATCGCGTATAAAACAGATGTTTTACTTGTACAAAGTGCAATTAAGCCTATCCAGCTCCCTCATCGGATCATTCCTAACTATTGCCAAGCATTAGCTCGGGCATGGTTTGTACTAATTTGCTGTGCCAGCTGTGCTACTTCCGTTCTTTTCGGGTCGGGTCCAGCAGGTAGTCGCCTTCCCCGTCGTCCATGTAATGGCGGTAGCTGTTGCCTTTGATGATCGTCAGATGATTGCCTGTGATGTCGGTGGCCACGAAGTTCTCCCAAGGCTCGACGAAGCCCTCGGTTTCGTCCGCTTCGATCTCCATGTCATTGTAAGAGCCGATGTTACTGCCTTCTGCCATCGCCGGCGAATCCGAGTTGCCCCAGCTCTCCACGATCTGCCAGGCATCCTCGCCATCGAAGCCATTCTGGTCGTCCCGCTCATCCAGACTGGTGCGGCCAAACGGCGGAGACAGCAGCTCCTCCTCGGCCGGCCGGGTGAATGGAGCGCTCTGGCGTGGAGCATGAGCTTTTGTGTAACGGGTGGAAGGAAGTGCGGCCAGGCGCTCATAGGGAATGGGTTCGCCGCTGGCGATGCAGATGCCGTAGGTTCCTTCGTCCATCGCCCGCAGTGCTGATTCAATATCGTCCAGCTCATGCTCATCGCGCTCCAGCAGGGAGATATCCATGGAGCGGTTATACAGCTCAGTGGCGGCATCGCCGGGATGGTTGTCGATTTCGGACAGCTCTCCAGTGTTATCCCGCATAGACTCCTGCAGTCCATATTGTCCGCTGTTGCTCAGTCTGTGCTTGATATCCTCCTGCTGCTGCAGGAGAGTAGTGCGCAGCCCGGAGAGCTGCTGTGATGTAAGATGGCTCATTGCTGTGAGCTCCTTTCGGTAGCTAATCGCTGAAACGGTACCATCCTATAAAAGGACGGCAAAACCGTTTCCGCTTGTATAGATAGCTTGGCCTCCGGGGCCCTTTTTTAGCGATGGCAAATAGTGCCCTGACTTTACAGATCCGTATGACCATGCCATGGACGGTATCTTGAGGCCTGTGCTACAATATACAAGTCTTTATACAGTATTCGTACCGCGAAGCCGCGGGAAAAATAAGAACGGAGTGACAACTTCTGTGGTGTACTTTCTGATTGCGCTAATTGTATTTGTGATTGACCAGGGTACCAAATATCTGATTGCCACCCGGCTGGAGCTCGCAGAGCAAATTCCGGTAATCAAGGATTTCTTCATTATTACGTCGCACCGCAATCGTGGAGCCGCCTTCGGAATTCTGGAGGGGCAGCAGTGGTTCTTCATTGTGATTACGGTAGTCGTTGTATGCGGAATCGTCTGGTACCTGAACAAGGCCCGCAAGACCCGCAAGCTGCTGCCTACCGCGCTGGCGCTTGTCCTTGGCGGAGCAATCGGCAACTTCCTGGACCGGATTCTTAACGGTGAGGTTGTGGATTTCCTCATGTTCAATTTCGGAAGCTATACGTTCCCGATCTTCAACGTGGCCGATTCCTGTATCGTAGTCGGGGTGGGGCTGATTATTCTGGACACGCTGCTGGAAGTGAAGGGCGAACAGGAAGTCACCGAGGTGAAGGAATCACAGGAAGTCAAAGAAGGGAATGAATGATTTGAACAAAGACGTCAAAGAGCTGGCGGATTCTGGCGCCCTCGAGGAAGAAAGAGACGTCACCGAATGGATCGTTGCCGAGGGCAATGCGCGGGAGCGGATTGATAAATACGTTACAGAGGCCATGGAAGACGAGATCTCGCGCTCCCAGGTTCAGCTATGGATCAGCAGCGGCCATGTAGTGGTTAACGGCGCGCCGGTTAAAGCGAACTATAAGCTGAATGAAGGCGATAAAGTAACGGTTACGGTGCCGGAACCCGAGGTTACGGACCTAATCGCACAGGATATTCCGCTGGAAGTGGCTTATGAGGACAGCGATGTGATAGTGGTGAACAAGGTGCGCGGCATGGTTGTGCATCCGGCAGTGGGACATCCCTCCGGCACCCTAGTCAATGCGCTGATGTATCATTGCAAGGACCTGTCCGGCATTAACGGCGAGATTCGTCCAGGCATTGTCCACCGGATCGACAAGGATACCTCCGGTCTGATTATGGCAGCCAAGAATGACGCCAGTCATGCTTCGCTGTCCGCCCAGCTTAAGGAGCACAGCGTGACCCGCCGCTATATCGCAGTCGTGCACGGTAATCTGTCTCATGACAAGGGAACCGTAGATGCACCAATCGGCCGTGATCCGCATGACCGCAAGCTGTATACCGTAACCGAGAAGAACAGCAAGCGCTCCGTGACGCATTTTACCGTGCTGGAGCGGTTTGGTGACTGCACACTGCTGGAGCTGCAGCTTGAGACAGGGCGCACGCATCAGATCCGTGTTCACATGAAGTTCATCGGCCATCCGCTGGTGGGTGATCCGATCTACGGGCGCAGCAAGGGAACTACTATGAACGGACAAGCCTTGCATGCAGCAGTACTCGGATTTGTACATCCTTCTACAGGCGAGTACAAGGAGTTCAGCGCACCGATTCCGGCGGATATGGAAGAACTTCTATTTACGCTGCGCAGCAGATAAGTACAAATCAATAGATTATAAATCCATGGAACAGCGGCCGGATTTGCGTCATATTTAGAGCATAGATTCACAACATAGGCCCAGGAGATGAGTAGAAGATTATGAGTATTGAACACTATCAGGCTACATTCATTCAGACGAATTTTGCAGACCGCATCGGCGGCGAAGGATACGGCAAGGACACCTCCATCTACAAATTTGAGAAAATCAAACGCGCCAAAGCCTCGGCGAAGCAGGATTTTCCGAACATTGAACTGATCGACATGGGCGTCGGCGAGCCGGACGAAATGGCGGATGAAGGCATCGTGTCCAGACTTGCGCTGGAAGCGGCCAAGGAAGAGAACCGCGGCTACTCCGATAACGGTATTCCTGAATTTAAGGACGCAGCGGCTGTGTACCTTAAGGAAGTTTTTCAGGTGGACGGAATTGACCCTGTAACAGAAATCGTGCATTCAATCGGCTCTAAGCCTGCGTTGGCTATGCTGCCATCCGTCTTCATTAATCCGGGCGATATCACGATCATGACCATTCCGGGTTATCCGGTGCTGGGCACCCATACCAAGTATCTGGGAGGACAAGTCTACTCCGTGGAGCTGAAGAAGGAGAACAACTTCCTGCCTGACCTGAACTCCATTCCTGAAGACGTAGCCCGCAAGGCGAAGCTGCTCTATCTCAACTATCCGAATAACCCTACTGGTGCAAGTGCTACACCTGAGTTCTTCAGCGAAGTAGTGGCCTGGGCCAAAAAATATGATGTAGTCGTAATCCATGACGCTCCTTATGCTGCATTGACTTATGACGGCGTGAAGCCGCTGAGCTTCCTGTCCGTGCCTGGTGCCAAGGATGTCGGCGTTGAGCTGCACTCCTTGTCCAAGTCCTACAACATGACCGGCTGGAGAATCGGCTTCGTGGCCGGCAATCCGCTGATTGTGAAGGCGTTCAGTGATGTGAAGGACAACAATGATTCCGGCCAGTTCATCGCGATTCAAAAAGCTGCTGCGTTCGGTCTCTCTCATCCTGAGATTACCGAAGCGATTGCCGCCAAATACTCCCGCCGCCACAACATGCTGGTGGATGCACTGAATAGCCTGGGCTTCAAGGCAGAGAAACCGAAGGGTTCCTTCTTCCTGTATGTAGCTGCACCTAAGGGCGTCAAGGGCGGACGCCGCTTCGAATCCGGCGAGGATTTCTCACAGTTCCTGATCCGCGAGAAGCTCATCTCCACCGTGCCTTGGGATGATGCCGGCGCGTTTGTGCGTTTCTCCGTGACCTTCGTGGCCAAGGGCGAGGAAGAGGAGAAGCGTGTCATCTCCGAAATCCAAAGACGTCTGAGCGACGTTGAGTTTGAATTTTAAGTTTTGGTTTGAATGGAATGCCGCTGCAGAGGAATCTGCGGCGGTTTTTTTGTCGCCGTCTATCTACATAGTGATCGCCCCGCCCCTCTGACCCTGCCCGACCCAAATTTGTTGCACAAATTGCAGCCTCGCACCGCTCAAACGAAGCTCGGACACGCAAATCCTGCACTTTTTACAACAATCCATTTGCTGAAGATAAATATTTGGCATGAATCCTGCAAAAACTGCAACAATTGGCCCAACAGCACACATGAGCGGAAGAATTCCTGCATAATGTGCAACATAGAGCATTCGTACAGTCTAGCCTTTCCGGTAAGCCACCTTATGAAAAGCATTGATATAGCGGAACAGCGCTTCACCATCATCCGGCACATTCCCCGGTTCACCCAGTGGCAGCATCATAGCCTGATAAGGCTCCGGTACCATTCTATATTGATGAATATAGGAGGTTAGGACGAACCCGTTCCGCTCCCAGAAGTGAATGCGTTCCTTGTGCGACTCCGTAGCCCCCGATTCCGCCTCGATGATAATTCCCCGGATGTTATGCTCCTGTACCGCCCAAGCTCTAATCTGCTCCAGCATCCAGGTCCCCGTCCCTATTCCGCGCGATTCGTTATCGACTGCCAGGTAATCAATAATCAGCACCTTATCCGCAACTTGTCCCGCCACGCCTGTAACAGCCATCGCAACAACATTCCCCTGATGCACCCCCGCATGTAAGTAACCAATCCTCCGGTTCAGCATACTCCGCAGAATCGCTTCTGTCTTAGCTCCGCTGGGAAAAGCCTCATGGTAGATCTGCTCCATCCGTCCCCACCACGCTTCATCCCACTCTTCTATAGTAATAAACTCTAATTTCATCATTTAATTTCGCCTCCAGCAGTATCATAACAAACCCCGGGCAGGAACGAAAATAGGTGGGATGGTGTTACACCTCATGCTTCGCAATGTAGCACTTCGCACTTCGCGGTATTGCACTTCCGCACGATCAGCGCAGCGCCATAGTGCCCCCTCTGCCTGCCCCCTCCCCCAAGGGGGGATGGCAAGCCCTTGTCCTGCACCGTTTAGGTGGAAGCGGCGGAGGGGATTTTGGAACTGCAGGAGCGATAGCGTTCGCCTTTGTCTCCAGATTTAATCCGCTAAGCGGTTAATTCAAATAAATCTGGAGACAACAGCGACCGAAAGTCCAAAATCACCGCAGCCGCGCCCCTCACCTAAATGTATCCCGCCCTCTAGCCGCCGCCCCCCCCCCACACACACTCCCGAATATAATTTGACATCCCCGCATCCATCTGTCATAATTCCCTATAGTTGAATAGCGCCTTTAATTCAGTCCCGTGAGGCTGGCAAGGTAACGTGAATCGAGGTTCGCGTCATGAAAGGAGGAATCCGTATGAGTACGGAGGGTCTTTTTCTGCGCGCGGACACGCCATCTTTTTGAATCTGCGGATTTCACTCCTTGCCTGCTTTGGGCAAGGAGTTTTTGGTTTATCCGGGGAACTTGAACAGGCGATCAAGCAGGGAGATGGCAAAGAGGATGGTTACTGAAAAAAATGTCATTATGGACGAAACGGCGATTCGCCGGGCACTGTCACGCATTGCACATGAGATTTTGGAGAAAAACAAGGGTATCGAGAATTGCCTGCTGGTCGGCATCCGGACCCGGGGGATCTACCTGGCTCAGCGGATCGCGGAGCGCATTAAGGAAATCGAGGGCGTGGACATCCCTTACGGGGAGCTGGACATTACCCATTACCGCGATGACCGTGAAGGCGGCGGGGATAACCGGGAAGCGATGGACAAGACGGTTGTGAACAGCAACCTGATCCTGCCTCCCGGCACCAGCGGCACCCGGGACAAGAAAGTGATCCTGTTCGACGATGTACTGTACACCGGAAGAACGATCCGCGCGGCAATGGATGCACTGATGGATTGCGGACGGCCCCGGATGATCCAGCTGGCTGTACTGGCTGACCGCGGCCACCGCGAGCTGCCGATCCGCCCCGACTATATCGGCAAGAACGTACCCACCTCCAGGCATGAGCAGATTGAAGTGTCCCTGAGCGAATATGACGGCAAGGACGAAGTGTACATTATTTCAAACCGGGAGGAACGATAACAATGATGACGGCAACCAAAGTGAAGGAACGCAGTCTGCTGGGGATGAAGGAGCTGGCGGGGTCGGAGATTAACCAGCTGTTAGACAGAACAGCGTACTGGGATCAACAGAGCGAGAAGCTCACGCCGGTGCTGAGAGCCCATTTTGTTGCCAATATGTTCTTCGAGAATAGTACAAGAACCCGCTTTTCCTTCGAGATGGCCGAGAAACGCCTCGGCGTTCAAGTGCTGAACTTCACGGCTGCGGCCTCAAGTGTCGAGAAGGGCGAGTCAATCTATGATACAGTGCGCACACTGGAGTCAATGGGTATCGATGCCGGAGTGGTCCGGCTGAAGCCTGCCGGGGTGCTGCAGCAGCTTGCCGAGAAGGTAGGCATTCCACTCATCAATGCAGGGGACGGCAACAACGAGCATCCGACGCAGGCGCTGCTGGATCTGTATACGATGCGCAAGCATTTTAACGGACTGAAGGGCTTGAAGGTCTCGATTATCGGGGATATTATGCACAGCCGGGTAGCACGGTCCAACCTCTGGGCACTCACCAAAATGGGGGCAAGCGTGCAGTTCTGCGCACCGGCGAATATGCAGGCTCCGGAGCTTGAGGCCTACGCTCCATACGTGTCTATGGAAGAAGCGCTGAAAGCGGATGTGGTCATGATGCTGAGAGTGCAGCTGGAGCGGCATGCTTCGGGCATTATTTTATCGGCCGAGCAGTACCGGGAGCACTTCGGGCTGACCGAGGAACGGGCGTCCAGGCTGGACCCGTCAACAATCATCATGCACCCGGCGCCGGTCAACCGCAATGTGGAGATCGACGATGCGGTGGTAGAGAGCAGCCAGTCCCGGATTTTCCCGCAGATGGCGAACGGAGTGCCTGTACGGATGGCTGTCATGGAGCGGGCGCTACAGTAGCGCAGCAGAAAAAACCTCACATAAGAGAATTAATAAATATACACAAAGATGAATTTTTATTATATAATAACTACAGAGCTTACGGCTGCGGCCGGAAGGCACAAAGGAGAATCCTAACCGTGATCATCAAAAATGCCAGTGTACTGAACGAAGAAGGCGTGCTGGAGCGCAAGCATATTGTTGTGCAGGACGGAGTTATCTCGAAGATTCAGGATGCCGCCGAGGCGGTAGAGGAAGCCGGCGAAACCGTTGAAGCGGATGGTAAACTGCTGATTCCGGGACTGATCGATATGCATGTGCACCTGCGTGAGCCGGGCTTCGAGCATAAGGAAACCATTGAGACGGGTGCGCGTTCGGCGGCCAAGGGCGGATTCACGACCATAGCCTGTATGCCGAACACACGCCCGGTGACTGACAGTGCCGAGATCGTACAGCTGGTGAAGGATAAGGCGCGCGAAGCGGGACTTGTGAAGGTGCTGCCTTACGCGGCCATTACCAAGAATGAGCTGGGACGCGAGCTGACGGATTTTGCGGCACTGAAGGAAGCAGGAGCGATTGGTTTCACCGATGACGGTGTAGGCGTGCAGAGTGCGCAGATGATGAAGGATGCGATGATGCTGGCGAAGGGACTGGATATGCCGGTGATTGCCCACTGTGAGGATAACTCGCTGGTAGAAGGAGCGCCGGTAGCCGAAGGCACTTTTGCCGAGAAGCATGGGCTGAAGGGAATTCCAAATGAGTCGGAAGCCATTCACGTAGGCCGTGACATTCTGCTGTCTGAAGCAACGGGTGTCCACTACCATGTGTGCCATGTCAGCACCGAGCAATCGGTCCGGCTGATCCGCCAGGCGAAGCAGATCGGCATCAAGGTGACCGCTGAGGTGTGCCCGCATCATCTGCTGCTCTCAGAGGAAGATATTCCGGGCATGGACGCCAATTGGAAAATGAACCCGCCGCTGCGCTCGCGCCGCGACGTGGAAGCCTGCATCGAAGGGCTGCTGGACGGCACGCTGGATATCATCGTGACCGACCATGCCCCG
This sequence comes from Paenibacillus rhizoplanae, assembly GCF_042684125.1. Lineage (NCBI taxonomy): Bacteria > Bacillati > Bacillota > Bacilli > Caryophanales > Paenibacillaceae > Paenibacillus > Paenibacillus rhizoplanae. The sequence continues at coordinate 159,983 of NZ_JBHUKY010000033.1, read as the reverse complement.
CACAGCGAGGAAGAGAAAGCCAAAGGCATGCAGCTTGCACCGTTTGGCATCGTGGGCTTTGAGACGGCCTTCCCGCTGCTCTATACAGCTTTTGTGGCCACAGGCAAATGGGATCTGTCCCTGCTGGTGCAGCGGATGACCGCTGATCCGGCCCGGGTGTTCAGACTGAATACAGGCAGCCTTACAGTAGGGGCTCCTGCCGATCTGACCCTGATTGACTTGAATGAAGAGAAGGCAGTAGATCCTGCAACGTTTGCGAGCAAGGGTCGCAATACACCTTTTACCGGATGGAAGCTTAAGGGCTGGCCGGTGAAGACCTGGGTAGACGGCAGAGCCGTATGGAGTGAGGCTTAACAGAAGTAACCAGTAGCCCATGCAGCCCGGCTGCATGGCTGTGACATAAGAATCAGACTACAGAAACAAGAAGGAGTGGAAGGCATGCAGGCGAGATTGCTGCTTCAGGACGGAACACTGTTTACAGGCACCGCATTTGGCGCGGAAGGCGAGAAGACGGGCGAGGTTGTGTTTAACACAGGAATTACAGGCTATCAGGAGGTACTATCGGACCCTTCGTACTGTGGGCAGATCGTCACCATGACGTATCCGTTGATCGGGAATTACGGTATTACCCGTGATGACTTCGAGTCCGTGCGCCCTTTTGTACACGGCTTTGTGGTGCGGCGCCACGAATCCGTACCCAGCAACTGGCGTGCTGAATACAGTGTAGACGATCTGCTGAAGGAATATGATATTCCCGGCATCAGCGAGATTGATACCCGTATGCTTACCCGCATTATCCGCCACTATGGCACCATGAAGGCAATCCTAACCACTTCGAACAAGCGTGTGGAAGAATTGATGGAGATGATGGGTGACACTACCATTGAAGAGCTACGCAATCAGGTTGCACGTACCTCAACTACAGCAGCTTACAGCAGCCCGGGCACCAAAGAACGTATCGTGCTGGTCGATTACGGCGCGAAGACCGGTATTCTGCGCGAGCTGAACAACCGCGGCTGTGATGTGGTGGTTGTCCCTCATGATGTCACCGCAGACGAGATCCGCCGCCTGAACCCTGACGGCATTCAGCTCTCGAATGGCCCTGGAGACCCGAAGGATGTGCCTTATGCGGTACAGACGATCTCCGAGCTGCTCGGCGAATACCCGATCTTCGGCATCTGCCTGGGACACCAGCTGTTCGCACTGGCTTGCGGCGCCGATACCGAGAAGCTTAAGTTCGGCCATCGCGGCGGGAACCATCCGGTGAAGGAGCTGGAGAGCGGACGCTGCTTCATCACCTCCCAGAACCATGGGTTCACGGTGAACGAGGAATCGATTGCCAGCACAGACCTGGAAGTTACCCATATTAATAACAATGACAAGACCGTTGAAGGACTGAAGCATACCCGCTACCCCGCTTTTTCGGTGCAGTACCATCCGGAAGCGGCGCCGGGGCCGCATGACAGCAGTTATCTGTTTGACCGCTTCCTGCAGCTGATCGCAGACCACAAGGCACAGCGGCCGGCCGGATCGCGTCAGGCGCAGCTTGCAGCGAATGCCAGAATCACGGCACCGAAATCATCCGTACCCCAGCTTGAAGCCGTGAAAGGAGCTCTATAACATGCCTAAGAACAATAAACTCAAAAAAATTCTGGTTATCGGCTCCGGCCCGATCGTTATTGGTCAAGCTGCCGAATTCGACTATGCAGGCACACAGGCCTGCCAGGCCCTTAAAGAAGAAGGCGTCGAGGTCGTGCTGATCAACAGCAACCCGGCGACGATTATGACCGATACCAATATGGCGAACAAAGTATACATTGAGCCTATCACGCTGGAATTCGTGACTGGTATTATCCGTCAGGAGCGTCCGGACGGACTGCTGCCGACACTCGGCGGACAGACCGGACTGAACATGGCTGTTGAACTGGCCCGTGCCGGAGTCCTGGAGAAGGAGAACGTGAAGCTGCTGGGGACCCAGCTCGAATCCATCGAGAAAGCAGAAGACCGCGATTTGTTCCGCGAGCTGATGCGTGAGCTGGATCAGCCGGTGCCGGAGAGCGCGATCATCACCAGTGTGGAAGAAGCTATGGGCTTCGCTTCCGGAATCGGCTATCCGCTGATCGTTCGTCCTGCCTACACGCTGGGCGGAACCGGGGGCGGGATCTGTGACAACGAAGAAGAGCTGCGCGAGACCGTCAAGGCGGGTATCCGTTACAGCCCGATCGGCCAATGTCTGGTCGAGAAGAGCATCGCCGGTATGAAGGAAGTCGAATATGAGGTTATGCGTGATGCGAACGACAACTGTATCGTAGTCTGCAACATGGAGAACTTTGATCCGGTTGGCGTACATACGGGCGACAGTATCGTTGTGGCACCGAGCCAGACGCTGTCCGACCGTGAATATCAGATGCTGCGGAGTGCTTCACTGAAGATTATCCGTGCGCTGAATATTGAAGGCGGCTGTAACGTTCAGTTCGCGCTGGACCCGCAGAGTTATCAGTATTACGTCATTGAAGTGAATCCGCGTGTAAGCCGCTCGTCGGCGCTGGCGTCGAAGGCGACCGGTTATCCGATTGCCAAGATGGCGGCCAAGATTGCCCTCGGTTATACGCTGGATGAAATCGTCAATCCGGTAACCGGCCAGACCTACGCTTGCTTCGAGCCTACACTGGACTATATCGTCAGCAAAATCCCGCGCTGGCCGTTCGACAAGTTCATCTCGGCGAACCGCAAGCTGGGTACACAGATGAAGGCGACCGGTGAAGTGATGGCGATCGGCCGTACCTTTGAAGAGTCGATTCACAAGGCCATCCGGTCGCTGGAGATCGGTGTCCACCGTTTCCGCTTGCCGGGAGCGGAGCTGCTTGAAGAGAGTGTGCTGCGCTATAGACTTGCTAAGCCGGATGATGAGCGTCTGTTCCTGATCGCGGAAGCCTTCCGCCGCGGCTATGAGCTGCAGGAGATTCAGGATATTACGAATGTGGACTGGTGGTTCCTCTCCAAGATCGAAGGGCTCGTGAGCTTCGAGGACGAGATCCGTGCCGAAGAGACACTGTCTGCTGACATACTGTATCAGGCCAAGCGTAAGGGCTTCACAGACCGGGCGATTGCCGAGATCCGTGCCGAAGGCCGTCCAGGCGGGGCATTCACCAAGGAGTCGGAAGTGCGTGTGCTGCGTCTGCAGCAAGGACTGGTTCCGGTCTTCAAAATGGTCGATACCTGCGCCGCAGAATTTGAGGCTTCAACGCCATACTATTACTCTACCTATGAGACAGAGAATGAGGTCATTCATTCCGATAAGCAGAAGGTCATTGTACTCGGCTCCGGTCCGATCCGTATCGGCCAGGGAATTGAGTTCGACTACTCCACGGTACATGCGGTATGGGCCATCCAGAAGGCTGGCTACGAAGCTGTAATTATCAATAATAATCCAGAGACCGTATCTACGGATTTCAATACCTCTGACCGCTTGTACTTTGAACCGCTGTTCTTCGAGGATGTCATGAACGTAATTGCCCAGGAGAATCCGATCGGAGTTATCGTACAGTTTGGCGGACAGACCGCGATTAACCTGGCTGCACCGCTTGCTGCTGCAGGTGTGAATATACTGGGTACCAGCCTGGAGAGCATCGATGAAGCCGAGAACCGCAAGAAGTTCGAAGCGCTGCTGGCCCGTCTGAATATCGCACAACCTAAAGGCAAGACCGTAATCAACATCGATGAAGCCGTCGAAACGGCGCAGTCACTCGGTTATCCGGTGCTGGTTCGTCCATCGTATGTCCTGGGCGGACGCGCCATGGAGATTGTCTACAACGACACAGAGCTGCTGAGCTACATGGTTGAAGCGGTAAAAGTCAATCCGGAGCATCCGGTGCTGATCGACCGCTATATGCTGGGTAAGGAAGTGGAAGTGGACGCTATCTGCGACGGAGAGACGGTTGTCATTCCGGGCATTATGGAGCATGTGGAACGCGCAGGGGTTCACTCCGGTGACTCCATCGCAGTCTACCCGCCGCAATATCTGGATGAAGGCCTGAAGCAGAAAATTTCCGAGATCACCATTAAGATCGCCAAGGAACTGAAGACCATCGGACTGGTCAACATCCAGTTCGTCATTTATCAGAATGAAGTGTATGTCATTGAGGTTAACCCGCGCTCCTCGCGTACGGTTCCGTTCCTGAGCAAGGTGACCGGCATCCCGATGGCGAATCTGGCAACCAAGATCATCCTTGGCGGCAAGCTGAAGGAAGATGGGTATACGGAAGGCTTATGGCCGGAGAGCGATTATGTGTCGGTAAAAGTGCCGGTGTTCTCTTTTGCCAAGCTGCGCAGAGTAGAGCCTACGCTCGGACCGGAGATGAAATCTACCGGTGAAGTCATGGGCCGCGACAAGCTGTACGCCAAGGCGCTCTACAAAGGCCTGATCGGTGCAGGAATGAAGATTCCAGCTACCGGCGCGATCATCGTAACCGTAGCCGACAAAGACAAGGCTGAAGCGGTTGAACTGATGAAGGGCTTCCATGCTATGGGCTACAAAATCATCGCTACCGGCGGTACAGCAGCGGCGCTGGAGCAGGCCGGGCTGAACGTCATGAACGTTAACAAGCTGGATGAGGGTGAGCCGACCATTCTGGATCTGATCCGCGGCGGTCAAGCGAACTTCGTCTTCAATACACTGACCAAGGGCAAAACGCCTGAGCGTGACGGGTTCCGCATCCGCCGTGAAGCGGTAGAGAACGGTGTCGTCTGTATGACCTCGCTCGATACGGTAACGGCGCTGCTGAGAATGCTGCAGACGATTAACTTCTCGTCCCAGCCGATGCCTGCTTTTGTCGGACAATAAGATAGAGGGTTAGGCAGCTGTAACAGGCTGCTACAGGGACGGTTTGCGTTAACGCAGACCGTTCCCCTATGCCCGGGACCTTGAAAGGGTTGGTTAGGAGACCACTTTGACCAGGAAAGAAGGTAAGCGAATGGACGGGACAGCAGAGCAGCAACAACACGAACCTGATAACACCCTACAAGCAGAAAAGCGTAAGGAAATGGCCGGACGGCTGATGGTCGCCCTGGATTACCCGAATGCAGACCAGGCACGGGCGCTGATCGAACAGCTCGAAGGCATCCCCTGTTATATGAAGGTGGGCATGCAGCTGTTCTATGCAGCGGGTCCTGACTTCATCCGGGAGCTGAAGGAGCGCGGATATTCGGTATTCCTCGATGTCAAAATGCATGATATCCCCAACACCGTACGGGGCGGGGCGGAGAGCTTGACCCAGCTCGGTGTGGATATGTTCAATGTACATGCCGCCGGAGGGGCTGCCATGATGGCTGCTGCGGTGGAAGGGGCAGCCCGGGCCGTCAGCCTTCAGCCAGCGCTGCAACTGCCGCTGATTATCGCGGTAACCCAGCTTACCAGCACCAGCCAGGAAGTAATGAACCGCGAAATCGGCATAGCCGGAACAGTGACTGATGCGGTGGTACGGTACGCCAAGCTTGCAGCGGAGGCTGGCTTGCATGGAGTTGTAGCATCCCCGCAGGAGTCCGAGGTGATTGCCGAAGCTTGCGGACCAGAGTTCCGTACAGTTACCCCGGGCATCCGGCCTGCCGGGGCGTCACTGGACGACCAGTCCCGGGTTATGACGCCCGGACAGGCCATCCGCCAAGGCAGCCACTACCTGGTAGTGGGCCGGCCGATTACAGCAGCGGCAGATCCGCGTGCGGCAGCACTGACTATTATTGAGGAGATGAGCCAAGCATGAGCATATTAGAGAATCGAAGTGAACAGGTCGCAAGTCATCTGCTGGAGATCGGAGCCGTAGCCCTGCGCCCGCAGGAGCCGTTCACCTGGACCTCCGGCATCAAATCGCCGATCTACTGTGACAACCGTCTGACCATGGCCTTCCCGGCTGTCCGCAACTACATTGCGGAGGCCTTCGCAGAGCTGATCAGAACCAGCTACCCGGACGCCGAGGTGATTGCGGGGACAGCAACCGCCGGTATCCCGCATGCGGCCTGGGTGGCCGATAAGCTCGGTCTCCCGATGGCTTACATCCGGGACAAAGCCAAGGGCCACGGCAAGCAGAACCAGATCGAAGGACTGATCACGCCCGGCCAGAAGGTCGTTGTGATCGAGGACCTGATCTCCACTGGCGGCAGCTCCATCAAGGCCGCGCAGGCCGTACAGGAAGCAGGCGGCCTCCCGCTGGCCGTCCTGGCCATCTTCAGCTACGAGCTGGACCGCGCGGTAGAAGCATTCGCCGCTGCACAGCTTCCGCTCCAGAGCCTGTCCAACTACAGCACACTCATCGATGTTGCGCTGGCTCAAGGCAAGATTGCTGAGAGCGATGTAGCGCTGCTGCAATCCTGGCGCCAGGACCCTGCTGCGTTCGGCGTGTAGGGCTTAGGAGAAGACGCAGAGGATCGGTTGAGGGAACGTAGAGAATAGGTAAGCGTAGAGAATGAGAAGATGTGGAGAAGCTTTGTCCCCCTATGCTGGGGGATGGGCTTCTTTTTTATTGCTTTAATTAATTAGTTTTTGGGCTCAACGCAGATACCGCCAGAATTAGATGACCTAAATGCAATTATTTCCTTTGAAGAGACGATTTCCAGTCAAGCAAGTGTACAAAATCCAACTGTTTCCCCTCAACTGCTTATTATAATTAACTGCACACTCTCTTCCTGTTCTCAACTCATTTGTTAGACTCCATACCCTTTAATCTGCACCAGGCCAGCGTTATCCTTCAACCAGTCACCTAAATACGGCCAGAAATTGCCATCCGCTCGGCGAAGCAATCCTCTAATTTTCTTGCAAAACTGGGCATGATAAATAGCACCGGGACATAATATTATTGTGATGAAGGAGAAGAGGGTATCATGAATTGGATCTATTTTGCCAAGTTATTCAGGACCAGATTTCAAGCGGGCTGCCTTGCCAAAAGACTGGAGCAGGACGGCTGGATCTATGGCTATCATGATCCGAGTTTTGTGGAAATATACCGTTCGCGCAAGGGGCGTTATGGAGTTCGTTTTCTGCCTTAGCTATAAAAACCAAAATCATCCTTGACTTTATCCATGGATATATTGTATATTATCTATTGTCGCTGTTTGAATAATTATTAACTGACGCGGGGTGGAGCAGCCCGGTAGCTCGTCGGGCTCATAACCCGAAGGCCGCAGGTTCAAATCCTGCCCCCGCAATTACCTTATTACACCGAACAGCACTCGTATAATACGGATATCCTAGTCCGGGCCCTTAGCTCAGTTGGTTAGAGCGGTCGGCTCATAACCGATTGGTCACAGGTTCGAGTCCTGTAGGGCCCACTTCACTGAAACCCTTACCTAGTAAGGGTTTTTTGCTGTTAATAGACTCGTTGTAACGAATATGTTTGATTGGGGAAAGGCCATATTTTTAAGCTTGCTAACGGATTTGCTAACGGAGACTTTCATTCCCCAGGTTGAAGCTGCTTTTCTGCGAATTTATTGAGTTCATTTTCAATTCTGTCAACGGCCTCTTCTTGCATGATTGGTAACAGATGTGAGTACCTCTCATTAAACATCGCTGAAGTCATTCTCAAACGTTCGGAGGCAACCTTAGGATTTACCTCTGTGATTTGCTTCGGATTAATATAACCTCCTACGGGATAACAGCATACCAGGTCCTTGTCCTCGTAGGCTTCTCCGTAATCCTTCTTGTAGGCTTCGATTTGTGAATAGCGCTCCTGAAGATCGTCAATAATATTCTGAAAGAGCTTGACCCGCTGGATCACCAAGCCATCTCGTGTCCAGTTCGCTGTCTGAATAACCTTCAGCTCTTTCTTCTCAAAATCGATATCTTTCCACCGCAGCCCCAGAATTTCACCTCGCCGCATTCCAGTATATATGGCTAATGAAAAAGCAATGTAATGAACATGATGCTTCGAGGATTACAGAAATTGAGTGAATTCTTCAATGGTCCAGAACTGCATTTCTTTCTGTTCGTTTGCATTTACCTTACTCCGCATGGACACCTTACTCATGATGTCTTCAGCCAGTAACCCCGATTCCGTATGGCAGTCGCCATCCCAATTGTAATAAGCGCGAATATGTAAGTTGGCTTGATTCGTTATGTAGCTTTCTGAGGAGTCATGAATGATATCACAAGTGGCAGCTGCTGATTCAAGCAAAGTATTTTTGCCGGGAGGAAGAGTTAGACGAATACCTCATGAACAAATTCAATTGGTACCGAGCGAAGTATTATCAGGTGAAGAAAACTGCTCTTATTTTACTAGCCCAGTCCCTGCGGATTATCTAGAGATTGTTCAGGATTCGAATGGATTTCAACTCAAGGACAGAAAGGATGAGTCGCATGAAATCTGATTGTCCCGTATTCAATGCTGCGCAAATGCTCAGATTTGTACATGAGGATGATTATCTCAAATGTACGTATGCTCATCTTTTGAAAAAGGAGATAAAAAATAATGCCACTGGAACACAAACGTCCCCTGTACGCAGGGGACGTCTTTGAAGGAGAGGTGCAAGGTCTCTATGTACAAGCACATGTATTCTCTGAGCCATCCTCGTATGGGATATCCGAAGGTCGAATGAGTCGGTTGACCGTGTATCCGAATCGGCAAAAAGAGTTCAGTAAACGTCTGGCCAACTATGATCGAGGCTGGGATGGTAAGCCCCCGGAAGTATGCACGATACGTGCAGTAATCGAAGCAGCAGTTCGGCAATTTGATCATAGAGCGGTGGATTGGCAGTTTGAAGCCTTACGCTAGATTGCGAAAATCCTAACGGATGAGGAGGTGAATTATGCAGCTGGGGCTGTTTGAACAAATGATTCTGTGTCGTGTATTAACGGAGGCAGATTATAAAAAAGTCCATTATGCACATTCGAATGATCGATGCCATGTTTTTCATACGGATATCGGCCTGGTCGCTGTTGATCGGGAAACGGGTAAATTCGATTCCAAGGATTATAAACAGACGTTTCAATAGGAACGATTTGATGTATGGTTGACGCATATTACGCAGTAATGAAGGATAGTCAGATGAAAAACACAGCCCACCCTAAAATATGTTGTTGGACTCAACGTATTACTTAGATCTTTGTCTCTCTGTTGATTTCTTCTAATCTACTAACTGTTTCCTTAACTGAACAATCGAGATAAGAGAGAATATCTTCAAAAGAATATAGTCCCAACGGTGAATGTTCCGCAATAGGGTCAACTATAAAATCAGCTTCAAATTGATGAATAACACCAGATAATGCATGCATATCAATTACGTCCATTTCATTTTGTTCAATTGTCAATTTGCATTCCGTTAATTTAAAGTGGTGAATTAGCTTTGCATTTAATATCCAAAAATCCAAATAACCGATTTCTCCTGCTTTCCGACGATCCTCCATGCTAAGCGGTTTGAAGTATTTTACCATTATGCAGTCGTACCAAAAATAATCAGCGACCAAATGACTGAAATATCCAAGATAGAATGGATCGTGCATCCGATCGCCATATTTCTCTAAGAACAAGCCTAAGTTGATGCGTTTCTTTCCATTTTCCTTAGGTGTTATGAAATGTGATTTGTCTTTTGATTGATCGTTAGAACTAATAGCATCTGGAGCAAGTCCACCGAGATGTAAAAACTCTGAGTTGATTTTTAACTTCTCTGCAAGTTGCACAGTAATACAGTAGTGCATTATCCTAGATCCCAATCTAGACACCTCATTTCCCTGAAAGTAACATAACCAGAGTAAGGATAATAATAACCGTCCAACCGTTAGCTTAATGAAGCTATTTTAACCAGTAACCCAAACAATATGGCAGGTGAAATAGCGCTGTATTTTAGGAAATTATACCATATTTAGGATTTGTCATAAAACATTTAATGTACAGTACGAAGACACTGATCAGTAAACACATAAAGCCAAGGGAGAATTCGAGATGATCAAAGCTGAAACCTTAGAGCAGTTTTATATTCTGAAATGGCTGGAAGCAAGTTTCGTAACGGAGTTACTGGAAATCAAGCTAGTCGATAGGTACACCGTGAAGATAAAAGATGCAGACAATAAAATCGCTCGTGTTACTTACGCTGGCAAAGACAACATCATAATAACCGAGGAGTGATTGAAATAAAGATCGCTGTGTATACGGGAATTACGGTATGGGAAAACGGTTTGAATGTTATACAACACTTGAAGAAATAGAGGGGGATAAGGCCAGAAAAATAATTTCCAGTCTAAAAAAACTGGAGCCTGTGTCCTTCCAATTAAGGGGAGTATTGAGGCGGTTTATTATAAAGTAGTTCCAGAATCTTAATGGACTTCTAAATATAAATGAAGGAACAGTTCCAAAAAGCATGCTTTTTGAGACAGCGGAATAACTGGTTATTAGTTCGTTTCAAAAGACCATAAAATCAATTTTGGAACGTCTCAGTGATTCAAGGGATCATTTGAGACGTTTTTTCTATTAGGAGGGGTCCCATTGAAGATCGCATACGGAAGAGTTTCAACAAAGGAGCAAAATGTAGAGCGTCAGCTTTTGAAATTCCGGGAATTAGGGATTGAAGAACGGTTTGTTTTTGTTGATAAACAGAGCGGAAAAGATTTTAATCGTCCACGCTACCAGGCGATGCGGCTCATGCTGCGGGAAGGTGATCTGGTTTATGTGGATGCCCTGGATCGGCTAGGTAGAGACTATGACGGTATCATTACAGAATGGAAATACATCACGCGGGAGATCGGCGCAGACATTGTATGCCTGGATAACGAAATACTGTTCGATTCCCGAAAGTTTAAGACCATGGGAGATTTCGGAAAGGTTATGGAGGATCAGTTTCTTAGCCTCCTGGCATACGTGGCGGAACAGGAACGGAAGAAGACCCGTTCAAGGCAGGCGGAAGGCATTGAGGTAGCCCGGACGGAAGGCGTTACTTTTGGTCGACCCAAACATGAGATTGATAATACATTCATTGAAGCATATGGGGCGTGGAAATCCGGCGAGTATACTGCAACGGAAGCGATGAGAAGGATCGGCATGAAGAAGCCTACATTCTATCGTAGAGTGAAAGAATATGAAAGTAATCTTGAATAAAAAAATAGGAACTTATGTTCCTGTTCATCCGTATATAACCATTGGAACCATTACACCAGGGGAGGGCTTCAAATGTTATATTTGGATAGCTGTATAGAAGGTGCTCAAAAAGTAATTGCAGATGAAACTGTAGATTTAGTAATTGCCGACCCGCCGTATAATTTGAAATTTGGAGGAACAAATCAGACCAAGAACAAGAAACCCCGTTTTCATATTTTCCCCAATGATAACCTGCCGTTTCCGGACTACCGCAGATTTTGTCTTGCTTGGCTGAGACAAGCCTATCGCATTTTGAAACCAGGCAGCCATGTCTACATTTTTATCGATTGGCGTACATATCCGGATATGGCTCGCTGGCTTAAGATTACCGGGTTTACGATCAAAAACTGTATTGTGTGGGATAAGAAGAATATGGGCATTGGATGGCAATACCGGTACCAGCATGAATTTATCATTATGGCAGTGAAAGGTACGAAGAACGTTCGGCGGATACGGACCCGGAGTCAGACGGATGTATGGCAGATCCCACGTATTCCAGGGAATCAAACGATTCATCCTACAGAGAAGCCGATAGATATGATGAAGCGAATCATTGAGAACAGTAGTGAGGAAGGCGAATATGTTGTTGATTTCTTTGCAGGCAGCGGAGTAGTACCGGATGCAGCAGAGACTCTTAAACGGCGGTGGGATGCTTTTGAGGTGGAACCTGGTTGGTATGCTGTTTCTATGGAACGGTTGGAGGTTAGCGGGAATACATGAATCTCTATTCTCAACAAATTGAGAGCTACTGAACTGTAGCTCTTTTTTTATGGGAATATGAGTAATTAATTAAAGGATAAAACAATTAATTAACGAATATTTCAAATGGGGGGGATATTATGATAAAAACAATTAAGCTTAAGGAAATTGCAACTTATGATTCGACGGGAGTCACATTAGAGGGTTTTAAGAGGATTAATTTTATTTTTGGGAATAATGGTTCTGGCAAAACAACCTTATCCGAATTCATACGTAATTCAGGGCATTTCCCGAGTTGTTCTATTGAATGGGTTGATGGAAATGAAATGACAACATGCGTTTATAATCGAAATTTCATTAGTGAGAATTTTTTGAGTGACTCTATTAAAGGTATTTTTACTTTGGGGAAGGAATCTGTCGAATTACAGACGGAAATCGCAATTTTAAAAGAAACAATAATAAAACACAAGGAAGATATTAAAAAGAAAATAACAATCTTTGAAGAAAAAGAGAGAGCTAGAATTGTTATTATTGATGAATTTAGGGAAGCATGTTGGAGAATAAAGAGCAGCATCGATTCAGATTTCAAAGAATTAATTGAGGGTTTTAGAAATTCAAAAGAGAAATTTATGCAAAAGTGCTTAGATGAAAGTTCAAAAAACTTAAGTACTCCCTTAAAAACATTAAATGAAATCCTGTCTATAAAGGAAGACTTATTTAACCGAACAGTGGAGTTAGTTGAAGAACCAACAATGTTTGAGTTTAACATGGATATTGAATACGATCCTATTTATAGTTACTAAAATTATTGGTAAGGAAGATGTTGATGTAGCATATCTTATATCAAAGTTAGGAATAAGCGATTGGGTTAAGCAAGGTATTCAAATAATAATACATTCCGAAGGAATCTGTCCATTGTGTCAACAAGAATTACCTGAATATTTTGAAGAAAAGATAAATTCATATTTTGATGATTCTTACGAAAAAAGTGTTTTGAAATTAGAGAATCATTCTACATATTTGACTAATTATATAGATGAATCAATTTCTGAAATTGAAAAATTTTGTAATGAAAATTACAAAAATCCTTATATTGATGTTGAGAAAATTAATAGTATCCTAAATCTCATTAAATCTCGAAGTAAAGAAAACAAGTTGCTCATAGAACAAAAGATAAAAGAGCCAAGTAGAATTATTCAACTGGTTAGAATATCAGATCTTATTAAAATAATTAATGAATCAATAAATGATTCGATTCTAAAGATACAACAACATAATAAACGAATGACAAATATAAAATTTGAACGTCAAAGTTTATCAATAGACTTGTGGCGCTATATAACAGAGCAATTAAGGGATAGATTAAATGAATACAGTTTAAAAATAGGAGCATCGGATAAATTACTCTTAGATATAAACTCGGGTATATTGAAGAAAAAAGAATATGAAAATAAATATGAAACGGAATTACTTCAAAAACAACAACAAATAACGAGCGTTGAACATTCAGTAGTTGAAATAAATAGATATTTAAGTTTATTTGGTTTTAAAAACTTTAGACTAGCATCTGCAACTGAGAAGGGGAACTACAAAATAGTCCGAGAAGATGGTAAGGATGCAAAGGACACATTAAGTGAAGGAGAGAAGACGTTTATAACCTTTCTTTATTTCTATCAATTATTGAAAGGGAGTAATGATATAAGTGAAATTATGACCGATAAAGTAGTAGTAATAGATGATCCAATATCTATCTTGGATAGTAGTGTTCTTTTTATCGTAAGTAGTTTAGTCCGTGAAATAATGTTTGATATTCACGCAGGGAGATCCGAAATCAAGCAATTGTTTGTTCTAACTCATAATATATACTTTCATAAAGAAGCCTCTTTTAGCAAAGGTTCAAGAAGCTTTGGTGAAGGAACTTACTGGATTGTAAGAAAAGATAACAATATATCTAGAATGAAAAAGTTTTCTCAAAATCCAATTATGACATCTTATGAACTATTATGGTCAGAGATAAGAGAATCTGCTAGCCTCAGTTTTGTTTCTATTCAAAACAGCATGAGAAGGATTTTAGAAAATTACTTTAAATTTTTCGGCGACATTAATTTAGATGTCCTAGAAGATAAATTTGATCATGAGGGGAAAATGGTATGTCGTTCATTAATATCATGGATAAATGATGGATCTCACTTTATTAGTGAAGATTTATATGTAGGAGATGGTAGCGATTTAATACAAAAATATTTAATAGTATTCAGAGATATTTTCATTAAAAATGGACATGCAGCACACTATTATATGATGATGAAGGGGAGCCCAGAGCCAATAGGAAATCAATTTCAGCCTTACAATGTGGGAACAAGCTTGCAAGAGGTTAATTTAGGTATGGAAGAAGTTGCAGCAAGTGATAGTCTTGAAGAGGCCAAATGAAAATTTTAATGAGTTCTATATATTCTTCACAAAGGGATTTAAGGAGGTCAATGTGTTTATATATGGTAATAAAGAAGTTCAAATAATTGAATACGATTGTGTATCGGTTAGAAAAAAATATGCGAATCTACAACGAGTAAATAATAATGAAAATAAGCTGGTTATTTCATCAGTGCGTCTTTCAGTCGCTATGGCAAGAACCATATTATCTAAAGACCCAACTAATATAGACTTGTTTTTTCAATCATTAAGTTCATTTTTTAACATTCAAAGTATAGTAGACTCAAGAGGGGGAAATTTATGTTTATCTACTAACATATCAGGGAAATATAGAGATTTTTCACTAACTGGTCGAATTGGTGAATTGGCCCAAGCTATAAATTATTTATTTGTACAAGATTTTCTTAATTACCCATTAGTGGTTGATTTTGATGGATACATATCGAGGTTTCCCTCAACAGCTTGTTACAAAGGGCGAGCGCCGGATTTCATCATTAGTCAATTTGGTTCAACTGTAGTATCAATTTTAGAATCTAAAGGATCTCATCCTAAGAACTACGGTAGCAATCTCAAGGCTGTTCTGAAGGATGGGTTAGAACAATGCGAAAACGCAAGACAATTTATATCGAGCAATAATATTCCGATAAATGTACATCGAACTTTTGCCTCTGGAGTCTGGTTTTCAAGTTCGAATAGAACATGGGATACTACAATTGGATTTTCAGACCCCATTGAGGAAAAAGTGACAAAAAACTTTGATGATCAAAAATTATTAAGATATCATTACGCTTCTTGGTTTTCGATGTTGGGATTATTTGACTATTCACTTCAATTGATATCAGATGAGGTTCTTACTCTAGAAAAGCCTTTAGAGACATTTGTTCATAATGATGAAACATATTTAATTATTGATCTAAAATACCTGAAATATTATTATCTAAGTTTTTATCTCCACCCTTACAGTTTTTATAGAAATATTAAGTTTGGAATATCAGAAAAAATCTGGAGATTATTAACTGCTAATAATCTCGAAGGTCTACGAATGGAATTTAATTTCACCTCATTCTCTGGGGAGGGGATTGAAGTTTTCTCAGATGGTACTCTTGTTTTGCATAACGAGTATTAGTGGATTTTTGAAAAAAAGCTGTCTCCGGGCAGCTTATCATTTTTCAGAGAAGGAGAAGTGATTAAGTTGCGCCTGCAAATTAGAAGTCAAATAGGATCTGCAGGCTCAGTTCCTAATAAAGTGAGTCTACTCGTTTTTCAAGTACTCTTCCATTCACCGCGTTATTCGTAAGGTAGGCAGTGCCGAATCCGAGTGCGTAAGCTTCAGGATTGTGTGACATAATAAAATTGCTGATGAAAATATCTGCGATTAAAACTGTACATGTAATGGACTTTTTTGAAAATTCAATGATGATGGTATGATCAGTCGGGACGAAGATCTTAGCAGATTCATCCTCGGATAAAAGTCGGCACATTTGGATGAAGGAACAATCCGAATCCGGTTCGCCGTAACGAATAAAATGGCGGATCGCTGGAGCGAGTTCATCATCGATATACGAATCTCCTAACCACTTCCACGTCATTTCATAGGCAATCTTTTCCAGAGCTCGCGCGTAATAGAAGCTGTCCACGGTAAAATTGACGGTCATTCCAGTTATGGGCGTTTCACTTAACCGTTCGTTAAATTCTTCATCGGTTAACGGGGGAAGGTTATTGCGTTTAAACGTCTTGTCTACAGCTGTCTTTATCGCCTTTTGATTATTTGCCTCCCCAGTGAATTGGATAGTACCGGGATTGTCGGTTTCTAATTTTTGCACGCGTATCCTTGGGACAAACACGCCATCCTTTACTTCCGTGTAGACGATTTGCCTGGGATCATCAATTAATCGCCCTTCCGGGAAAGGGTTGGGCGCACCACCGATCTGGTGTTCACTTCGAAACATTCGGATGAGAAGGTTGTCTGTCAGATGGTGATCTGCTTGTTCACCCAGGGTACTGTTGCAATCTATGCAGACGTGATAGATGACAACTCTTCCGCCAATCGCCTCGGGGATTACGTGCTCTTTGTTAAACGCAGCAATTGGCTTTGGAATGGTGCAAATGATGCAGCGGCGGAGTTCTACTTCCATGGCTAACACTCCTCGTCATTGTAATTGCATGATGGGATTATATCATTGTTGTGTAAAGGTATGGAAGAAGATTGTACTATAGTTAAATCCTATCCGGCCAGTTAGACGTCTATTCACGACGACGTTGTTCTTTCTTTGTCATGAGAACCTTTAATTCCGCTGAGAGGTGGGCCTCATCTCTTCATGTACTGCTGCTGTGCTAAAGGGGCATAGTTTACCCACAACCCATACTTTTTCAGAACATTCTTCACACGTTCGGCTTGCCTCCCTGAGCTATGATCATATAGTAGACATATTGCTCAGAGGAGGTAGGACATCATTGCATATTGTACTTGTTGGCGTAGAGCCAGAAATCAGTAATCCCTATTTTAAATTTCATGTGTGCGGTACGTTTGAAGAAGTCAAAGAAAGCGCCTTGATCCTGATGCCGGAATACGTCCTAATCCATGAGGATGAGGCTCGTAGCCTCTTACCGTTAGCGGAAGAGATCCCCGTAAAGTTTGTCGTGATCAGTGAGGCATCTAGCTTATCATCGACAGCAATACGAAGCTGGACCGCGTTGGGCGCTTCGGACGTATGGCTGAACGGGAACTGGCAAGAGAAGCTGCTCGAAGCTCATCATCTGATAGAGGCGAAACCTCAACATTTCACAATGCCTGAAATGAACTTCAGCCGAACAGGGGAAAGAGTGGTTATCGCGGTAGGCAGTGTGTATGAAGGGGCTGGCAGCACGCATACAGCGCTGCTCATTGCCCACTATTTAGCCCGGTACGCAAAGACCAAAGTAGCGCTGTGGGAAGGCGGGAATCATCCGTGTTTCTCTTTCTTGGAATATATTAAGGAAGGCGATTTCTCGGATCATCCCCGTTATGAATTGAATAATGTGGCTCTCTATAAGGCAGAGGTATCCGAGTACTGGATCGGGTCGCTGATGAGCGACTATCGCTTTACGGTGCTGGACTTAGGGAGTTTACAGGGCAGCAAGCAGGCTGAACTGTTTGTACAAGCCAGCGTACCGGTCCTGGTCGGTTCAGGCAGTGAATGGCGAGTGAAGGAACTGATCTCCTTCTGCCGGGAGCATAGCCGAGTGCCGCAGGAATACTGGCGAATTGCTTTGCCACTGGCGAACGAACCCAATCGGGAAATGGTGGCGGGATGCTTAAGCGGCAGGCCCGTTTTTGCCGTTCCGAATCATCCAGATCCGTTTCATCCCCAGGTGGATACAGATGAATTGCTGGAAGGCCTTTTATCTCCGATTTTGCAAAAGCAGAAAAAGCGGGGGCTTGGCCGGTTTTTCTAACGGAATTTAATTTAATCACTGCAAGACCCGAACTGCTTCAAGCGTTGAAGCGGTATTTTGTGCTGTTCCGGAAAGGGGGTGAAATCAAAATGAATCGACAAGGACATATAGGAATGGCGATTCTGGCTGGTTCCGCAGTGCTCTATGTTATACCTGCCCTTTCCATCCTACCTGCTGCAGTCTTGATTGCCGCTGCGGGCATCGGCGGGCTGCTGCCGGATCTGGACCATAAGACCAGTACCGTGAGTAATAAGCTCCAGTTCTCCGCGAAGACACGCAAGAAACTGAAAGGATTGTCCGTCCTATCGCTGGGAATGGGCATCATGTGGTTTATCCTGCAGCAGCCGATGCCCTGGCTATGGGCAGCAGCAGGGCTGATTCTTGCCCTAGCCTCTCGGCTACGTATGCTCCTCTTAAGCAGTCTTGGACTGCTACTGCTTGCCGGATATGAATGTTACAGCCTGCATTGGCTCACGCTGTTTGCCGGTGTTGCTTTGCTGGTGATGCCTTTCGTCAAGCATCGCGGGATTATCCATAGTCCGGAGTTCGCCGGTGCCTTGAGCCTGGGCGTAGTCTCTTTTACCGCGACTCAGCCGGTTCTGTTCCAGGCGCTGGGCTTAGGCTTGCTGGCAGGATGGTGGTCGCATTTGGCGGGGGATGCGGTAACGGTGGAGGGCATTCGGTCCGTGCTTATCCCCCGGATGAAGGTAGCACTGAATCTGCTGCGAAATGGCGGGGCAGTAGAGCGGTGGATCGCAAGAAGCTGCTGGCTCTGTAGTATCGCACTTTGGCTGATTATATTTTACTGATAATAGAAGGGAAGAATAATATGAAAATCAGAAAAACCGGGACCCTCATCATGATGGTCCTATTTAGTATGTTTATGTTGCCGATGTTGGCTTACGCCGATGACAATCCGATTACCAAAATCAAAGAAAAAATGAAATTTAACTGGAAGGTACTCGATGGATTGGATTTTGTATTTACACCGATTGGACTCGTAATCTCTTTACTGACAATAGCCACACTAGTATTTGTTATCGTTAAAGTCATTATCAAACTGGTCAAGATCAGTACCGGTAAGGGTACCATCAAGGATAAGTGGTTTTGGATTGAAGCAGGTCTGCTTGTATTTATTGTATTCCTCTTCATCAGCGGTGCCTTCTTCAGCTTCCTGGAAAATATCTATAACTGGACCTCTAAGCAAGATATCGGAGGCACAACAACAACGTTCATCCAGATGGTGGATCAGTACCGTAACTGGTCCTAGTGGCTAAATGATGAAAGACAACGACTATATCTCGAAAATGAAAAAAATGTACACCGTTGACCCAGGGGTGGTAGATGATTTGAACTGGTTCTTGGTTCTGGCGGGAGCAGCAGGGACGATACTCTGTGTACTGGCCTTAGCGTATTGGCTGATCCGATTTTTTGGGTTCCTGTTTTCGGTTAGCCGGGGAGCAAGAAGCTTGAAGGACCCAAAGTTCTGGAAGCGGATGGCGGTGGCGCTCGGGCTGATTCTGTTATTCATGACCGGCTCGGTATTTACCCTGCTGTCACAGTTTTACGATTATATGGAGATTTGGGGGTGGGGAGGTTGAGACAACGATTCTGGGTGTTGGCAGTTCTAATTCTACTTTTGCTTGGTTTCACGAGCAATCTGATGACGGTAACGGTTCAAGCATCACCAAGCCAAGCCATTGCTATAAAACAAGCAGGTGTGAAAATCGCTTCTGCATTGCCCAATCCGACCACGGCACCGTCAAACACAGAAGTACCTGCGGAGCGTGAAACAAGCTGGTACATTCCCGGCTGGGTCGATGATATGATTCAAAAAGTGGATGAGATGATTCAATCGTTCAAGGATCTCATGTCCGGCAAGCTGATCAAGGATGCGATTGAAGGGCTTGTTGTTCTGCTGGTGGATGAGCTCATGTCTCCTCTCTATGATGCCTTTGCTCAAAGTTACTTGTTCACGCCACAAATTGCGGAAATCGCATTGGTGCAGTCAGGCTGGTCACTGTTTATGATCATTGGTCTGGTGCTATTGTTTATCGGGATTTCGTGGTTAACCTTTAAAATCATTCAAGGCAAAAAGGACCTGGGCAGTTTGCTCAAGGTCTTTTTAGTTTGCTTTGTCGCCACGTATTTCTCGCTCACGGCGCTGAATATCGCCAATGTCGGCATCAACTGGATTGCCAGCAAAATGTTCGAGGGGATTATCGGCACCAGCGGTATTGCCTATGAAGGCTTAGAGGGACAGCAGATTCTGAAAGCGATGATAGTCGGTGCCGATGGAATTACAGATGCCGCGTATGCCGCCCAAACCCTCGGTGAACTGACCGTATCCACCAGCGGGGGAATCTTTAATCTGCTCAGTTATTTGTTACTGGTCGTATTGCCCCTGTATGTGGTTGCTGTACTCAAGACGCTGGTGCTCATCTTTATGGCGATCCTGGTCAATCTGTGGATTACGCAATCGGCCTATACCGGGAAAATGGAGACGCTGCTTGGGTTTGCCAATCTCTATCTGCGGACGCTACTGGTCGGTCTGATCTGCGGTTTGCATTGGGCGGTTTTTGTGAAAATGCAGACGGATTACGGCGAGGGGGAAGGGTTTTGTGCGGCGTTAGGTATACCGCCCATCATCTTTGCGATTCTCAGTGCGCTGACGTTACTCGTGTTCTTCTTCTTTTTCTGGTTAAGACCCCTGATGAG
The DNA here is from genome assembly GCF_042684125.1 of Paenibacillus rhizoplanae. Lineage (NCBI taxonomy): Bacteria > Bacillati > Bacillota > Bacilli > Caryophanales > Paenibacillaceae > Paenibacillus > Paenibacillus rhizoplanae. The sequence continues at coordinate 139,587 of NZ_JBHUKY010000033.1, read as the reverse complement.
AGCCGTGCAACATCCGGTGACACTGAACGGAGCACAGGTACTTGATTCCGTGGGGAAATGGGGAGAACGGACGTCAACATCTCTGGATTCCATGGGCAAGCGGATGGGCTCGGAAGGCGTACAGAAGAAGGCACTGAGCATGCAGGAAGCCAGTAAGCGGATGCAGCAAGCAGCAGATCGGATGCGTACTCAGCGTAGTGTAGGCAAAGACAAATTGGCTTCCTCACTCAGCGGCGGGTTATCTGAATCAGTGCAGGGCATCGCCTATCATGAGCCGGAAGAATGGCTTTCAGAGGGCGGTCAGATCCATGTGGATGCTCTGCAAGAACTGGAATTTGGAGAGTCGGAAATCAAATCTTCGGCGCTGAATATATCAGAGGTGCTGGGAGACGAAGGGTTCCGCAGCGTTTCCTTGTTAAAGGCTCCTGTGGCCCAGCGTAAACTGCTGACAGAGAAGCTAAGTACCCTGAAGAAGGAATACCAGGAAGATGTGCAGTGGGATGAGCGCACCGGTGAATTGATTCTGGCCGGGCCGACCCTAGATATGCTGCCGCAACTGGAGCGGGAAGGATTCGATGTCTCTGCGGTCCGTGAGGGGATGTATAAGGATGGAGCGTTCGTGGATCTGAATGGTACAGCACAGATATCACTACTCACCGACTCCAAGGAGGCGGAACACGCAGCAGAACAGATTAAAGAAGCCTTACCCCTCTACACACAGGCGAAGCTGCCTCAAGGTAAGGCTGCATCGGCCTACCACGCGCTGCAGGAACGTGTCGATGAATATCCTTGGGTCAAAGACCTGCTGCTGGAGCAGGATGTGTTATGGTTGCCGGATGATCATCTGGAAGAGGCTACGGAAGTGCTTGAGGGGATGCTGGCCCAGACGACCCGGAAGATCCGGGTGAACTTTCCGCGTCACTCCCGGTTTGCGGCCAGCATGATCGCGGATTGGGAACGTTCCGGTACAGTAGAGGAGCTGGCAGAAGTGCTGCAGCTGGCTAAAGATGAATCCCATGCCTACATTCCCGAAGAACATTACAGTGAATTTCAGAAGAAATATGAGAGCTACCGGAAAGACCGCATACCTTACTGGCGTGCGAAAGATGGCGCAGTCTATGTCATTAAAGACCGTGTGCCGGTTAACTATGGACAACCGCCTCTGGATGGTCTGGATATGGGCAGTTTTGAACAACTGCAGAAAGAAATGTTACATCGCCATGAGCGGCAGCGGATGAAGGAAAGTCAACAAGCAAACCCGGCGAAAGCTCAAGATGTAGCTAAAGCGAAAGCCAAAGGGCAGGTGAAATAATGGATCAGGAACAGCACGAACGGGAAGAGGAGCTGTTGCGCGCAAGCTTTATGGGCGATATCCGTGAGGATGTAGAGTTTCTAGGATTGTCGCTTAAAGATATCGGTTGGATCGTAGGGACCACGCTCGTGATCGGGGGCTTCCCCTTTTTACTTCCGTTTCCGGTGGTATTCAAAATGACCTGGATCGTAGCCATCTTCATGACTAGCACACTGGGGCAATGGCTCAAGTGGCCGTATCGTCTGAAGCGCTACATGCATGATGCACAACAAAAGAAGGAAGGAGCCGGGGAAGACCTCGGTTCCTTTCTTGGCGTGGAGGAAGATGGCTGGCTCTACCGCAGCGGGAGAACCTTGCATGTAGTGTCTTCGTTATCGGCATCCCCGTGGAAAACGGCGGTGTATGCGCAGAAACGGACGCGGATCGGCGGCTTTGAACAGTTTCTGCGTGCCATGGTGCAGGAAGGCTTCTCGGCACAAATCTCAGCGGAGCAGATCCCGGATGTTCGCCTGGAGCTGTGGAATCAGAAACGAAACCATCCGGCGAAGAGTCCAGGCATCCAGGCGATGAAGCTGAACCGTATCGAGATGTGGGAGCGGCTGGCCGGAGACGGAAAGGCGCTGCGCAGTGAATATACGCTGACCCTCACGACCTCGGAATCGAAAATCAAAATCAGGGAACGGGCAGATGAACCAGCAGAGCTGAATCCGGACGCGCTGAAACGTTTCCGGCTGCTAAGTGAGCTGCAGGAGAAAAAGGATCGTGTGCTCCATACGCTGACTTCACATGGTGGGCATAGCACATCACTATTATCCGGATTTTCGTTGCCTGAGATTGTGGGACGCTGGTGGGACCGCACTGCATGGGAGGCTTGGAAGATGAATGGAGACTCATGGGCTGAACCCGGCCCATATGAAGTGTCCGAAGACTCGGACCCGTTAAATGAGCAGGAGTTAGAGCAGGGAGTACTGGAAGCGCAAGGCGAAGCACCAGATGAAAAGCGTTCGTTATTCAGTCCATCGCTAGTCAAGTTCATTCAGGACGATCCACCGGTGGAAGACCACGCGGGGGATGAAGCCATGCCGGGCGTTCAGGAGGACAAGATCCCCGGACCATTGGTGATCGAGGATGTGGTTCCAGGGTCGTCCTGGCGAAACACGCTGAAGCTCGGGAAATGGCCTATAGCCCGATGGCTGCAAGGTGGTAAACATGGATTCTCCGTTCTTCGAGCAACCTGGAGTACGGAGTGTTCCCCTTGGCTTGCCAGGTGGATACGGAAATTCCGCGCGGGCTGGCAGAAGGTTAGAGCCCGAAAGGTTGAACCTCCAGCAGCTACGTTAGAGCACACAACAAATGAGCGAACAGGAGCAGGAATTCTACAAAACGTACCGTCTACACCAGGAGTAAGTCAACTTCAAGGGATTATATTGCTGACCTCTCCCATACCCAGCGGCAAGTCTTTTCTGGCTGCGAATCTTGGGGTAGCGGTAAGTCTATCCGGTACTGCCGTGAGCATCCTGGATCTATCGCCGGATCAGGGAACCCGGACGATGCTGAATCCGCTGCAGCAACCTTCGGAGCTTGAAGCCTGGGACAGCTGGTCCGGGAAGGCTGCTGACTGGCTACTGTTTACCCCTACACGTTATCCCACCTTGCAGGAAGTGGAGCAGTTGCTTCAACACCGGGCAGCGGAAGACGAACTGGTCATTGCGGAGGTCCCCTGGAACTACCCTGAACGGGAGGCACTAATGCAGCGGTATCGTACCATTGCAGTGCTCGATTGTGATTACCACCATTGGCTGCGCTTCACTCAAGCAGCCCCGCGCTGGGAAGGGGAATTCTGGCTGAACCAGAGTACCCCGGACATGGCTCCCCGGATGGCTTCCCTGCTTAAGGAGCAGTATCAGCAGACCTATACGGCGGTTTATCCGTACATTCCATCGGCAGCCTACAGCTTGTATCAGGGCCGGCCACTGGCGCTTGATCCGGAGAAGCGTAGCTTACTGAACATCCACGGAAATAGAGAGGAGACCAATCATGAGCCTGCTCAGACATACGAAGCGGTTAGTTAAACAATGGAAGAAGCAGTCCCGGCAACTGGTGGTGAACATGGTGGACGGCAAGGATGGGAAGACCGGCCATTATGTGCGGGTCCTCATGGTTCAAGAGTATCCGCCAGAGATCATCGCCGGGTATCTGGATCAGCTGGATGGCATCGTTACGCATGCCGGTGCCACCTTACGCAAGACGATAAGGTATGCGCAAAGCGATATCAAATTCAATACCCGGATGAAGTACAAGCTGAACCGGCTGACGGCCAGTATTCAAGATCAGAGTGAAACGGACCCGGCACGGAATGCAGAGATTGCCGCGAAGGAGACCATCTTAGCCTTGCGGGATTCCACGCTGTCCAGTGATCACAAGCTGGTGGAGGTGCAGACCTTCTTAACGTTATCTGCACCGAAATTACATCAGATCGAGGCGGCAGAGGCAGGGCTGAAGCTGTGGTTCGACAACATGTCCGGGAAGCTCAGTGAACTTAGGCGTGAGCAGCAAGAGGCGATGCGGCAAACATCCCCGGCCTTTGACCCCTACAGTGATCACAGTGAATTTTTCAACAAGACGCATTATGGGCGGGTCACGACAGATTCAGTCGCGGCACGCACCTACCCCATGACCCGAGGCTCGTTCTCGGATAGTGAAGGACTGTATTTTGGTCGCCGGACCGAGGACGGCGGCTTTTGTTTTGTGAATCTATGTGATCCGGATGATCCCCGGGCGCAGAATGTGACCGTGTTCGGCAAGACCGGCGAAGGCAAAAGTTACTTTCTGAAGGCACTGGTGGTCTCGCTGCTGGAAGAAGGCGTGCATGTATTTGTCTTTGACCTGGACGGCGAATGGCGGGAGCTCTGTGCCTATGTGGGCGGCGTGTATATTGACCATACCACCGAAGAAGGACGTTATTTTGAACCACTTACAATCATGCCTGCCATCACGGAGATTGATGAGGAATGTGCACAGTATAATCGCTCCCGGTACAAGATGGCCGAGAAAAGCGGCGTGCGCACCTTCTCGCTGCTCGGGGAGAATTTAACCCGTCCGGAAATTTTTGAAGTGGGCGAAGCCATTCGCAGAGTCTACCGTGCGGCAGGGATCGAGAAGCAGCAGCCGGACACCTGGAATGCACCGACCGGACCGAAGCCGACCATTCATGCCGTGTTCGCAGAAATTGAAGAGGCGGCTCACAGCAATGCCGATGCCAAAAGTTTGTATGACAAAATCAAAATCTATTTCATAGGAATCTACGATGATATCTTCCAAATCGAAGAGGCCTCCAGCTTTGATCAGAAAGCACCGCTGGTTGTCTACCGGGTCGGCTCCGGCGAGGAGGATGAGTCCAAGAAGGATGAATCGGCGAAGCAAGCACAGATCAAAATGTCGATGGCCTTTGAACAGGTCAATGCCAACATTCATCTGCTCAAAATTGCCGGAGCTGACTTTTCTGCCGTGCTGGTGGACGAAGGTCAGCGACAGCTGCAAAATCCGGAGCTGCGCAGTTATGTCTTCACCTGGTATACAGCCATTCGCAAGCAGAACGGCATGATGATCCTGGCAGGCAATTCTCCGGCGATTATGCTGGATACCGCTGCCGGGGTAGGCATGTGGGAGAACACCAGCGTGCGCGTGTACTTTTACATGGAGCAATCTGCAGTACGTTTACTCTCCTCCCACGCGGATCTGCCCAGCGAGATTCAGGATCTCATTACGCAGAATGAAGGCACGCAGCGCTACATCCTAGAGAACCACAAACGCTACGATGAACTGATCATGCATGTCCCTCCGGAAGAACATGTCCTGTACAAAACGCGGGGACTGAAAACCGCAGGATAGAGGAGGGGAACAGGTGGAAGTCAGTAAAAAGGCCAAGGAGATGAAGAAAATCATCGGGCTGCTCTCGGCGCTCAGTTCCCCCGGAATCGGTTTGGTGCTGATTTTTCTTGGATTGGCTGCATTGGTGGCAATGTTTGTCTTCTTGCCATTCATGATCTTTTCCGATGCCGACAGCTATAAGCCACAATCAGCAGGCCAGTATGCTTCGATGGCCCCCGTACAGTTAGATGTGGACGGAACGGCATATGTCTGGCCGGTACCGACCATTGACCGGATCTCTTCAACGTTTGCTCTGCGTGATTTGTTTGGCACCACCCGAATGCACAAAGGGATTGATATAGCCAACGGTGCTGCAAATACGGAGCTACAGCCCATCTATTCCATGGCTGGAGGGACAGTGACACTCGCTGGAGCAGCTAGTGGGTATGGTCAGGCGATTAGGATCGATCACGGCAATGGGCTAGTGACCACCTACGGGCATTTATCTGCTCAGATGAACGTAGCGGTGGGCGATGTGGTGAGCAAAGGACAGTTAATTGGCAGAATTGGACAGGGTATTGTCGGACGCTCTACTGGCCCCCATTTGCATTTTCAAGTGGAACGCAGCGGGAGTGCCGGTTGATCCCTTGGAGTATGTCTTTACTCCAGGTACGGAGCTGCCTACACTGCCGATTGAGCTGGGGTACCGGTCTTTGAACATTCCATATGTGATGCAGTTTTTGGAGAAGCGAAAATCAGCATTGGCGGATCATAATCTGCTGCAAATGATTGATAATGCGGGACGCACCAAGAATGTCTCTCCCTATCTGCTGATTGCCATTACCGGTCAAGAGCAGTCGTTTGTCCCGAGAAACAATAACCACGCCTCGGAAATTATCCGCAATCCGTGGAATGTGTTTGGCTGCTGGTGCAAGGGGAAAGGTGCGGGAATCTCAACCGGTGAGGCTGCGCAGATTGCGGCGAATACGATCATTAAGCTATCTCAGGATCTTCCGGCCGGAAGAAATCCAATCCAGTGGTTGTCGGCGAAAGATAATCCGCGTGGTTATTATGCTGCAGATAACGGGTGGTGGATCGGCGTATCCAAGTACTTCAAATTGTTAGTTGCGGGGAGTGGTTGAATTGAATTTAACAGTTGTCATTATCGCAATTTTGCTTTGGGTGTTTTACAAGAAAGGAGGCAATGGCTTACCGACCTGGTTAGTCAAAGCGTTGGGCGTGTTTTTGGTGATCATGCTATTTCGAAATCTTAAAGAGGCTTATCACTTTGTGTTTGACGAGTCGGATGCCTGGTGGCCACTCATCAAAGAGAATGCAGCGCGGTTCAATCAGCAATTAAGAGACTTGCTTCAAACCATGATGAAAGGAAGTTGAGAACACAGTGAGCACTCCAGATCCACCACAAAAGGAATCCTTTGGACAATTCGTGAATCGGCTGACGGTCCTGGCTGCGCTGGGAAGTGTAATCGTATTGTTCCTAGAGCCATCGCCAGAACTCAGTCACTTGGCACAAACGGTGCTCCGGTATGCAGTTACATTGTGGCTGGGCATTGTGGGTGTACCCCATATTGCGCGAGTGGCTTGGAAGCATCGGAAACGCATGGGGCCATGGCTTATCCAGCTGCGGCAAAGGATTCGAGACCGGGAATGGAGACTGGGGCCATCGTCAGCAGATACTTTGGAGAGCAAGCTGCCCAGTGCCGGGGGTGTGGAATCGATGCCTTCCATACCCGAGAGGGGCGAACTCAATCATAGGCCGGTTGTGATTACAAGCGAACAGCGTGTTCAATCGGGACCCTATGCGCTATTCCCGCCGAATCCTCGGCCTCATTCTTCTTCTACATTATCGGCAGAACAGGCATCGGAGCTCATCTTCAATACGGTCCAATTGGCAGGACTCAAGATGGAGGAACCGCCAGAAATTCTGTCCATTGATGCGGGGCCAACGCTACAAACCATCTCCTTTCGCTTACCGGCCCGGCTGCAGCTCAGTGACCTGGTTAAGAAAAGAGATGATCTGGCCAACCATATCGGACATGACCGGAGTTTTGCGGTCACTTCATCCCCGTTTTCAAGTGCAGCAGCCTTTATATTGCCTCATACCGAACGGGCATTTGTATATATGAGTGATATGGCACAGGACCTGAAGGTGTTTGCTCAAACGGCTGAACTGCCTATGGTGTTCGGGAAGGATATGGAGGGCAAACCGATCCTGGTGGACTTAGCCAAATTACCGCATTTGCTTGTGGCAGGGGCTACCGGCTCCGGAAAATCTGTTTTTATTAATGGGCTGCTAACTTCATTAGCTTCCACACGTTCACCGGAGCAAGTCCAGTTTCTGCTCATCGATCCGAAGATGGTCGAGTTTACGATGTATACCGGCTTGCCGCATCTGATATCCCCGCCAGTCACAGATCCGAAACGGGCGGCATTGACACTCAAGAAGCTAGTGGTGGAGATGGAAAAGCGCTATAAGCGTTTTGCCGAAGTAGGTGTACGGAACTTGCTGCAGTACAACCGGAATCATCCGCAAGATCAGATGCCGTATATCGTGACTGTAATTGATGAATACGCCGACCTGATGGTCATTGCCCGTGCGGATGTGGAGGAAACCGTGCAACGCTTGACCCAAATGGGACGAGCTGCGGGACTCCATCTCATCTTAGGGACTCAGCGTCCCAGCGTGGATGTGGTGACTGGAGTGATAAAATCAAATCTTCCGTCCCGGGTGGCATTCCATCTGCTGAGTGTCTATGATTTCAAAACAGTCATGGACACAGGTGGACCACATTTGCTCGGTGGCGGGGATGGAATCTGCATGTTGAACGGTGGCGGACAGAAGAGATTTCAATCGGCGGCGATTAGCGCGGATGATGATGAGACTACCCGGTATATTGAGGAGTTGAAGCGTTATTGGCGGAATGAAATGCGGCTCCGGAAAGTAGATCCAGAAACAGAGGGGAATGAAGATTCTTCTTTGCTTAGCGAAATAGCTGACAAGGAAGACAACCAGCCAATGGGAGGTGAGGATGAAACTGTCGGACCATCACCACTAATCATGGCTCATTTAGGAGAATGGACGGATGTGGAGGAAGAGGAAGTGCCACCTATAAATGAGAGTGTGTACGATCAGGTTATTCGCTTGGCGCGGGAACATAATGGTGTATCCGGAAGGCTGCTGCAGCATGCACTGAATGTTGATTATGTGACGGCAGCTACTTATGTTGAACAACTCAGCAAAGAAGGAAAGGTAGCAGCAGAGTATGATCCGGAGACGGGGTTGAAGCCTTGGCTGGTGGATACCAAAGAGAGTGATGAAGAACTCCTACTAAGGATGCAGCGAATGATATGCGAGATGGGGTCTGCGAGGTCAGCTGAGCTGCAGCAAGGACTTGGAATACGTAAAGAGAAAGTGCTCCAGTTAATGAGTCAATTGGTGAAATCGAATTTTTTATTTTCTCCAGTAAGTCCTAAAGCAGGGTATACGATTGCATGGAGCAACGAGCAAATTGAGCAGTTTTTAAAGGATAATTGTTAGTTTAATGAGTGGTTACAGGAGAGATACGGTAACTAACTTGAGCCTTGTGAAAATTAATTCGACATTCTTCAGCATTTCGTTTCACTGGCCTACACCATCTGATATTTCAAATTTGTCCACTTTAAGAACTTTCATGTCAATATAGCAAGGCCAGACTATTAATATGGGATTTTATATAAAATAATTAAAAATATTGACAGAAAGAGAACGTGAAGTTATATTATTTTACAGAGGGTAAAAATGGAAAAAAATATTCTCTAGTAATAAAAAAATATAAAGGAGGATATTAAATGAAAAAAAGGAAGGTTGTCACTTTGCTCCTTGGTAGCGCTATACTTCTCTCGCCAACAAATGTGTTTGCATTAAGCACAGACCAAATTATACCTTTAGTTGTTTTTGATACAGCGCAACTTCAAGAGAAATCTTTTGAACCGGCAAATACTAATACGGGGGCAAAGTTGTCAGCAGCACTCACACCACACTGGACTGCCAAGACTACTGTTACTTATAATTCTGGAGCAACTTCAGTTTCAGATTCCTTCACCGACAGTAGCAAGCGAACTAGATTAACAATCGATCGAATATATGCAAAAGTCAAACTGTATGAGGATGGGGGTCATATAGGGAGCGCTGAGGATGATCAATCCAACTTGTCTCATGCAGGTGCACAATTTGGTAGTGGGGCTAGTGCTTCAAACACAGAAGCTTATGGTGCACATAAATTTGAACATGCCGGCTTTCAATCTTGGTACCCAGAAACCTTTGATACCTAAATTCTTTTCATTTTATTTAAAACAAATAATACTAAAGGAGTTTTGTATATGAAAAAGGCATTAGCATCTATTGCTATTATCTTGTTCTCTGTTTCTTCAATATCCTTGCCTGCAAATGCTTCTGGGAATGATATTATTCCCTCAGCAGTAGTAGTAGATACAGAAAAAGTACCACATAAAGAATTTCAACCCCAATTGTTAGATAATCAACAAAATACTCTTAAAGCTGCTGCAGTTGGTCCTCACTGGGTAGCAGACAGTTCATGCGATGAAGGTTATTTTAGCGATAATGTATTGTCATACTCAGCATCTTACACAGATAGTACAAAAAGCACTAGAAAACAAATAGATCGAATTTATGCAAGATTGACAGTGTATAACGAGAAGGCCTTTGCAGCATCTGGAACCGATGATCAATCCAATTCTTCTTATGCTGGTGCAACTGCGTCAGTTCATTTCAATCCATGGGAAGATGGAGAATCATATGGTACTCATAAATTTGAACATGCTGGTTATCAATCTTGGTACCCGGAAACTTACGGAGACTAAACATAACTACAATAAGCAAATTGGTTATTTACCACCAATTTGCTTATTGTAATTTAACAATCTGAAAAAAGAGGTATCAATCATGGATTTAAAAAAATTCAATAAGTTATTGATAGTTTCTTTACTGCTTACATTAATAGCTTGTTCTGAAAAACCTGCTAATAGCACTCTTGACGATAATGTAAATTCAGGGTTGAATAGCATAGAGTTTGCCAATACCATCCCTAGTACTGCAAATAGAGATAAACTCCCCAACACAAGTGCTGGTGGTGTGTCGCTCGGTTTGTACAATGATAAAGGGGTAATAGAAAAGGATTTTAATTTCAACTACAATGCAGATGAAAAAATAAATAAATTTATTTCAATTGGGAATTTCATTAATACTGACCGAGTATATAAGATAATACTTTTAATTGATTACAAACAAGCTAAATTCAGTGTAGACAACAGGGAGCCCGAAGAAGACTTTACACTTGAAGTTAAAGCTGGAGAGTCGGTTGAAATCCCGTTTCAGTTGCCAAATTTAGATAGGGGATTACACGATATACTATTTGTAATTATTAAATCTCCTGAGAATAAGAGCTTTGATGAGGAGTACAGAAAAAAAACTGATATGAATCATTTACTATTTCTTAGATTTAGTACTGTAATACAGGAAGAAACTGTTAATGAACAGATTAAATATAATGAATATGGAATAATCGAAAATAATAGTATGCTTGATGGGTTGTTAGTTACAAAAAATAATGATTTAAAAAGATGGCTCACACAAAATGTTGCTTCACATGACATATTAAATTACTATATACGGGTAGGTAATAACAGCAACAAGCAATTGAAAAGATATGCAGTAGTAAATTTATTTGATTGGAAACAAGTAGATGTAATTGACGATAGAAAAATCGTATATTTTGAAGTTTCAAAAGACAACTTAGTAAAACTAAATTCAGGGTTCACTATCAATCAAGATTCTGGCACTTATGATCTTACAACTTTATTAATTCATAATCCTTATCAAAAATTAGATATATATAATAGAGATGTTGAAACAGGTATCAGAGTGGGTGTGAAAGTTAATTAAATACAATAGATCAAACAAATTGTTTCTGATACAAACTAAAGGCTCAATATTTATTCATTAGGTTATTAACGAGTACAGAAGTGGTTGTTCCTTATTTCTACTAGATAATGCGAATTTGTATTCACCTAAGGCTAAAGAATAATTAATCAGAATTATATTTAAAGTTCCCGTTATTGTTCCCTGTTTCAAAAGCCGAAACCCTCGTGGTATAGGCTTTTTTTGTTTTCTATACTTGTAAATGTCCGGGAACCAAAGATGGGAACTATAACAGGAGCCATAAAATGTTTGAGAAATAGGAAAAGGTATAATAAAGATTATTAATGGGCATCGAAAATGTCCCATGGTTTATAGAAAAAGTCATAGTATTTGGGAATACCATGAAGCAGAGTTCCAACTTGCAAACGTTGCCCTGCCTTGAGATACGGCTGACGGAGACTCGAATAGTTCATCCCTATAATCCCATACTTTTTACGTACTTTTCGAACACGTTTCCCTTGAACAATTAAGTTAATCTTATATCATGCAAGAAAACAAAAAGAGGCCGCCCCGGCAATCCAAGGGGCGGCCTTTGCGTTGAGAGAGGAGAGTGCCATGCAGGAAGTTGGATTCAAAGAGGCAGGAGAACTATTGAATACGCCGGTCAGCACATTGCGGCGCTGGGTCGTCTTGTTGGAGGAACAAGCGTACACGTTCAACCGGGACGGCAAGCGCAGGCAGCTGGACTGGCAGGATGTAGGTGTGCTGCGGGAGGTCAAGCTCAGGCTCCAGGAAGGGACGCTGGAAGAGGCGATTCAGAAAGTCGTCGCTTCATCTGAGGTTCCGCAGGAGGAACCTCATCAGCAGGAGTCACAGCCCGTGATCGAGGGAAGCGAGTGGGAAGCTTTTGACTCCCAAATAAGCAGCCTGAGAGAGAACTTGTTTTGGCACGGTCAGGAACAAGCAGTGAGCACTTTGCTTACGGCTTGGCGAGTACTCCAAGAGACGATAGGAGGGGAATAACATTGTATAAAAAGCACAGCCTGGCTGAGCTGAAGGCCGTGGGTGTGAACTATACCATACCGATCACCGTCCATCTCCCCGGCCTGGCGCATGTATTCTACAGGACGGTTTTTATATCTGAACTTTCTTACCTTCTGCAGACATGGCAATTGCTTTTGTTTCATGAACTGTACCATATGGATGCTCAGGCGGTGCATAGATAACATATAGTTTAAGTGGTTTGTTTCCTGTATTCGTTAAATTATGCCATTTTCCAGCAGGCACCATAATTGCATAGTCATCGTAGGCCATCACTTGAAAATCTAAAGTGTCTTTCCTATCCCCCATTTGAACAAGTCCCTGACCTTCTTCAATACGTATAAATTGATCTGTTGTCGGATGGACTTCTAAACCGATATCATCGCCAACATTGATACTCATCAAAGTCACTTGAAAATATTTCCCTGTCCATAAAGCGGTACGGTAAGTTTGGTTTTGCTTTGCTGCCTGGTCAATATTCACTACAAGTGGACATTGTCCATAATCTCTTAAGTTTATTTTTCTGTAGGGGTAACAATTACAATAATGTTGAGGCTGATATGTCTGATAGTTGTTATTGCAGTTGTTATGCATAGGGTAATGCAATTGATATTGATGGCATGAATTATGGTACATACTCATTCTCCTCTTACGATTTTGTGTGTACTTTAGTCATATGCATCTGCCTATATAAAGGAGTGCAAAACCTGCAAAAATGGGCTGGAGCCTAAAGAGGCCAGGCATAAGAAATTTTCAAATAGCTTCGTCCTTCGTTTCAATGGAAGGTTAAAGATGTTTATAATAAACGTGTAAACACAAGGACACCGATGTACAAGGAGGTTTAGGAAGAAGTGATATGCTGGACCAATACTCAGTGTTATTCCAGCGGGAAGGCGGTGCTAAGGTAGCATTTCCGTTCTAACAAAACTTCTAACCAATCTTCTAACAACAACCAAATATCAACAAAACTTTAGAAGTAACTATACGCTTAAAACACGCGATTTATTGCCCAACAGACCCCAGGAAAACCTAATAAATATATGCTGGGTCGCACTCGTAATGCGTGGGCCGGGGGTTCAATTCCCTTCACCAGCTAACTCTATAGTGGCACGGCTTTCCGGTTTTTTTATGGGGAAGAGTGAACTTCTACCATTTTTCTTACCTTTAATTGGATAAAGCGATGTTCTTGCTCCAAAACGTCAGATAAGCTGACCAAGGTGTAGTCCTTGATCAGCTTATCTGCTCGGCTAGTATCCGTTAAGGAATCGATTGGAAGGGTTACTCAGTCCGTTTTCCGTACTTTTTCGCCCAGTAGTCAAGCCATTGTGAATAATCGATTCCCTTAATCTCGTTCAGCGTCTTTCCATCTATTGAATACTCTCCGCCTGCCATGACGAGATTTTTAATTTTGCTTACTGGACCGGAAATTCCGCCTATGACCTCACTGTCTACAAGCATTACTATTACAGAAATAGTGTAATCATCTGGGCTATACAACTGTTCCAGTGGATGATCCCTTACAGTGAATTGATAAGAGACGATTTCTTTCCCGAAGTAGGCATCAGGCTCTTCCTCCTGAACTGCCCAGAGCTGCATATAATCCGGAGTTTCAAGCCTTTCCTGCTCCAAGGTATATTTTGCGGCTTCTCCTTCATGGACAATAATCGTGTAACCAAGAGCTTGAAGATAATCGGCGGCAATTTGTTCGTCGGTCTTTTCCTCGGCAGAATCTTCCTTGTTGCATCCAACCATTGCTAACAGCACAAGGAATAGAAGAAGGAATAACAATCCTTTTTGTTTCATTAATTTCAGCCTGCTCTCATCGGTGTGACGGAGGCCCTTTTTCTTTGAGTCGCTATGACTATGAGAGGAACAGCAAAGATAAGAGATAGTCCGAATAGAAGGATAGGCAAAAACAAAGATGTTTGATGGTTGATTGTCAGCAGAAGAGACATTTTGGCCCCCGCCGACCAAAATCGCTCCGTCATTTGAATTGCGGTTCGAATTATTGAAGGAACTCTCCGACTCGCTAACAACACTCATGATCTCTGTAGGACTTATACTTTCATTATTTGTTAAATTGATATATTCTTCATTAACTGCAGTGTTAATATAGAGGTAATTTAGATTATATCGTTTGTCATCAATAAGCTCTAATGTACCATCTTTAGCATACTCAGATTCTATTCGTTTGATTGTATTGCCAAAATCATCATTATTGCTGATATTAAAAATTTTCCATGCACCTGACTCAAAAGTAGCATCGATCACCGCAACTTGGGTTCCCTCTAGATAAAGCGGGAATTTATAACCAATCAATTCATGTGAAAGTGATTCTCCATGAACATTCGCTTGATAATAAGCAATTCCTTCTCCAAGAGTTGCTTCAAGGAAACTTACTCTGTTGCTGCTGTGAAAGTTTTCCTTCTGGGCTTCAAGAGTATCCGCATAATACGCTGTATAATCCCTCTCAATCGCCCCTTTGATATCTGCACCAGCTGTCTTAAGGCTTGAGTCAGCATATGCAGCATTTCCCAACGTTAACAGAGCAAAAAAAACGGTTAATATAATGGCACGAATTTTCAAAAAAAACCTCCTACTTGTTAATGGCTAGTATATTATTAATTTGCTTTTATATTGTTTACTGTATTGACCCAAGTATAGATGGAATTACTCTTGAAAGTTGAAAAGCTTTGAACGTTGCTGGAAGCATCTGCCGGATCTATATAGTAAAGGTTCTGAATGTTGTTATCCGTATTATAGTAGTAACCCTTAATCAAAAAGGCATGGCCAATAGTGGAGCCCGCTTTGCTAGTAAATGCTAGAACGTTAGAGTTAGTATTGATGTTATACATTATATTGTCGTATGTGGGCATGGAAAGAAGTGCAATCGAATTTACGCCATATGCTGCAAGGCCATTCTTGGCGTCATATACATTCCCGGCAGTGTCCATGTACATTCCTTTAGTGGCTGCAACTATGTTGTATTGGGTAGCATTGGATTTCCCTAAGTATTGTCCAGCCATGCTGGCTACGGCCGCCCAGCACAAATAGTTTCCCTGTTGTTTCTGGGCATTTACTGAATTAATGCTAATGCCTGAAGCGGCGTATACACTTGCTGCAAAAAGTGAAGCGGAGATAATCGAACAAAAAACAATGGAAAGCGATTTCAATTTTATTTTCATCACTTTTTCTCAAATCCTTCATACATTATTGATCTATCGGCCGAAAAACTATGGATAATAATATAATATATTACTTTATTTAGGGTTATGCGAATTAAAGATCTTTCCTTGGAAATTATACTTTTTCTATACGTTTTACTGAACAATTGAGTTGAACTTACTTGAATCTTGCAGAATCGACTTGAATATCTTGATAAAGACAGAGCTGTAGTGTTTAGGCTGTTCAAGCGTATTAGGCAGAGACTCGAAGCGATTTTAATTTCGAAGAGGCTTAAGAAGTTCTGCGTAAAGAACTGGATCGCCCAAAAGGGCTCATCACGAAGCGATGGTAATTGATATTGGTCAAAGCCAAGCAGTTCCTTGAAGTGCGATACCCCATCTCGATATTCCAGCGCACATGATAATACTTTTGGATCGTAACGAGATCCAAGGACAGATCCGTGAATAGGAGACAAAACTGCGCTTTGCTCGAAGAGGTGTATTCGTCCTTCTAGGACAGCACTGTCGGGGCCAAAAAGCCGGTTGTCTGAACATGAATGTTCAGACAACCGGCTTTTTGGTGTGAAGGGAGCAGGGGTGAATGAACAAAGTATTCGCTCTTGCCCCACAATCAATTATTTTTTTGGCTGAGATTGTGTACATCAGATATCATTGCGTTCATACCATGCAGCACAAAAGCCAGTACCCTCTCGGTAAAGCGATCGAAGTCGTGCTTGTTGCCGTTCTTGATGAAAACGAGGGAGGCGCTGTAGATCGCGCCGGTGATCATCGTGGTTAGGATTTGCTGATCGGTGTTATTCCAACTGATACCTGTATTTTGGTTTTTTATAAGGGTAGCAATGATGTTTTCCAGCTTTGATTTTATGATGTTCTCCACTCGAACGGCAATGGTTTTCGTATCCATCCGCCATTGTTCGAAAAAGGCGATATGATACTCATTAACCATCAGTATAAGCTCCTTGCCAGTTGTTTCGGTCAGTTCCTGGCCCGGCAGAATCCTGCTGTCCACGCATGAATCAAACCCTTCCGAGATCATATCGTCCAGCAAGACATATTTATCAACGTAATGCGCATAAAAAGTCGCCCTGTTAATCGTAGCTTTTTCCGAGATATCCTTCACGGTGATGTCATCGAAATCTTTTTTCTGAACAAGCGTCATGAGAGCATCCTGAATTAGTTTTTTTGTACGGATCACTCTGGGGTCTTTTTCCTGTCTGTGTACCATATTCCTACCTCCCTACTTCTGATCGTCAGAAGCACAAATGTGTTGCTTAATCAACACTTTCTGAAATTTGACTATAGCATCGTCGTCAATGATATATTATCATACACGTGTCGGTAAAACAACGAGTGTATATGAAATACTCTTGACCAATCATTTCACTCAAAATTTCAAACCTATGTTGAAAATTCAACACGCATTTATTATGGAGGATGATGAATGAAAATACTCTTTTTTGGTCGCGGCACTGTAGGGACAAGATAGCCTAATCACGGAATGGAGAGAACCATTACAATGTCAACATTTCTGTACAAAGTGGGCAAATCAGCCTATAACAAACCATGGCAGTTTATTATCAGTTGGATCGCAATTCTTGGAGTTGTTCTAGCCTTGCTCATTACGAATGGCATGCATTTAAGTTCCACAATGAAAATTGAGGGTACAGAATCACAAAAGGTATTAGATCAACTGGCGGAAGAACTCCCGGAGGCCACTGGCGGAGCAGCTCAAATTGTGTTCACGGCACCTAAAGACGAACGGCTGGACACGCCGGAACGTTCAACGTTAATCAATAAGGCTATTCATGGTGTATACAATCTGGAATATGTGGTTAATCCCGCCAGTATGACAGGGGAGGCCGGCATATCGAATACGGAGAATAACCAAGGCGATGAAGCGAGAGTAGCAACCACAGACGAAAAGCTTATATCTGACGTGATGCTCTCCGCTGACGGGAACGTGGGGCTGTTCCAAATTCACTTCACGGTTCAGGATGATTCGTTGCCCCAATCGGCAAAGGACTCCGTGGTGACTACTATCAGAGCTGCTCAGCAAAATAATTCCGGCATTACGGCTTTGCCAGGAGTTACACTTTTACCTGAAGAATCTCCCGTCGGCCCTAAAGAAGCAGTCGGATTGGTTGTAGCCGCTATTGTACTATTCTTAGCGCTCGGCTCGATTATTGCCGCAGGTCTACCGCTTTTAACTGCAGTCCTCGGGGTTGCCATCAGCTTACTTGGTGCTTTTGCATTCTCGAAATTCATTTACATGGACGGAACCACCCCCACCTTGGCACTTATGGTCGGTCTTGCTGTCGGAATTGATTACTCCTTATTCATCGTAAACCGTCAGCGCCGAATGATTCTGGATCAAGGACTTAGCGCTCGCGAAGCTGCGGGCAGAGCAGTGGGTACAGCGGGCAGTGCCGTGTTTTTTGCAGGCTTAACGGTCATTTGCGCTCTGTGCGGCTTGCTAGTGATTGGAATCGAGTTTGTATCTACGATGGCGCTGGTCGCCGCAGCTAGCGTCTTTGTCAACGTCCTAATCGCTTTAACCCTGCTACCGGCATTTCTTGGTTTAATAGGTGAACGCATTTGCTCGCCAAAACAGGGCATGAAAAACAGCAACCATGCAAATAAAGCTCACAATAGAGTTGCAAATCGTTGGGTTAAGGGGACGGTCAAATACCGCTGGCCTATCCTTATCGGTATAATCGCAATATTAGGCGCAGCGGCCATTCCGGTGGCTAAAATGAATCTAGGGATGCCTTCTAGCGCCACAGCAAATTTAGATACAGAGGCAAGGCAGAGTTACGACGCCCTTTCAAGAGGTTTCGGTGAAGGTTTTAACGGTCCACTGATCCTTGTTGCTGAGCCCAAAGGTTCTTCTGACAAGGTCACTTCGGAAATGATGAATAATGTTGCAGTTGATCTCCAGAAGCATGAGAATGTTGCGCTGGTGACGCTAGCAGGCATGAATAAGACGGAAGACATGGCGATTATAAGTCTCATTCCCAAGACAGGGCCCTCTGACAAAGCGACCAAAAGCCTTGTACGTGATCTGCGTGATACAGATTCGAACATTGCGAAGAAGTATAATTTGATGATCGGCGTAACCGGGATTACAGCAATCAACATTGATATGTCAGCTAAACTGGCTCAGGTGTTTCCGCTCTACATAGGGATCATCGTCATCTTCTCGCTGATTATTCTGCTTCTTGTGTTTCGGTCGATTATCGTTCCAATTAAGGCAACCATCGGCTTCCTTCTCAGTATACTTGCTACATTCGGAATCTCTACGGCGGTATTCCAATGGGGATGGCTGCATTCTCTCTTAGGCTTTGACACCGGTGGTCCGTTGGTCAGCATTATACCCATCATTGTCACTGGTATTCTTTACGGACTGGCTATGGATTATCAGGTCTTCCTTGTCAGTTCCATGCGTGAGGCCTATGTTCATGGTCATAAGGGAAGGGACAGCGTCGTTCATGGGTACGGGCAGGCCAGCCGCGTTGTCGTAGCAGCAGGCGTGATTATGGTATTCGTCTTCGCCGGCTTCGCTCAAAGCGGGAGTATCAATATCAAACAAATCGGTTTTACGCTAGCTTTAGGCATTCTCATCGACGCTTTTGTCGTACGTATGACGCTCGTCCCTGCTGTCATGGCGATCTTCGGCGATAAAGCATGGCAGTTGCCGAAATGGTTAGACCGCATACTGCCAAACCTAGATGTGGAAGGCGAAAAGCTGATCGCCGAGTTGAGAGCTAAGGAAAACGTTGACGATATGTAAAAAAATGCTTCAGGATACTGATAAATGAAATTGCGCTTCTTGCATGATGGCGTCTCAGTTTAGTCGAAGAAAGAAGGTATTTTGAAGATATGACAACCAGCAAACCAAGACTGTTGGTTTTCGGGGCCGGCGTTATCGGCAGCCTATATGCTTTGCGATTTTTCCAGTCAGGAATGGACGTTACCCTGCTGGCGCGCGGAAACAGACTTACGGAACTGCAAAAGAACGGGTTGCGCTTCAGTAGCAAAGGAACGGTACAACATGAGCGGGTAAGGGTGATCGAGAAACTGGAAGATCATGATATCTATGATTTTATCTTTGTGCCTGTACGCTATGACCAAGCTGAGTCCGCGCTGGAGGTTATTCGAAACAATCAGAGTAAAACTGTCGTAACGCTGACAAACACGGTAGGTTATGACTCATGGCTTGCCATTGTGGGGGATCGTTTGCTCCCCGGTTTTCCGGGTGCCGGCGGCGATATGAAGGACGGCATCCTGAATGCTAAGTTTGGTTCCAAGAGCGTACAAGGAACCGTCTTCGGAGAAATCAACGGCGAGAAAACAGACCGGATCATGAGGCTTGCACAATTACTAGAGGCAGCCCACCTTCCCTACGAAATTGCCGATAATATTCAGGCGTTCCATGTTTCGCATGCAACTACAGTCATTTCGATGAAGCACTTTTATACAGCGGACGGGCTCGTCGATTTAAGGACGGCTAAAAGCAGACGTGTGCTTCGAGGCGTTGCCATGGACATGAAGCGTAATGGTCGAATGGTGGAGCAGGCCGGCATTTCCCTCACTCCAGCCAAAATGAAGATCATCGGCAAACTGCCGGCATGGCTTATTGCCTTGATGTTTCGAATCATGCTCAACATCCGTTTTACAAGAGATGTACTTCTGGGAAACCACGCGCTAGCCGCAAGGCCCGAAGTTATGATGATGGACAGCGCATTTCGTGCTTATATGGCTAGTGCTCAGTATTAGCATTTTCCGGGGCAGCCGCGAAATGGAAGGCGCGGCCTGTTCCAGCAGGTAACTAACGCCCGGAGGTATCCTTTTTCCTTTGTTAGAATACGGTCATTATATCCGGCAACTTCCGGACAGGCAATTCCGCCAGCGAGCTAAAGTATCCAAATGAACAAAGCTACAGAACAAACCCCAGGATGATCTCCTGGGGTTAATTTCTAAGAATATTTACTCCTCAATGCAGTGTGAACACTCATACACTGTGAATTTAATTCTTTTCTTTATTTAAGGACAAGTCAAATGATGCAGTAATATGGTTTAATCGGGAATCAGAAGGTACCGCCGTTATCTCGACCGTTAAGCTTAGCAGATCGGGCAGAGCATCATTGCTAACTTTCTCTATGCCTGTCAGGTAATAATGCTTATCGCCTAAACTTACTAATCCCCCGCCAGATGTATTTGAATCTGTTATATCTTTCCCATTATTATAGAATTTGCAGATTATATTATAATCCTTGATAATAGCAATTCCATTTACCTCGTAACCAACCTTAATTTCATTTTCAGCATAATTGGCATTTCGTAAGGCAAAAGTTACGCCTTCCACTATCTTCGTTTGAACTTCAATATTTGGTTCAGGCATAGATGCTTCTTCAGGATTGTTTGTCCACCCGAAATAACGTATAGCCAGAAATCCTACAAAGAGCATACCTACAACCAGAACAAGTAAGCTTATTCTTTTATGTTTCATTATATCTCCTCTAAAAAATAAGATTAGAACATACAAAAAAACTCGTATGTTCTAATCTTAGCATAAATTATAAACTAAAAGAGAAGATAATGAAGGCTTGATGGGGGCATCGTGGAAGGATATACACCAAAATTAATTAAGATATCCAGCGCCCGGTTCGTTCGTCTTTAGTAAATGTTCCGGAGTAATTTTCACCACTAATTAAGTGAAAACGTAAAGGATTAACTGTTTCTAAAATAGAGCGAATCTCAATTGGTTTCATGCAAAGGCAACTCCTTCACAAGTCTTACTTATACAATACCAACCTGACCTTTTTTTCAAACCGATTGTCAGTGATAATGATGTGAATTTAGTGAACTTTTCTTAATTGTATTTAAGTTTCAAAATGCGATATACTGAATTCGCAAAAGTAACAGAGTGTAATAGCTAACTGAGAAAATTAAACGGACTATTTGTTAGGAGAGTTCTTTATGAAAAAAATAATAACGCTCGTTCAAGCTTTTAAAGATTTAGAGGAACGGATTAATGATTTTATTAATGATGATTCATGCATTGAATATGTAGAAGGGTCGGAAGAAGTGGTAGCGGGTGGAGCCTACGCATGGTCAAAATTAAAACCAGTAGCTATTAGTAGACAAGAGCATATTGATGCTGATTACATGGAATTAGCAGAAAAGGTACGCACAGTACTGAAAAAGGATGATAGCCTAAATATTGAGAAGTTTGAGCACAGTTACGAATTGGTTTTGAATTACATACGCCAAGATACCTTGTTGTGGGTTCCTGGTATAAAGAGTGTCCTTAATGAAATCAAATATGAACTAGACATTCAACAGTTTTATTTTGTAGACCAAGAGGATTCGTTAATTTCAGGAAGATCTCATGGGTTAAATGAGTCATTGTTATTTGGAATATAGTATAGAGAACTCTGTGCTATTCTCAAAAGCCCGTCAACCTTAATTGGTTGACGGGCTTTTACCAGTTAACAGTGGGAATGGGGAATTGTGAACATGATTAGTTGAGAAATTTAATTAAGCACCTTAGGATGATTTCTTATGTCTTTAAAAGGGCCTTTTATAAGCCGTTCTCAAACACTTGCAAATAATAAACCCGTCTGGCATTAAGCCCGGCGGGTTTATTTTATAGCGTTCGCAAATGCTCAATAATTGTTGCTATCCCCCTAACCAAACATCGAAGGCAAAAAGAACAAGAAAAAGATAATAAGAACGATCACACTGGTGATTCTGCTCATTATGAGGTAGGCTTCACTGGGGCCGGAGTCGCCTTTTACCATCCAGCCGTAACGCATATGCCAGCCCATGGCCGGGAAGAAGATATTCAGGATCGCAAGCAGTATGAAAAGAACAGCGAAAATAACAACCATTTTTACCAGCTCCTTTATCCATTTACGAAAGCCCATTGCATGAAGTTGCACATTTATGGAAGTAGATAGTATGATTTTGTCAGTGAGGAGGTCTTCCATGAAGGCGATATTCAAAAAACTAAGCTTCTGGCTACCCGTGCTGTCTTTGCTGGTCTGTCTCTATAATCTGTCAGGAGAAGACGACAAGAACTTATTGCTGTTCCTGACCAGTCCATTGCTCCTAATCTTTAACCCTGAACTAACAACACTGCATTATTCTATGGAGAATGAGCAAACATTCCAGTACATTCTGTATGGGATTCATTTTGTCTCCTGGTTAGCCTTCGGCCTGATCATAGAGTGGGGGTTATCATGGTTATCACGTAAATCACAAGAACGTCCCCCAAACCACTAACTATAGAGATTCCAGCCCCACGTGACACTTATGTCACATCAACATCCATATTGTTAGCTCATTCGATGGGGAATTTCCTTCCCGCCTCTTATACTGGAAATATATTGATTCACTTCCGAAAGGGGCTATTCACCAGTGACAGAAGCTATCAAAGCAATTATATTAGGGATTATTGAAGGGTTGACTGAATTCTTGCCGGTCTCGTCTACCGGGCACCTTATCCTGGCAGGGGATTTGCTGGAGTTCGAGGGGGAGGCTGCGGTTACCTTCAAAATCGTAATCCAGCTGGGTGCGGTAATGGCCGTATTGCTGCTGTATTGGAAAAGGTATGTGAACATCGGGATAAATATGCTGAAGCTGGATTTCTCCAAGAGCAAGGGACTGAATGCCATCCATATGATCCTGGCTATGGTTCCGGCACTGGTGGTGTATCTGCTCTTCAAAGACACGATCAAGAGCCAACTATTCGGCCCTAAGCCGGTCCTCATTGGTCTGATCGCCGGTGGCCTATTGATGATCTTCGCTGCACGCAGCAGGCGATCCGTAACGTCAGAGACGGTAGACGGTCTTAATTATACCCAAGCCTTCGGCATCGGGCTGTTCCAGTGTCTGGCGCTGTGGCCCGGGTTCTCAAGATCCGGTTCGACGATCTCAGGCGGTCTGCTGCTGGGGACCAGCCAGAAAGCCGCTGCGGACTTCACCTTCCTGATCTCCGTGCCGGTGATGTTCGGAGCAAGCCTCCTGGACCTCTATGACAGCAGGGATCTACTCAGTTCAGATACGCTGACCCTGATGCTGATCGGGTTCGTGACGTCCTTCCTCGTAGCCATGATTGCAGTAGTAACATTCATCAAGCTGATTAAGCGGCTGCGCCTGGAATGGTTCGCGCTGTACCGGTTCGTGTTAGCGGGGCTGTTCTATGTAATTGTTATACTGTAGAATCCTGCTCTCAGCCGTATTCCTTAGGCTCTTGGAGCAGGATGGAGAAGGTCTGGGTTACGTGGTCCACTTCAATCGTCTCGATACCCACAAAATCCGGAATTTCAGGATGAACGGCATCCACGCTGTATTCAGGATGAGTCAGCAATAATTGAATGACTTTCAGGGCTTCCACGTTGATCTTGCTCCCCTTTACAGTAGAATCTCTTGTTCTGATCTATAGTCTGTATTATCCCCGCAGCGCTTAGCGAATATGTCTGTGGATTATATTTCTGTCTTCGTTACGTTCCATAACAGCCATTAATTGCCCCTGGAAAATACGCCGCTGGATCTGGTCGATCCGCTGGAGCGCGAGGGGGATTGGCACCTGAAATGCTACAGCCAGCTCGGCAATGGCATCTTCACGGAGTTCGGGCAGCGTATTGGCGGAGATCATGACATAGGGCATGGAGGCATACAGAATGAACCGGTCGGATTCATCTCTCTGCGCCTGCGTGAACACTCCGGGCATAAGCGTGGACTTGCCGGCATGCCGCAGCAGATGACACAGCTCGTGTAGGAATTCCAGCCGCTGCAGCTCGGGAGGGAGACGGTTGTCTATGAACATGCTGTACATTCCGGCTGTAGCCTCAATCGCCTTGCTGCGGACATCGAGATAGTGTACCCAGATATTGAGCCGCTTCGCTATGTAATCAATGGAAATGTCGGACGGCTTGCTGACACCAATACGCTGGTATAGATCCTCTGTCCATTTCTCCAATGCGGTCATCTGATAATAGCCTTGCATAATCAATCACCTCATATATAAGATCGTATGTTCGTGTTATTGGCCAAAAGAAAAGCCCGTAAGGGCTAAGCAGCAGTTCAGCGCGCACTCTTCACCGGCTGAAATATGGAACGGGTGTTCCTATGTATGTAAGCATAAAGGAATTACGCCCGAATATCAAGTGTTTTTCCCAAGGTGGGGTGCGTGGCCTGACTCAGCATCTGAACCATATCCTGGGCACTGCTCTGCGCCTGCTCTTTGGCAAGGCTCATCACCTGCAGCCCTGCGGCCTGCTGTAAGGATGACTGGCTCATCACTACGGATAGTGCAGCAATATCCATCCGGTATTCCTCCCTCCATTTGTTTTGAAGCATGCTTCATACTTTATATCGACCCCTAGACGCCTGTCCGTTAGGTGAATGGTATATCTTTGCCGATTGGCCCATGCAACAGAGCGGATTTCCACATATTCTGTGCTGTATTCAATATTCAAGAGGAGGAATTAATTATGGGAGCAGAGTATGGTTGCGGTTGTGGAAATAACGTAGGTGGAGTGAATCAGGGACCTCCAATCCTTCCGGTAGCAAGCCCTTGGACTTCGACAGGTGCAATTCTGGTACTGTTCATTCTGCTGGTTATCATCACAAAAGCCTGTTTGTTCTAGAAACAGCCTATAGCTAGTGTAGCCCTGTCCGGCCTGTGCCGGATAGGGCTATTTCTTTTTCTTCTTATGAGCACGGACCGTTGGCCCGATCTGGCGTTTGATTCTGCCTGTAGCTGAATCGGTTTCAATGATATAGAGCTCCTTGATTGTTCCTGCAAGCGCGAACCATTCCTGTAAGGCTTCAGCTTCGGACATTGGGCCGTACAGCCGTTTGCCCCGATAACAGATATAGAACACTTCCGGCTCTCCATCTAAGTTATATTATCCCATTTCATTCTACGCTTTATCGCAGTGAAATTGAACAACATCCCCCACATGCCGGCTTATTTGAAAATAAACTCCACACGCGTACCGTCTGCGAACGCCTCCAGCTGATTGCCGACCCAGCTTCCCGCTCCGCGGTTATCACTGGGTGTTATGTACTCAATATGTGCCCCGGCTCCGCCTTCTGCACACATGGCCATGGGCCATTCGTCCCGGTCATAGCCTTTCTTGGTGGGGACTCCCTTCAGAGACGCCT
This sequence comes from Paenibacillus rhizoplanae, assembly GCF_042684125.1. Classification (NCBI taxonomy): domain Bacteria; kingdom Bacillati; phylum Bacillota; class Bacilli; order Caryophanales; family Paenibacillaceae; genus Paenibacillus; species Paenibacillus rhizoplanae. Next base: position 114,065 of record NZ_JBHUKY010000033.1, on the reverse strand, counting down.
TGCGGTTCTCCTCCGCTTCCTTGCGGTTGATGGTGCAGACGGCTGACTCTCCCTTGCGGATGGCCTTCTGGATGTGCTTTGCGGTCTCCGGGTAGCGGTCTGCCGGGAACTTCAGCTTCACGACCTCTGAAGTATGACCAGAAGGGGTCTGCGGCAGCCATTGCCCGTTCTCCTCCAGCAGGTAGGCGGACAGACTGATCAGGGCAATAATAATGAGACTGATGATGGACTTTTTGGCTTTCATATCTGCTCCTTTGTAAGTGGGTATGGGTATAATGCCTGTGCCCAGAATAGTATAGCGTAAGAATACCGGATTGTGACAGTCCGAATTCTGTGCATTTGCCGTGCTGAAGTTCCACGATTCGTCATAATATGTACAAACACAAGGAAAAGGATGGTGGAAAATGTGGAACAGCGTAACCTCAGGGACCTGCTGGATTCGGCCTCACGGCTGATTGGTGATGTGCAGTGGCAAGCGGCTTTTCGCAAAATACAGATGTCTCCCGCTGACGCGGAGCTGGGGGCGCCCGCACGGAAGCTGCTGGAGACGCTGTACTGGCTGCAGGGCCAGGGAATGATCAGCGGTCAGCATGATTACCTGGAGAGCCCGGATGATATCAACAACAAGCTGAAGAATACGGCTGGAAGCTATGCCGGACTACACGGTTATGAGATGGGGCCGATCGGCAATCAGACGGAGAAGCTCATCAGCAGTCAGCGGCAGGGAGTAACGGACAGTGCGATCCGCTGGCACAAGGCCGGGGGCATCGTAGCGATGACCTATCATGCTAACCTGCCGGGAACGGCTCCGGCTTGGACGAATGTCTCCATGAGCCTCAGCGAAGCTAATTTCAGCAAGTACATCACACCGGGAACGCCAGAGTATACGGCAATGATTGCCGAGCTGGATAAGGTAGCTGTTTTCCTGAAAAAGCTCAATGACGCCGGTGTCCCCGTACTCTGGAGACCGTACCATGAGATGAACGGCGGCTGGTTCTGGTGGGGGCAGAAGTCCGCCTTCGTGACCCTCTGGGAGATCATGTTCGAGCGGTACACCGTCTATCATAAGCTGCACAATCTGCTGTGGGTATGGAGTCCGAATGCCAAGAACCAGTGGAGTCAGGAGCCGGCGAAGTATTATCCGGGCAGCGGCCGAGTGGATGTGCTGGCGGCGGATATTTTCGAGGGGGATTACAAGGGGGGCCATCATGATACGCTCTGGGACCTGGGGCGCGGCAAGCTGATCGCCATCGGCGAGAACGGGGAGCTTCCTCCGCCAGCTGTGCTGGCAGGCACGCAGAACAAATGGAGCTACCAGATGACCTGGGGCAAGATGCTGTACGAGCGCAATAAGGATGCAGTGATTCAGGCTTTTATGAGGAATAGTGCCGTATTCTCCAGAGATGATTATGCGGCCAAGGCTGCAGCGTATGCTTCTTCAGGAGGGGTACTCCCCAAGCCGGGCCTCTATGGACAGTACTATAACAATATTACGCTTAGCGGTACGCCTGCCCTCACCCGGACAGATGCCAATATTAACTTCGCCTGGAGGCAGGCGGCGCCTGATCCGGCTGTTCACGCAGATCTGTTCTCCGTACGCTGGAGCGGCAAAATAAGTGCTGCCTACAGCGAGACCTACACCATCTATTCGTATTCAGATGACGGAATCCGGGTATGGATCGACGGGAAGCTGATTATTGACAGCTGGATCAAGCAGAGCGGGCAGGAGCGGCAAGGCACAGTGAGTCTGATTGCCGGGAAGCTGCATGAGCTGAAGGTGGAGTACTATGAGAACCAGGGGGATGCGCGGGCGGTACTGATGTGGGAGAGCCCCAGCCAGGCCAAAGGCGTAATTCCGGCAGGAGCCCTATTTCTTCCCTAACAAGTGCAACGAAGCGTCAGATCTGCTCGCGGTAGCTGATGTTGTTGGCGATTTTCTCGTCACGCACGGCTTGGCGCAGGATATCCTTGACAGACTGAACCTTACGGATTCTATAGAAGGGGAGCTGTGGAGATGAAGCATCATCCGACAAAATGATCAGCGTCCCGATGCCCAGCATACGCTGCAACACCGACTGGGTGACGGAGAAATCATTGACCCGCAGCAGCTCGATTTCTTCGACATCCTTGCCGATCAGTCCGCTCTTCACCATAATCCGCTGGGACGTAATCGTATACTTGGTGGTATTCAGCCCGATCAGCCCCTTGAGACGGTCGGAGATGCCGGCAGGCTTGCCCTGCCATAATTCTTTTTCGGGACCGGAGCTATGGCCAGCCGCCGGACGCCGTGCTGCTGCCGGAGAACCGGCCTCTTCTGTACCTGCCCCGCATTCCCCGCAGAATTTGGCACCTTGCTTGTATTCCGCACCACATGCTGTGCAATAAGTCATAAGTAGATCTTCCTCTCCTTGAACGGATAAATTCATTATAGTATAACAGGAATTGCCAGTCATCAACGGGTTCTTGACCGCCCTTTCCCCCTGTGAATACGCTTAACCGCTGACATATGTTTCATTACGCCGAATTTTACATTAATTTCATTTGCACTTAACAAAAATCGATATTATTCTGTTAAGTGGAGGGATATTAACTATGAGACAAGCTTTACTTGCAGGACTGCTAGTGGCCGTCATGATACTCAGTGCTTGCGGCAATAACAGTGCTGAACCGGCGTCCCCGGAAGAGGTACAGGAGACGGTGCAGAACTTTTACAATGAAATGTCGAAATTCGACGAAATGGGCAAATCCTCGCTAGAGAACTTCAACACCACGCTAACCTCTTATTCCACCGGACAAGCGACAGACAAAGAATTCCAGAAGGCTGTGGACAGCTTCCAGGATACCGCATCTCAGCTTGCAGAGCATGTGAGCGATATCAAGATTGCGGGTGGCCTGCCGGATACGATCCAGAAGCTGCTCAGAGATTCGGTGATCGCATTCCAGAGTGCCTATCAGATCAAGGAGAAGGCTTCCAAGAGCGCAGTATCGCCCGATGTGACCGCCGAGGAATTCGACGCGATGAATCAGCAGGCGGACGTAGCGATGCTCTACGGCATCTCCAAGCTGAATGAAGCCCGAGAAGCCGCCGGACTGATTGATCCGGAGCAAGCCGTGACAGGCACCGTGTCAGATGCAGGCACAGATGTCAAGCAGGAACCGGGTACTGGAAGCGCAGGGACTACGTCAGTGAAATAAGCAGTGACAAGACTTGCTATAGGCAAAAGGATTCAGATGAAGACGCTGTACAGCATTACTGTAGGCGTCTTTTTGCTGACGATTGAATTATTTGTCCAACCTTTATTTAATCAGCTTAAGCCCTCCTATGCGTCCTTAGACTGACATTAATTTCTGCTTGCCTAACAAGAGAGATCGCGGATATAATACAAACATACGTTCGGTACATAGGCAGCAAGATGATGCAGTCGGGGTATACACACACGGAGTGGGGGAATTGCAATGGGCAAAAAGCTTGAAGAGGGCGGTCTGCGGGAGAGCAGCCGAATCATGTTGACGGAGCATAAGGGCGGGATCAGTAGGGACGAACGGGAGACCTGGCATAGCCTGAAGCCGGTTCTGGACGAGCAGAAGCTGGAGGAGATTGAGCATACGCTGGCCTTATCGCTAAGGAGTCATGTGCGGGTAACGCTAGTGCTGTATGATCCTCTGGAGCAGAGGAAGCTGAGCGGGTTCGTGACCTCCATTCACACCCACTCGCGTGAGATTAAGCTGCAGTGGGCGGAGGAATGGAAGTGGCTGCTTGTAGATGACATTGTGGAGGCTTATATTGTCTGAGGGATGAAGGCTCTGCCTGTAAGCAGCGTCCTTAGTTACTCCCGTTCCTGGACGGGTCCGTCTTCTCATAGGCAATCAGCGTCACTTCCGGGTTCCCGGTCATTCGGGCAATTTGCGATTCCGCCTGACGGATCACCTCCACGACATCCTCCTGGTCGCTAAGCGGGGCTATTCTGTAGCTGTCGCTGTGTATCTCCATGTTCAATCCCCCTTTCCGTTAGAATGACCTGACTTGCGGTCTGCATTCTTATTCTGGCCTGTAGGCGCACAGTTCATCCGGGGAGATAAGGTGCTACACAGCTTCATTTTGTGAAAAAAATGGTCATCGGCGTAAGCCGCCCTGCCAAAGCGGGCATATACTATACCAGGGGGTGAGTAGATGCTTACTTTGGAGCAGGTCAAGCTGAAGTCGGGCGTAAGGCTGGCGAAGCTGCATCCGGCCGTACTGACCGGGGCGAACGAGCTGATTAGACGGAGCTATAACCGGGGGGTGCAGATCCTCATTACGCAGGGCATGCGCACGATAGCGCAGCAGAATGAGCTATATGCTCAAGGGAGAACCAAGAAGGGCGACATTGTAACGAACGCCCGGGGAGGGGACAGCTACCATAATTACGGACTGGCAATAGACTTTGCGCTACTCCTGCCGGATGGCAGGAATGTGTCTTGGGATATGACCCGTGACGGGGATGGCGACAAGGTGGCAGACTGGCAAGAGGTGGTGCAGGAGGGGAAGAAGCTGGGGTTCGAATGGGGAGGGGACTGGACCTCCTTCAAGGATTACGCTCATCTGCAGATGAGCTTCGGCCTTAGCATCCAGGACCTGAAGGCAGGCAGACGGCCTACTGCCCAGCAGAGTGCAGCCGCACTAAGCCGTATAACCGGAGGTGAGCCAGAGGTGAACAAGGATATCCCGGTAAATATTACGCTCAATGGAAAGAAGCTGACGACCGGCGTCATGGACGATGCGGTAACCTATGCGCCTGTACGTGCGATTGCGGAAGCACTTGGAGCCAAGGTCACGTATAATGCGTCCAGCAAGACCGTAAACATTGTGAAGGAATAACTTCTCTGCATAGATGCTGTCCCGGATGGGGAAATTATCAGCGATTAACCACATCCATGAAGGGGGCACAACATTTTGAACAAGCTGATTACAAGCCTTGCCTGCGGTACGGTCCTGTCCATGAGTCTGCTCGGAGCAGGTAGCATCTCCGCAGCAGCAGCGCCCGGCGGTATGACTACTACGACTCCGGGCGTCATGAGCACCACCGCTCCGGGCATGAACAACACCACCACTGACGGACGGATGGGCAACATGGGCAATATGGATGACCGCATGATGGACCGGGGCAACACCATGATGAATCAGACCAGAGATTCCATGCATAAGACCGAATCCATCATGAAGGACAAAATCCGTACCGGAGACAACAGCTCTGTCTCCCCGCTGTCCAACGACATGCCTACCGGCAGATATCGGGCGCAGAGTACGACCACCACAGACAATAACGATAACCGCTCCAACTGGGGCTGGCTCGGTCTCGTCGGTCTCCTGGGTCTGGCTGGCATGCGCAGCAGAACCGGTGAGCGCGACCGCCACTAGGATTTGGCCGTGGACAACAGCCCGTATCAGCTTTGGCTGACCGGGCTATTTTTTTGAGGACAGGGAAAACAGGAAATATTTATTGCGTATCCACCTAATACATGTTATTATATTTCTTGTCGCGTTAGAACGCGCAATAACATGCCGGGGTGGCGGAACAGGCAGACGCACAGGACTTAAAATCCTGCGGTAGGTGACTACCGTACGGGTTCGACCCCCGTCCTCGGCATCCATATTAATAGTAAAAGGCGCATTCTGCTGAATGCGTCTTTTCTATACATATAGGTTATTTCGGAGTACATGATAGAAACAGTGGACAGGATAAAAACAGGAAAATGTAAAGCTAAGATAGAATTAAGCATTAGAGGAACTCCGCAGCTCATTGAAGAGATAGAGCGCATCCTTGAAGCCTAGCAGTTCACGGTACATCACTTCAAGCCGGATACGAATTAAGGGATCGGTTAAAGCCTCTAAGAATCCTAATGGCCAAACACCGGATCGACGACATCACCGAGCTGATGGAGAAATCAGGCCTGAGCCGGAATTCGATTAACAAACTGTATCGGGAGACGGACTTGGAGACCATTAAGCTGGAGACGCTGGTTAGGTTATGTGATACGTTTCAGTGTAAACTGTCGGAGTTGGTTGAGTATCTGCCTGGGGAGTAGGAGTAATTCTTCATATGTAATTACATGATTCCTGAACCTACAATAATCCATTTGTGCAGGTCTTACATAAAAAAAGCAAAGAAACAAAATGATATTAGCAGCGACAAATATCGACCGATTTTTCTATGGATTTTTTTCAATTGATGGTTATTATTAGGTGAATTAATCTGGTACAGGTCGATATACGCCAACATTCATAGCGCGTCTGGATGAACCCTTGGAGTTCGCCTTAAGTGCATCATCGTTTACCAACTCTAAAATATGGCCGGGAGTAAATTCAATTTTACAGGTTAAGTTGGGAACTTCGGGGGTTGCTCCCAGAACTTCGGCAATGATTGGTAAATCCATAGAGGCTACAAGGTAGTGCGGCGGACCATACCTGAAGCGCTCCTTACCAATGACTATGTCCTTGAGACCTTGAACGACGATGCATAGTGAAGGGTTGTTAAGTTTGTAGGGAGGTTCAGTCTCAGTAGAATGGTAAGGAATGGAACAACGGGAAAAGCTGAGGGGCGAAATTAATGTAGAGCGAGGACCATCAAAACCCCCGTCAACCTTTTGCCGCATCGACAACTGCTTTATGCAAAAAAAGAGCTACTGTCGTAGCTCTCTCACAAAAATCTATTCTGGCATAATCCAGACAATCTCGCAGATTCGTACGAAAAACTTCCGGCCCCTGGTATCCAATACAACGTGATCTGGCTTAACTTCCACTAAGCAGCCGCTAATCCCTCCGCGAGTGGTTTCGAGCACTAGCTGTTTACCTTTTACAGACATTAAGGTTTCGACTACGTAGGGATCAATAGGATAGACCATGATTGCTTGCGGCATTTGTTAATGCCCACATAAAGAACTGGGCGGATGCCCATGCAATAACGAATTCCCTAATCATTATTAAATAAAAAATGGAAGCAAGTACAAAGCTGTAATGGCACCAAAGGGTATAGGTCTTGGATAAAAGCGGCGGCGCGGGTAGAAACCCGGATAGTATCCGAATTGTCTGTAGGTTGTTGCGTTAGCAGGCATTCCGTTCATCTGGCCCATGATTTCATTTGTGGGAATGGCAAGTGTGACGTAATTCTGATCGATATGAGCAACAAACCCGTCGTGAGACTGACCATCGCTTGTAGCACCCGACAGCTTTATTTAGCACCCTGACAATTGTTAATAAAATTTTCATATGACTCTTAGGGATACTTGAATTATAATGATGTCTAAAAAAGAAAACGGGGAGTTAGGGATGAATCAATTTAAAGGTGAAAAAAGCCTGGTTTCGGAGAAAAAGGAGCGTTTTTCTTCCAGCGGTTTTATTTTAGCGGCCATCGGCAGCTCAGTAGGGCTAGGGAATATGTGGAAGTTCCCTTATATTACAGGGGAAAACGGGGGAGCGGCATTCTTCCTGCTCTTCATTATCTGCTTGATGCTGATCGGTTTGCCGGTGCTGCTGGCCGAAATGGCTATCGGACGCAGCGGGCGCGGAAGCGCAGCGACTTCGTTCATACGGGCCGGAGGCGGGAAAGGCTGGAAGGCTGCCGGAATTCTGCAAGTGATAGCGCCGTTTCTAATCCTTTCTTTTTATATTATTGTTGCAGGCTGGACGCTGAACTACGCGGTAATTGCCTTCAATGGGCAACTGTTCAGCACAAGTGATTATGCAGGAGAATTCAGTTCATTTATCACAGGATACATGCCGATTGTCTGGCAGGGCACAGCGATGTTGGTCACGGCAGGCGTAGTCATCCTTGGGGTATCGGGCGGGATTGAGAAATTCAATAAAGTCCTGATTCCCGGCCTGGTCGTTCTCCTGATTGTGCTCATGATCCGCGCGGTAACCTTGCCGGGTGCAGGCGAAGGGGTATCCTTTTTCCTCAAGCCGGACTTCTCGGTGCTGACGGCCGAGTCCGCACTTGTTGCCTTGGGACATGCTTTCTTCTCGCTGTCGCTCGGGATGGGGATTCTGCTGACTTACGGTTCTTATGTGGGTGAAAAACAGTCGCTGGGTAGCGCTGCTCTTGCGATTGGGGCTGGAGATTTGCTCTATGCATTTATCGCCGGACTGATTATTTTCCCGACGACGTTCTCGTTTGGCATTGCCCCTGATCAAGGACCTTCACTGATTTTTGTCGCGCTCCCTGCAGCGTTCTCGGCTATGCCATTCGGCTCCTTCTTCGGGGGTCTGTTCTTCATCCTGCTGGCAATTGCCGCCTTGACTTCGGCCGTTTCCCTGCTTGAAGTGCCTGTATCCTTCGCTATGGAGCGCTGGAACTGGAGCCGTCAACGTGCGGTCTGGATCTTGTCCCTGATCTGTTTCCTGTTTGGTATTCCTTCAGCGATGTCGCTGGGAATGTTCCCTGAGCTTACGTTCGGCGGCAAAGCCCTGTTCGACTGGATAGATTTCATCACCTCCAACATTATGCTGCCGCTTGGCGGACTGTTGGTTACCATTTTTTCCGGATATTTCTGGAAAGGGGCAGCAGAAGCGGCTGGCCTGCAGGCACGTTGGTTCCGTGTCTGGTTGTTCATGCTCCGGTATGTTGCGCCGATTCTGGTGTTCCTGGTGCTACTCCATACTTCGGGCATTCTGACCTTCTAAAGTATGCTGCATGAAATAAAAACAAGGAACCCTTTCAGCATAGCGTTTGCTGAAAGGGTTCCTTGTTTTAAGCTTCACGACACGCGCAACACTCATCTTCTGCCAACGCGCAAGTCCACGCCATTGTTCTACTGCCTACTCCTCGTGACCCGTCGATTGACGGAAAACCGGCAGCGTCTTAACATGCGTAACCAGTGGAGGTCTGCCGGGGTTTTCGATTTTGGACAGAAGCATCTCGGCGGCAAGGAAGCCCATTTCGGACCGGTGGATATGGACGGTGGTCAAGTGGGGTTCGACGATTCGCGACTCCGGGGAATTATCGAATCCGCAGACCTTAACCTCACCAGGAATTTGAATATTCAGGTCCTTTAAGATACGAATGGCATTAATCGCGATGTAGTCATTGGCGCATACGAACGCGGGTGGAAGATTAGTCATGCTTGCTAGTCGCTGCTTAAGCCAGTTATAGTCAGCGATATACCGGTCGTCTTCGAGAATGCAGAAGGATTCATCAAGATCAATCCTGGCGGTATACATGGCTTTGGTGAACCCGTCCCAACGTTCGTTGAAGCTCATGCAATGGCGGGAGTCGCCGATGAACCCGATCTCGGTAATTCCTTCATCAATGAGCTTTTTCGTTAGACTGAAAGTACTGTGGATGTTCTCCATCAGCAGCAGATCTGCCTTCATCTCTGAAAACGTCAGTTCTGCTGAAGCGTCAATGAATAATGTCGGGATCCCGAATGACGTAATAAACTCCGAGTAGCTCTTGTCGAACAATTCGATACAGACAATGCCATCTACTTTACTTTTGTCGAAATTGACAGGAAGAGCCGACGAATCAAGTTCATTCTCCCGAACGATATGTATCGACAAATTGAAGCCTTCGGAGCTGATTTTTTGTTCGAGGCCGCTTAGCAGTGACGTGCCAAAATGTGAATTGTTCGGCATATTTGCAGTAAGCAGGGCGATATTGCCGGTTTTTTTGGCTGGAGTGCCTTCTTGTTCGAACAAGGCGAACTGCTTGTAATTCATATCAATAGCTTTCCTAATCACTTTGCTGCGTGTCTCATCCGGTATAGAGGGATTATTATTTAATGCTTTGGATACAGTATTCCTAGAAAGTCCAAGCGAATCGGCTATATCTTGAATGGTTACTTTTTCTTTGTTCAAAGATAATGGCTCCTTTAGCAGAAGTGATGCGTTCTCAACCAAAATAATCGTAGTATAAAATAATGTAATTGTCAACTTAATTGTTACAAATGAACAAATGGATAAAAAGTAAAAAGAAAGATTAATGTGGTTTACATTTTGTTCAAAAGTAAACAAATGCACAAGCGAAATGGACGGTGTGCATTCACCGGATTACGGACTTTTCATAATAAAAAACTGATATTTCGTTGTTTAAAGCAGAAAAAGCAATGAATTTTACGTTAATAAAATAAAATGGTGTTTTGTTGTGTGCATATGTTTACTTTTTTATTCATAAAAAGTCTTGACGAAGTAATCGTGATGTTGTAAATTGAATTTGCTAAGCCGTTGACAGTGACTTATGGAAGCACTTACTTTCTCGCGAGAAGTATCCAAAATCACATTTATGTTTTGCAAATGAGTATTGAGGGGGAGGAGAAGTTGCAACAAACTTCTGGAATTACACAAAATAAAAGACCGGAAGCCCGGAATCGCATAGGACTTATGGAGAAACTCAGGTATATCAAGAACAACTATTGGCTTTACCTTTTTGTGCTTCCCGCAGTCGTATTGACTATTATTTTTAAATATCTCCCTATGTATGGTGTTCTGATCGCTTTTAAAGACTACAGCTTTCGCAAGGGTATTTTGGGGAGTGACTGGGTTGGGTTTCATCACTTCGAACGATTCTTTAATGCACCCAATTTTGAGCAATTGTTATTCAATACACTTCAGTTGAACATTTACGGTCTTTTGCTGGGATTCCCGGTGCCGATTATTCTGGCATTAATGTTGAATCAGGTACGCAAGGCCGCGATGAAAAAGAACATTCAATTGTTCTTATATGCGCCGAACTTCATTTCTGTTGTTGTTGTTGTGGGTATGCTCTTTGTCTTATTCTCTCCGACAGGCCCGGTCAATAAATTAGTGGTGGCCTTTGGCGGGATGCCGCTCTCGTTCATGTCAGAACCGGAATATTTCCGTCCGATGTATATCCTCTCGGGCATCTGGCAGGGGGCTGGATGGTCATCCATTATCTATGTGGCTGCATTGGCTGGTGTAGATCCGGAGCTGCACAATGCGGCGACACTTGACGGTGCAAGCCTGCTTCAGCGTATCCGGCATATCGATTTACCAACGATCAGGCCGGTTATTGCGATTATGATCATTCTCGCGGCAGGCGGCATTATGGCCGGCGGCGGTGACAAAGCCATTCTGATGTGGAACGAGATGAACATGGAGAAATCGGATGTAATCAGTACTTATGTCTATCGGATCGGCTTCCAGCAGGCGAACTATTCGTTCTCCGCTGCCGTGGAATTGTTCAACACCGTCATTAACCTCATTATGCTGTTTACGGTGAATTTTATCGTGAAACGGGTTAACGATGGTGATGGAATTGTATAGGAAAGGAGATCATCATGGACAGTATTAAACCAACTAAGATGGACAAGGTCGTGCTCGGTGTTATCTTCACCCTGCTAGTTCTCCTCGTTGTAGCGATTATTGGTCCGCTGATTTATATGGTCGTGGCTTCGTTCATGGAACCGACGGCACTTCTGAATAAGGGGTTATCCTTCGATTTCTCAGATTATAGCCTTGAGGGATATAGAATGATTTTATCGGATGACAAAATCATTGGTGGATTTCTGAACGCGTTGCTATATTCCTCCGTTTTCACAGTGATAACGGTTTCTGTCTGCGTCTTTGCAGGATATCCATTGGCGCTCGACGACTTCGTCGGAAGAAAAGTGATTATGACGCTTTTCATTATCACCATGTTCTTTGGCGGGGGTCTGATCCCGACTTATCTCGTGGTGAAGAGTCTGGGCATGCTTGATACCATCTGGGCGCTCGTGATCCCGGGTGCAGTGAGCGTGTGGAACATTATTCTGGCCCGGACGTTCTTCCGGGGCTTGCCAAAGGAAATGAATGAAGCGGCTAAGATTGACGGTGCCTCGGATTTCACAATTTTCTTTAGCATCATCATACCGCTTTCCAAACCTATCGTATTTGTCCTTGCGTTATATGCCTTCGTGGGTCACTGGAACGATTTCTTTCAATCTCTGATCTACTTGGAGAATCAAGACAAATATCCGCTGCAGCTCGTACTTCGGCGTATTCTGATTCTGAACAAGGTTGATCCGAATATTGTCTCTTCTATTAAGGAACAGGCTGAGTTAGCACGATTGTCTGAATTGATGAAGTATGCAGCCATCGTAGTCTCCAGTCTACCGCTTCTTGTAATGTATCCTTTCTTCCAGAAATACTTCGAAAAAGGTGTCATGGTCGGTTCCCTCAAGTAGAGAGCCTACAGTTATTTAAATGAAGACATTTAAAAGGGGAGAATTAGTATGAAACATATTAAGAAAACAGTATCCATTATTTCTCTGACGGCTGTTATGGCAATTACGGGATGCAGCAGCGATAAAGGAAGCGACAAAGAAAAGGGGGATTCCGGTGATCAAACCCTAACCTTCATGACGCCGAACTCACCGCTTGCTCCTCAAGACCCGAATGAGAAGCTGATCTTCAAACGCCTGGAAGAAAAGACCGGCATTCATATCGACTGGAAAGTCTATGCGGAGGATGTTTATGTCGAGAAGCGGAATCTGGCTTTGGCCACAGGTGAGCTTCCGGATGCGCTTTTCAACGCCGGCCTGAGTGATTTCGATTTGTTGAAATTGGCCAATGACGGCACGATCATTCCTGTTGAGGAATACATTACGCCTGAGAAAATGCCGAACCTCAGTAAGGTGCTGGAGCAGGCACCCCAATACAAAGGTATGATGACTTCACCGGACGGGCACATCCTCGCATTCCCTTGGATCGAGGAGCTTGGTGAAGGCAAGGAGAGTATTCACTCTGTGAACAATATTCCGTGGATTAACAAGGCATGGCTGGATAAGCTTGGCCTGCAAATGCCAAAGACGACGGAAGAACTGAAACAAGTGTTGATCGCGTTCAAAACGAAGGATCCGAATGGAAATGGCAAAGCCGACGAGATTCCGGTTTCCTTTATTAATGATGACGGGGCCAACGAGGATTTAAGCTTCCTTCTCGGTTCCTTCGGAGCTGGCTTTAACGGGGATCTAACGCTGGTCGACAATGACGGCAAAGTGAACAATGCTGTATTGGCGCCGGGCTATAAGGAAGGCATGAAGTACTTCCAGGAACTGTACGCAGCGGGTCTGGTCGATCCCGAATTCATTACCCAAGACTGGAACAAATTTATAGCCAAAGCTAAAGATGACCGCTACGGTTTGTACTTCACTTGGGACAAGGCGAATGTGAGCGGCATGGACAGTCCGTTTGAACCGATGCCGGCACTGGAAGGGCCGAACGGCTGGAAGAATGTAGCCCGTGCGAACGGTATGGGATTTGACCGCGGCAGAATGGTGCTCACCGCCGATAACAAGAACATCGAAGCGACGATTAAATGGATAGACGCAATGTATGATCCGTCCCAGTCTGTACAGAACAATTGGGGAACTTATGGCGACGAAGCGCAGCAGAATATTTTTGAAATGGACGAAGCTACTAAAATGCTGAAGCACTTGCCGCTGAACGGTGCTTCACCGAACGAACTGCGTGTCAAAACGAGCGCTGGTGGACCGTTAGCTATTCTCGATTCCTATTACGGTAAGGTTACGACGATGCCGGACGATGCGGCCTATCGCATTGATATTTTGAAGAAGATCTATGTGCCGGATATGAAAGCTGAGCATATGTATCCGAGAGTATTTTTCTCCAAAGAGGAATCAGAGCGCCTGACCCAAACCGAAGCCGACCTGTGGCCTTATATTCTGAAGAAACGTACGGAATGGATGCAAGGCGCGAATGTGGACAAAGAGTGGGACGCATTCATCAAAGAGCTTGATCGTCTTGGCATGCAGGATTGGCTGAAAATCAAACAAACAGGTTACGACAGAGCGGGGAAATAGCCAGTTACATTATAATGCTTACCGTCGGAGCGTGAGTTCATGTTGCACTGGGCCATGCTCCGGCTATTATTATTCTGGAGGAGTGGGAGAAACATGAATTATACAGAAAAGTTCCGTCCGCAGTATCACTATTCGCCACAAAAGAACTGGATGAACGATCCGAACGGAATGGTATATTACGAGAATGAGTACCATCTCTTTTATCAGCACACTCCGTTCGCAAGCCAACCTGATTTCGGTAGAATGCATTGGGGGCATGCGGTAAGCACCGATTTGGTCCATTGGGAGGAGCTTGAAGCATCCTTGCCGCCAGGTGAGGACGGTGCGATTTTCTCTGGAAGCGCGGTAGTCGATACACAGAACACAAGTGGTTTTTTTGATGAGGACGGGTCAGGGCTTGTGGCGATCTATACGAATAACGACAACAAGGTGCAGCCAGGTAAGCCGCAGGTTCAAAGCATCGCCTACAGCAGAGACAAAGGACGGACTTGGACGAAATATGAAGGGAACCCGGTCTTGTTTCCGGAGACGACGCTTGATTTCCGTGATCCGAAGGTATTTTGGCATGAGGATACATCTAGTTGGATTATGACTCTGGCTGTTCAAGACCGTGTGGAGTTCTACACTTCTCCGAATTTGAAGGAATGGGCATTTGCTAGTGCATTTGGCGCTGACGTCATCGGAACACATCGCGGCGTTTATGAATGTCCGGATCTATTCTCGATTCATGTCGATGGTGATCCCAATCAGAAGAAGTGGGTGCTCATTCTAAGTGTAGGCGATTGTAATGGAGTGAACCCGAACGAGCCTGAACCACCGGCAGGCGGCTCCGGTATGATGTACTTCGTCGGCAGCTTCGATGGTAAGACATTTACACCTGACGAGCCTATTCTTTCGATTCATGATGTGAAATGGATTGATTTCGGGTCCGATTTCTATGCAGCCGTCACCTGGAGCGATATACCGGAAGGAGACGGACGTAAACTCTGGATCGGCTGGATGAACAACTGGCGGTATGCCGGGACACTTCCGACTGACAAGTGGCGGGGAAATGCATCCATTCCACGGGAGCTGAAGTTGAGAACCTATCGGGAAGGCCTTCGTCTGGTGCAAGAACCGGTAGAAGAATTGAGAAAGACCGGTTCACCGCTTATGGCTCTGGAGAATGTAACCTTGGTTCCGGGTACGAATCCGCTGGCGGACATCACCACTGATAGAGCGGAATTAATCGCGGAATTCGAAATTGGAACCGCAACGGAGTTCGGAATGAAGGTTAGAAAGTCTGCAGATGAAGAAACGGTGGTCGGGTACGATACCCTGAACATGGAGTTGTTTGTCGATCGCACGAATTCAGGCACTACGAATTTCCATCCGGACTTCGCAGCTAAGCACCAGGCACCGCTGCTGCCTGTTGATAACCGTGTACGCATGTCCATCTTCATGGATTGGTCTTCGATTGAAGTGTTCGGTGGTGAGGGTCTAGCAGTCATCTCGGACATGATTTTCCCCGCTTCCGAAAGCAACGGACTTGAGCTCTACGCGGTAGGCGGAAATGTAAAGCTGGTGTCGCTCCAGATCAATGAGCTGGGAAGCATATGGAGAGATGAGGTCAAGGAGGAAGCTCATGCGAATCGGGGCAATTGAAGCAGGCGGAACAAAGTTTGTCTGTGGTGTCGGGAATGAATTAGGGGAGATTGAAGATCGGGTTCATTTTCCGACGCGTCGACCCGAGGAGACGATGGAGAATGTCATCGCCTACTTCCGCGATAAGAGAGTCGATAGCATAGGGATCGGATCATTTGGTCCGATCGACCTCGAACACTCCAGTCCGACTTACGGTTATGTGACGACAACGCCCAAACCCGGCTGGTCCGGATATAATTTCGTGGGTACGCTAAAATCGGTCTTCGATGTTCCGGTCGGTTGGGATACGGACGTCAATGCTGCCGCGTTGGGCGAAGCCACATGGGGTGCAGCACAAGGATTGGATAGCTGCGTCTACTATACGATCGGGACTGGCGTAGGAGTCGGCGTCTATACCGAGGGTAACCTGGTACATGGACTTGTTCATCCAGAGGGTGGACATATCCTCACAAGACGGCATCCGAACGATGACTTTGCTGGCAATTGTCCCTATCATGGCGATTGTCTGGAAGGCATGGCCGCAGGCCCGGCGCTGGAAGCAAGATGGAAGGCTAAGGGTGATACACTGCCGGAAGACCACCCGGCATGGGAGATGGAGGCGTTCTACATCGCGCAGGCCATATCGAATGTCATCCTGACGTTATCCCCTAAGAAAGTCATTCTCGGCGGGGGCGTGATGAAGCAAGCCCAGTTATTCCCGATGATCCGGGCGCAGGTGGGCAGCATTCTCAATGGATACGTGAGTGCCAAGTCTATTGTATCGGATATCGAACATTATATTGTCGCCCCTAAGCTCGGCGATAATGCTGGCTTGTGTGGGGCATTAGCACTGGGAGTAAGAGCATTGGATTCACGTACAAATGTAAGGTCCAGCATTCAATAATTCAAAAGAACCTCCGGTTGCCACTTTGTGATGGCAGACGGAGGTTTTTTTAAAAGCCAAAAATATTGAACAAAGGATAAAGAACTTGGAATATAAAGCGCTTTCTTAATGTTATATACTCAAGGCACGTTAAAAGAAAGGGGTTGCAAACAGTGTCGAATTTGTTCTACAGGCCTGCAGGAGCCTGGGTGGGAGACCTCATTCCCTACTATAAAGACGGTACATTCCGTTTGTTCTATCTTCATGACTGGAGGGAGAACAAGAGTAATCATGGGGAGGGAACTTCCTGGTTCGAGCTCCGCACAAGTGATTTCGTACACTACGAAGAAATGGGCGAAATGCTGAAGCATGGAAGTGTGAGCGAGCAGGATCTTAACTGTTATACCGGCTCGATCATCGAAGCCCAGGGAGAATATCATCTGTTCTATACCGGACTCAATCCGAATCCGGAATTCGTAGAGAACGGAGTGCCGCTCCAATGCGTCATGCACGCCGTGAGCACAGATATGGAGCAGTGGCGGAAAATCCCCGAGGATACCTTCTATTCCGACGGAATTCAATATGAAAGGCATGACTGGCGCGATCCCTTTGTATTCTGGAACGAAGAGGCGGGGGAGTACTGGATGCTTCTCGCTGCCAGGAACAAAGAAGGTCCTTCCCGGCGCCGGGGAAGCATCGGACTCTGTGCTTCGAAGGATCTGAGGCAATGGGAAATCCGCGAACCGTTCTGGAATCCGAACCTGTACGTGACGCACGAATGCCCTGACTTATTTCAAATCGGGGAATGGTGGTATCTGGTTTACTCCACGTTCTCGGAACGGTTTGTCACCCATTACCGCATGAGTAAATCTTTAAGCGGACCTTGGACGGCGCCGAGAAATGATGCGTTTGACGCCAGAGCGTTCTATGCTGCGAAAACATGGAGTGACGGAAATAAGCGTTACGCCTTTGGCTGGGACCCAAGCAAGGAAAACGGGGATGATTACGGGGATTGGCAATGGGCCGGGAATCTGGTCGTGCACGAACTCGTTCAGGAACAGGATGGAACCTTAACAGTTCGTATCCCGGAGACGGTCTCCCGTCATTTTGCCAAGGAACAGGCTGCCGTGTGGGGTTCCCGGCTTGGGGAGTGGAAGGAGTCAGAGGGAGGGATAGCGGCGGCGGCGGACGAGACCTTCTCTTGCATATCTGCCGGTTCCATGCCGGAAACCTGCAAAATTTCAGCCCGGTTATCCTTCACCGAAGGAACCAGAAGCTGCGGGATTATGCTTCGGGCAAGCGAGGACAACAACGACGCCTATTATATTCGCCTTGAGCCTATTCATAACCGACTGGTGTTCGACATGTGGCCCCGCCGGATCGAGGGGGAGATGCAGTGGCATATCAAAGGAGACCACCCGCATGCGGTGGAGCTGGAGGTGCCGGTAGAATTACATGCCGATACGAATTATAATATCGAGATCGTTGTGGAGAATTCGGTGTGCGTCGTATACTTGGCCGATCAGGTCGCCATGACTACACGTTTGTATAATCTAAAAACCGGCAACTGGGGCTGTTTTGTTCAGGAAGGCCGGGCGAACTTTGAACAGGCATCCCTTTCAGTTCCCAACTAACAGGAGGTCTTATAAATGAAACGTTATGTCAAATGGCTGACTCTCTCGTTATCTCTGGTTGTCCTGGCGGCGACGGTGAGCGCATGCGGAGGCACAAATACGAATAAGGGCGCTTCAGAAACCGGATCGGCAAATCCGCAGAAGGTGGACAAGAAAACATACAAGTGGTTCGTGGCCCGCGGCGTAGACAGCCCTCCGGCTGTTACTGTAAAAGAGATTGCAGAAGAGTTCTCCCGGACGCATCCGGAATTCGAGCTGGTTCTGGAGGGCACGGGTGACCGCCCATCCTACCTGCAGAAGCTTCGGACATTGATTGCCAGCAATGAGATGCCCGCCATGTTCGATACAGATCCGGATGCCTATGCTTCCAAGCTGGTGGAGCAAGGTAAACTGGTCGATATGAAAAAGCTGCTGGAGGAGCTGGGGAAATATAAAGATTTCCGCCCGGTGGCTCTGCAATATCAGCAGTTCGCAGACGGCAGCATGTATACTTTCCCGCTGGAATATGGCATCGAGGTATTCTGGTACAACATCAAGATGTTCAAGGATCTTGGCCTGGAGCCGCCGAAGACGTTCGATGAGTTCATGGAGGTTGCCGAGAAGCTGAAGCAAAGCGGGGTTACGCCGATTGCTGTCGACGGCAAGGATAAATGGCCGGTTCTCCGGTACCTGGCGTACAAACCGTTCCGCATGACAGGCAATGATTTCATCGAGAATGTAAAGCAGGGCAAAGCATCCTTCAAGGACCCGGCCGGGATGGAAGGGATTAAGTTCGTTCATGATTTGGGCACCAAAGGGTACTTTCAGCAAGGATTCACTGCAACGGATTACACCGCAGCGCGCGATTTGTACCTGAGCGGCAAAGCCGGTATGTACTACATGGGTTCGTGGGAGACCATGAACTTCGTAAATGATAAGGTAAGTGCAGAAATGAAGGACAATATCGGATTTTTCAGGCTTCCCATGATGGAAGGTGCGACAACGGCTGAGAATGATTATTTTATTAACTCGGGCATCGGCGTTGCCTTCAACCAGGAGACCTTCGATGATACGATGAAGGAATTCGTCAAATTCCTTCTGGAACAATACCCTAAGGCCTATACGGAGAAAGGCCAATTCTCGCCTTTCAATTATTCACTTGATCAAGAGCAGGGGATGCCGGAGCTCTTCTACAAGATTCAAGATGAAATTGCGAAATCCGGCAACGTGTTTGCGGTTCCGTGGGATACGCGCCTTGATCCGGCCACGAATGAGCTGCTCGGCAACGAATTGAATGCCCTGGCTCTGGGAGCCCATACTCCGGAAGAATTTGCCGAACTAATGGATCAGGCGATTAAAGAAAACGCACCGAAATACTTCAAATAGCGATGCTGAACATGGCGGCCAGCCGCAAGCTGGTTGGCTGCTGTAAGTACAATAAAAAAACTAAAATTAGGGAATGAGCAAGCCTATGGATAAAGTCCTGCGCAACCGCAAAGCCGCTCTCGTCTTTCTGCTGCCTGCATTATTGGTGTATTTGCTCACCGTGCTGGCGCCTATCCTTTGGTCGATGTATTTCAGTTTCTTCTCCTGGGACGGAGTATCCGATATGCTCTATATCGGCTTTGACAATTACACCAAGATGTTCGGCGGAGATAAGACCTTCTGGAAGGCATTCTGCAACAATCTGATCTATGTCTCCATTATTGTAGCCATGCAGGTTTTGCTCGGTTTGCTGGTTGCCATCCTGCTGACCAGCATCACCAAAGGGAGAGAGTTGTTCAAAACCTTATTTTTTGCCCCTGCCATCATCACCTCAGTAGCGATAGCCCAGTTGTTCCAAAATGTGTACTCGTTCGAGCCGGTCGGAATCCTGAACTATTGCCTGCAGCAGATCGGTCTTGGCGACTGGAGCAAGCCTTGGCTGTCCGACCTCAATTGGGCTCTGACTGCGGTATCGGTACCCGAAGGCTGGCGTTATATCGGTCTTTATATGATTATCCTGTATAGTGCGTTAATTTCCATTCCTGCCGATATCGAGGAGGCGGCCAGAATGGATGGAGCTTCTTCGTGGAAGCTGTTTCGTTCGATCAAAATGCCGCTGATCAAGCCGGTTCTGATGGTCTCAATCATTATGGCGACTACAGGGGCGCTGAAAGGATTCGACATCCCGTATATCATGACGAACGGGGGGCCTGGCCGCGTAACCGAATTATTGCCAACCTATATGTATAAAACCGCATTCTCCAGTCTGGACTTCGGCTATGGCAGCGCGATGGCTGTATTTATCGTCATTGAAAGCCTCATTGCAGTTGCCTTTATCAGACGGATGATGGACAGTAAGGAGATCTGATGATGAAAATTTCTGGCTATTCCAAGGCGGTCCTTCTAGTTGTTTCCTTTGCGCTGCTTGTCATTCAAGTGTATCCGCTGGTCTGGGTGTTCATCTCCAGTTTTAAGGGGCCTAACGATTTCTCAGGGGATAATCCGCTCAGCCTGCCAAGCCAATACACCTTCGATAATTACTTCAATGTGTGGAGCAAAGGGAACCTGGGGACTTATTTCTCCAATAGTATCATAGTCGCCATGACGACTATCGTGCTTGTGATCCTATTCAGTGCCATGGCCGCTTTCGTGATCGAGAAGATGTCGTTTAAATGGAGTCAAAGTGTGCTGTTCTTATTTCTGTGCGGCATTATGATCCCGATTCAGGTCGTGCTCATCCCGCTGTTCATTCTTTATAACAAAATAGGAATTATCAATACGCTCGCTTCTCTTATTTTGCCCCAAGTAGGTTTTGCCCTGCCGATCTCGATTTATCTGTTCGTGAGCTTCTATAAATACATTTCGAATGAGATCATGGAGGCCGCTGTAATGGATGGCTGTGGTGTGTATCAGGTGTTCTGGCGTATGATTTTCCCACTATCCCGGAATACGATCGTCACAGTTGTCGTTATGAATCTGATATTCGTCTGGAATGAATTTATATTCGCCAATACGTTTATTCATGATCTGAAATCACGGACCATTCCAGTTGGCTTAATGGATTATATTGGACAGTACGGTTTGACGGATTGGGGAGCGACCTTTGCTGCCATCAGCATCACGACCATTCCGACGATGGTGGTCTATTTCATGTTCAACAAGAGCGTTATTTCCGGCATGACCGCAGGAGCAACGAAAGGTTGATCTCCCGCATCCCTTGGCCAGAGGGTATACTGAAAGTACCAGGCTGCAACTTTGCAGGGTCAGGGGGATCTCATGAAAATACACCGGCTGTTCCTGTCGATCAGCATCCGCAGCAAAATCATTATACTGTCCATCGCCTGTTCCTTGCTGCCGCTTGTGCTGATTGCTTCCTTAACCTTCATCTATTTAAGCAAAGTGATCGAAAACAAGATGTCCGACACCACCTCCAATCTGCTGGGCTCCATCAATTGGAATATCCAGACGTTCGTGAACGATGTGGAGGCGATCTCTAAGCTGATGTTGTCCTCCCGTGATGTTCAGAATTTCCTTGCCTATAGCAAGAATGATTTCAAGGAGATCTATGACCTTCAAAATGCGACCCGCAGCCTGATCGTCAATATTACCAACAACAAATCCTATATACGTTACGTTTACGTGGGCAGCGGGCAAAGGGAACTGATTACTACAAACCAATGGGACAAGTTAACGTACGACAATATCTATCAGGCAGTCTCACGGACGAAATGGTATCAACAGGTGGGAGGGATGGGCGGGCGGGGCTTGTGGCTGAACAGCGATGAAGTCCGGCTTGTCAAGGACACTCCGAACCTGCTGCTGTATGGTAAACAGTTAAACAACCTGGAGACGCTCGAACCGATCGGCATGTTAATCATTTCAATCGACAGGCGGGTCTTCGATGAAATGTTTCGAAATATTTCCAATGCGGAAAACGGGAATCTGATGATCCTGGAGCAAAATAAAGTCATTTATTATAACTCCCGCACTGCCGACCTGAAGCAGCTTCCTCCCAAAGAAATGGATCTGCTCTACGGCTTGCCTGAACGGGGCACCCGCATCGAGACGATGGGCGGAGAGCGGTATGTCATCACCTTCGATACTAATCCGGTAACCCAGTGGAAAGTGGTCAGTATGATCCCGTATTCTAATATCAATTCGGAAATTGTCTGGATACGTAATATTACGCTAACACTGACAATGGTGGCTTTCCTGCTGGCTGCCTACGGTTCGTATTTAATCTCGAAGCGTATCACGAAGCAATTGACTTTACTCTCCTCCGTTGCCAGAAAGGCTGCCAAACGGGAGAGGATCGAAGGAATCCTCTTTCAGGAGGAAGATGAAATCGGGAAAATAGGCAATCAGTTCTTAAGGACCTTCCGCACCAACTCTGAATTATCGGACAAATTAATAGAAGCCAGGCTGAAGGAGCGGGAAGCAGAGTTGCACGCGCTGCAAAGTCAAATCAACCCTCACTTCCTGTACAATACGCTGAATTCCATCTATCTGATGGCTGAACGAATCAGTGCCAAAAACATCTCGAAAATGGTCATGTCGCTGTCTAACATGTTTAAGTTAAGCTTGAATAATGGGGACTACATTACCACTGTCCGTAATGAGATCGACCAGGTGAAAAATTACTTGGAGATTCAAAATATCCGCTATAACGGAAAGTTCGAGGTGACCATTGAGCTTGAACCGGAAATTGAGCATATCCGTATGCTTAAGCTCCTGTTACAGCCGCTGGTGGAGAATGCGATTTTTCATGGGATCGAGCTGAAGGAGAGCCAAGGGAAAATTTACATTCGGGGACGTATCGAAGGAGAGACGCTTGTATTCGAAGTCGAGGATGACGGCGTAGGCTTTGATCCTGCGGTTACGCAGCCTAAGGGATATGCATTAAGGAATATCCAGGAGAGGATTCAATTGCATTATGGCCAGAACCACGGGCTGCGCATAGACAGCATTCCAGGCACTGGAACCAAAGTTACCGTAAGGATCGGAATCATGGATGAAGACCGGCTATGAAGGTGGGATTACATCATGTATAAACTGTTTATAGCGGATGATGAACAGCTGGTGGTGGAGACATTGTCGGCTGTGATCGACTGGAACGCGTATGGGATAGGGATCGTGGGGACGGCAACTAACGGCAAGCAAGCCCTGGAACGGATTCTTCAGTCCGATCCGGACATTGTGCTGACAGATATTCGGATGCCCGGCCTGAATGGGCTGGAGCTGATCCGTGCCTTGAAGGAGAAAGGCCGTAAGGCGGAATGTATCATCATTAGCGGGTATTCCGAGTTCGAATATGCCAAAGAAGCCATCAAGCTGGAGGCTGTGGATTATCTGATCAAGCCGGCAGAGCTGGAGGAAGTAGCCAAGACGGTCTCAAGAGCGCTCAAGCGTCTGGAACGTAAAGCGGATGCCACGGAGAATCGCCCTGAGCTTCGGAATGTGGCAACCTTGGACCGGGCGGCGTTTACAGATCTAATCGTCCATGCCAAACGCTCATCGTTCGATCAGACGCCCTACGAACGGTATAACCAGTTTGCGGTCCTCGTGATTGGAAGTACGCAGACGCTGTGGCTTGAACGAATGAAGAATAATGGCGCTACGGATGCGCTCCTCAGCTTTTTGACGAATCGCGGAATCGTTGTGGACCTGCTCTACGAGCAGCAGAAAGTCATCTTATTATGTATGGCGGCCATGGAGGTCAATGAGCCATTAACAGAAATTGTGCTGGCTGCAGCCGAAGCCTTCTCGAATGACAGCTCAGCGGACGAGATTTCATTGTCGTTTGGACTGGGGCCGGTTGTAGCTGGAATTACACAGGCAAATCTCTCTTTTGCGGCAGCCGATAAGGCATGTGAAATGGGGGTATTCTTTGGGGTTCCGGTTATGGAGGGGAGCCGCTTAGAGGAGATTACCCGCGTATCTGAGCATAGGCTGACCCAATGGTCTGACTACATCCAGTCCTTCGTGCGTTACGAACAGAAGGAGTTCGAGGAGATGCTTGAACGTTGGATGGAATGGGGGACGGGACGGCTGATGGCTCCTGTTCTGCTTAAGAAGGCAGGCATAGAGTGGGGGAACCGGATGCTCGATCTGATTGAACAGGACTATGGAATCAAGATTGAGAAAGTGATCGGCGCCCGCCCGCAGCTGATGGACAGGATACTGAACACGCCGGACTGGGCGTCTTTGCAGCAACAGTTGCAGGATTTAGCGAAGAGTGTGCAATTTTATCTGAGTGTAACCAAGACTACCATGAAGGAAAAAGTGGTTCAGGAAATCAAAGCGTACCTTGAAGCCCATTACCATGAAAATATTGGGCTGGATCAATTGGCCGAACGGTTCGGGCTCAATTCTTCCTATGTAAGCAACTTGTATTCCAAGTCGACCGGACAGACCATTCTGGAATATATCACGTTGCTGCGCATTCAGACAGCGAAAAAGATGCTAAGAGAAAGCAGCTTCAAAATCTTCAAAATATCCCAAAGTGTCGGCTATGATAACCAGCGGTATTTCTGCCAGGTATTCAAGAAGGTTGTGGGTGTAAGTCCCGGCCAGTATAGAGAAGAACATATGATGAAAAGTGATTGCTTTTGATAGAAATACCGAACATTTTAAAAGTTCAGTGCAGAGGATAATGAATTTTATCATCGGGCAGGTTTGATAATATTCAGTTGTAAGCGTAGACAGTAGATGAAAGGGGAGGGCATTATTGAACAGTAAGAGTAAAGTGGTACTAAGCGCGATGTTGGCATGCGGACTGCTCGCCGGATGTGGAAGCAAAGGGGATAACGCGCAGCCGGAGGCGGGAGCTTCGTCGGCACCCAAAGAAGAGAAGGTGTCGCTCACGTTCTGGAGAAACTCGGGCAATGACGCCGAGAATTCGGCCTATGACAAGCTGGTGGCCTCATTTAATGAAGCGCATCCTAATATCAAGGTTGAGATGAGCCCGATTCCGTATGCCGATTACGATACCAAGCTGAGAACATCCATTGCTTCGGGCAGTCCCCCTGATATTATGGCCGTCGACGGCCCGAATATGGCTTCTTACGCCCAGGCGGGTGCTTTACAGCCGCTGACCGCCTTTTTCAAGAAGGATGGTAATCTGGAGGATATTCCGGAATCGACCATTGCCACGTATACCTATAATAATGAAATTTACATGGCTCCGCTCACTGAATCCTCCATTGCTCTTTTTTATAATAAAAAAATGTTTGAAG
Organism: Paenibacillus rhizoplanae; assembly: GCF_042684125.1. Lineage (NCBI taxonomy): Bacteria > Bacillati > Bacillota > Bacilli > Caryophanales > Paenibacillaceae > Paenibacillus > Paenibacillus rhizoplanae. The sequence goes on along the minus strand of NZ_JBHUKY010000033.1, from coordinate 88,932 downwards.
CGAAGGGAATCCCTCTTCCCTCCAAGAACCCGGAAGAGCCTTGGACTTGGGATCAGGTGCTGGATGCAGCTAAAAAGCTGAACGACCCGGCCAAAGGCGTGTACGGCATTGATCCGGCGCAAGGCTTCGGTAATGCAGGAACAGCAGCCTACTTTAAATATCCGATAATTTGGCAGTTTGGCGGCGAGATCATGAGTCCGGATGGAACAACTTCCAAAGGTTACCTGGATAAGCCAGAGACCAAAAAGGCGTTGCAATTCTTCTCCGACCTGTATAATAAAGATAAAGTGTCCTCCCTGGAGTACCCGCCAGACCCGTTCCCGAACAGCCAGCTGGCGATGACGGTGGACGGCTCCTGGTCACTGGGTAATTATGCCGACAAGTTCCCTAATTTCAAATTAGGCGAAGATTATGATATCGCCCCGCTTCCGAAGGAAACCCAGCAGGCTGTCGCGAACGGAAGCTGGTCGCTGGCCATTTCCTCGAAGAGTAAGAATGCCGATGCGGCCTGGCAGTTTGTAAACTGGGTAACGGGCTCTGAAGGGGCTAAGACCTACTGCTCGATCACAAAAGATATTCCGGCCCGCTATTCAGTAGCCAAAGAGTTCCCTGAGCTGGGTCAATATCCGAAGAATATCTTTGTCGTACAGAATCAGAAGTTCGGCAGACCGCGTCCGATTACACCGGTCTTCCCGCAAATGTCCGAAGCGGTAAACAAGATGATTGAGGAAGTGACCATCGCCGGACGCAACGCGGATGCAGCCATTGCCGACGCCATCAAAAAGATTGACAAGGCATATGCAGATCTGCCGCAAAAATAATACAATTTCCAAACATTACAGAAACGGCAGCCGCCCTTTATCCAAAGGGCGGCTAAGCCGTTTCCACTTGTAGCAAGGGGTGCGGTTGTCATGTTCTACTCGTTACGCAGCAGATTGATGTGGGCTTTTTCGATCCTGCTGATCCTTCCGATTACGGCGGTTGTCTTCATCCTCAGCAAGGAGTCATCGGAGCAGATCCGTACATCTACCCAGACGTCCACGCTGCAAACCATAGACCAATTTGCCTCCCATGTCAGCACGCTGCTGACGCAGATTGAGGATATGGGCAACCAGGTGCTGAGCAGCGACATCACACAGGAATGGATAACCGCCGACCTGAACGATGAGAGCACTAAGGGGGAGCAGTATCTGGCCAAGCAAAAGCTGCGGGAGCTGTTATCCTCTTATGCGATCAATAATTCGAATGTGATATCCATTTCCACCTTTGCGGAGGGAAAGGGCGGGTTATGGACACAGGATCTGGGCTACCTGAAGAGCAGCTGGTACAGCCAGTTTAAGGAGCAGGACGTACGCTGGACGCAGGCTCATAAGGACAAAGATCAGGCCGACGACAGCATACGTTCGAGCGAGATTAATAGTCTTGTGCTTCCTTTGGTGCAGCTCCAGTCCTTTAAGGATGTTGGAGTAATCAAACTCAATTATCCTACGGTGCTGCTGCGCCAGGATTTGGATAAAATCAGCTTCGGCAAAAGCGGCAAAGCCTTCCTGCTGACGGCTGAAGGTCTCAGTGTACTCAATCAGGATTTGAGAGGAGCTGAGGGGCTGCTTAAAGACGGGCTTGCAACTGTGCAGAAACAGAGTGGCGGACAGACCAGCGGCATTTTCCCGCTTCACCAAGGGGGGACCGACTATCTGTTCTTTTACCGCAGGCTGCCTGCACAGAACTGGCTTATCGTCGGCGAGGTGCCGGAGGCGGAGCTGTATGCGACCATCACCAGGCTCAAAGAAACGCTGCTCCTTGCCAGCTTTGTGCTGCTGATCCTTGTCATTATTGTGGCGCTGTGGCTCTCTACCGGCATAACGAAGCCATTAAGTGCCATGGCCCGGGCCATGCGGCATGTGAGAAACGGGCAGTTCGAGCTGGCGATGAAGGATATGCCCAAGGTTAGATCGCGGCAGAGCGAAGTGGACTATGTGGCCGGTGTATTTGAGCAGATGACCCGTCAGCTGAAGTATCTGATCGAGACGGAATTCGAGACCAATCTACGCCGGAAAAATGCCGAATACAAAGCGCTCCTGCTGCAGATCAATCCGCATTTTTACAACAATACACTGGAGATCATCAGCGGTCTGGCGGCGATGAAGCGGGAGGATCTGGTCATGGACGCCACGGAAGCACTGGGTAAAATGATGCGGTATTCGCTGAGTCTCGATACGGATCTGGTACAAGTCAGCGAGGAGCTTGGCTATATCCGTGACTACCTGTTCCTCCTAAAGCTGCGGCATGAGGATCATCTGATGGTGGAGGTCCGGCAGGATTCCGCCGCGGATCAGCTGCTCATCGCCAAGTTCATTCTGCAGCCGCTGGTAGAGAATGCGGTGAAGTACAGCCTGGAAAAAGGGGGAATCGCCGAGGTGGCCATCACCTCCAGTGTGTGCGGAGAGCGCCTGCACCTGCAGATCCAGGATAACGGTTCAGGAATGACACCGGAACTGATCGCCAGCATTCTTGCCGATACGGAGCTTAGGGACAGTGTGGGAATCTTAAATCATAAAGGGGACAGCATCGGACTACGCAATGTACTCTCCCGCTGCCGCCTGTATTACGGCGAACAGTTTGAAGCCGTGCTTGATTCGAAGCTAAATACAGGAACAACCATTACACTGAAGCTGCCGCTGATAGAGAGGTGATTATCATGTATGACATTATGCTGGTGGATGATGAGAAGGGGGTCCGCAACAGTATCAAAGCCAAAATCGACTGGGAAGCCGCCGGCTTCCGGGTGGTCTCGGAGGCCTCAAGCGCCAATGAAGCGCTGCAGCTGCTGGAGCAGGGACCGCTGCCGCAGCTCCTCATTTCCGATATCCGTATGCCGCAGATGGACGGCATTGAATTTATCCGCATCTGCAAAACGAAGTATCCGCTGCTGAGGACGGTTGTGCTGTCGGGATACTCTGACTTTGATTATCTGAAATCGGCCATACAGCTTGGAGTGAAGGATTATTTGCTGAAGCCGGTAGCCCGCGCAGAACTGAATGAGCTGCTTGGCAAGCTGGCTGAAGAAATTAGACAGGAGCAACAAAAACTGCAGGCCTCACGGCAGGCTCTGCTGCAGAAAAATGAGCAGCTGCGGCTGCTGCAGGAGAATTTTTTGCTGCAAATGGTCAAGGACGAGTGGTACAGCTTGGCGGCGATCAAGGAACGGCTGCAGCAGCTCCAGCTGACCCCGCTGACGGCGGATGATCTGAAGCTGCAGTTTGTCGCTGTGGAGATGAGAGTACCGGCGGGGCGGATGGCGGACTGGCAAGAGCGCCGGGATCTGCTCAATTTGGCTTTTCAGATGTTATGCCGGGAGACGGCTGCCAAGCGGAAAGGAATCTATCCATTCAGCGATGTCGCCAATTCCGCGATGATGTATTTGCTGATTATTATGAAGCCGGAGCCGGAGTATGCCGATCGAACGGACAGGTTCGTAGGAGAACTGAAGCGAAACATCGCCAGTTACCTGAAGCTGGAATGTGTGACGGGGATTGGCGAGGAAGTGAATGGACTCAAGCGGCTGAAGAACGGTTATGCTTCGTGCATGCTGTCCTGGAGCCAAAACACCGTGTATAAAGATGGAACGGGCGAACGGAGCCAAGTGATGGAGCTTATGCAGGCTTTTACCCCGGAGGTGGAGCGGAAGCTGGTGCAGGCGATTGAAAATTTGGACATGAGCACCTTCCGCCAGCAGCTTGACACTATTTTCAGTAGCGAAAGAGATACGCCGATGTTTGCGTTCACCTTTCTGGCCCTGCGGATGCTGCTGATGTTCAGCTCCATCGCCAAAAAGTTCGAGCTCGGCGGCTCCGCCCTGCAGAAGTATTTGTGGAACTGTCAGAGGACCATTGCCGATTACCAGTCGCGTGAAGGTGTGCGGGGGCAGATTGATGAGCTGGCGCAGCTTGTCATGGACGAAGTGAAGAAGCTCCGCTTCTCCAGCGGACAGCATATGGTCGAAGCGGTCAGGAAATACGTGGAGGAGAATTTCTCTTACGAGCTGGCGCTTTCTTCCCTCGCCGAAATGTTTCATCTGAATGAGACCTATTTATCCGGGCTGTTCAAGCAGCATGTGGGCATAACGTTCAGCGACTATGTCACCCGGCTGAGAATGACCAAGGCAGAGCAGCTTTTGCAAGAGAATGAACTGAAGCTGACCGATATTGCCATGCTTGTCGGCTACTCCAGTTCCAGCTATTTCAGCACCTCTTTCAAGAAAAACAGCGGCAAAAGCCCCAAAGAATACCGTGAATGGTATTTGAAGAATCACCCCTGAGAACATCACAACTTCCGAGCCGATCATATTGAAAGGATTTCTCTGGCCGTTCAGCTACAATAGTGTCAACTAAACAAGGAATAGGAGTATGCAGCATGAATGTTTCGGGGGAGAAGCAAGCGCATAAAGAGAGCAAAACTGTAAGCAAACTGGCGTGTGCGGCTGCAGTAATGCTGGTTATCGCAGGGTGCACTATTGGCGGCAACGGCAATCATAGCAGCAATACTTCTGATTCTAAAACTCCGTCCAAAGCCATCTCTAATACTGCACCTGCCGCCTTTCAGTTTTCTGATGTTCCCAATTACTACACGGAGCTCTACCGCCCGCAGTATCATCTGTCGCCGGAAAGCGGGAATATGAGCGATCCGAATGGAATGGTTTATTTCGAAGGTGAATATCACCAGTTCTACCAGAACAGCGGCCAGTGGGGTCACGCCGTCAGCACGGATCTGATCCACTGGCAGCATCTGCCGGTAGCGCTCCTGCGTGATTCGCTCGGGGAGATTTGGTCGGGCAGCGCCGTGGTGGACTGGAAGGATACGAGCGGTTTTTTTGGCGGTGAAGCGGGACTGGTTGCGATCTTCACCCATTTCAAAGGGGGAATGCAGTCGCAGAGCCTGGCGTACAGTTCTGATAAAGGACGCACCTGGATCAAATATGAGGGCAATCCCGTGATTCCTAATCCGGGACTCAAGGATTTCAGAGATCCCAAGGTGTTCTGGCATGAGCCTTCGCACGCTTGGGTGATGGTTGTCTCGGTGGACAACCGGGTGAGATTCTATTCCTCTCCAGACCTGAAGACCTGGAAGATGACCAGCGAATTCGGCGCCGATCAGGGCTCACATGCCGCCGTCTGGGAATGTCCGGATCTGTTTGAGCTTCCCGTGGAAGGCAGCAAGGAGACCCGGTGGGTGCTGGCGCTCAGCATCGGCAATAACAGCTCAACCCGTGGCTCGGCGGCGCAATATTTCATCGGCAGCTTTGACGGACAGACATTCAAGAACGGGAATGAACCCTCCAAAGTGCTGTGGACCGATTACGGAAAAGACTTCTACGCCGCAGTGTCCTACTCGGATATTCCGCAGAGTGACGGCCGCCGGATCTATGCCGGCTGGATGTCCAATTGGCGCTATCCGTTCTCGATGCCAAGCGCTCCGTGGAAAGGGAATTTGTCGCTGCCGCGGGAGCTGAAGCTGCGCGACATTCCCGGTGAGGGATTGCGCCTCGTCCAGCAGCCGGTGCAGGAGCTGGAAGCCTTGCGTGGCCAAGCGGTCAAGCTGGAACCCCAGCGGCTAGAGCCAGGCAGCAATCCACTGGCCGGTCTGCACGGGACCTCCTATGAACTTGATACCGAGTTCACCGTGAAGGGGGAGGCGGAATTCGGCATCAAACTGAGAAAAGGTGCAGATCAGGAGACCAATATATCGTATAACAACGAGAATTCAATGATTACGGTGGATCGAACCCGATCAGGAGACAGTTCATTTGAAGCCGGGTTTGCCGAAACGGTCCAGGCGCCCTTAAGAGCGGTGAACGGTAAAGTCAGGCTGCATATCTATGTGGATGAATCGACGCTGGAGGTGTTCGGCGCAGACGGTGAGACTGTGGTTTCCAGTATTCTTTTCCCGGAGGCTACCAGCAATGGATTGGAGCTGTATGTGAAACAAGGGGACGTGATGCTGGACCAGGCCGTCATGTATCCGATGGCCAGTGTATGGCGGAATGAGGAGCCTGACGGCCCCGAACCGCTTCGCGTCCTGCTGAGCCAATCCAGTGTGGATGTTCCGCTTGGCGGCACTGTGGAAGCGGCAGCGGCGGTCGTTCCGCTAACAGCTCCCCAGGAGCTTACTTGGGTGTCGAGTGATGAGGCCGTTGCACAGGTGGAGAGCCGTGCCGGAACATCCGCTGTCGTGAAGGGGCTGAAGGAAGGCCAGACGGAGATTAAAGCTCTTGCCCCGGGTGGGCAAATCTATGCCGTAATGAACGTGTACGTCTATAAACCGGATTGAAATGGAGTGAAAAGATCATGACAAGCGTTACAGCGGCAGCTGAGTCTGCCTCCAAAACTGCCCCATCCAGCAAAAAGCCCCGCCGGTTTCTGCGGGGAGAAGAAATAACCGCCTGGTGGTTCGTGCTGCCTTCCTTTGCTTTGCTGCTCATCTTTGTGTTCTATCCGATGCTGCAAGCCTTTGTGATCAGCTTTCAGAATTATAACCTGGTAGGATCGACCCGCAGCTTCATCGGGCTCGACAATTACAAGTCTCTGGTGACGGACAGGGATTTCCTGGCCAGTCTCAGGCATTCGTTTCATTTTGCCATCGTAGTGATTCCGATTCAGACCGCGATTTCACTGGGCTTGGCACTATTAATCCAGAAAAAGTTCAAGCTTACCGGTCTGTTCCGCACACTCTATTTCATTCCGGTAGTCATTTCTACGGCAGTGGCCGCAACGGTGTTCAAACTGATCTACAACAAGGAATTCGGGATTCTGAACAATGTGCTGAAGACACTTCATCTGCCCACGACCAATTTCCTGTCCAACCCGGATACGGCGATGAACGGTGTGATCATGCTGGGAATATGGAAAGGCGTAGGTTTTTTCATGATTATCTTCCTGGCCGGATTGAACAACATTCCGCAAGATTTATACGAGGCGGCCCGGGTAGACGGTGCTACCAAAATACAGCAGTTCTTCCGCATTACGCTTCCTTTGCTCAACCGTACCACGGCCTTCGTGGTGATTATGACGACCATTGATGCCATTAAGCTGTCCGGCCTTGTGTTTGTATTGACCAGTGGAGGACCCAACGGGGCTACCGAAACCGCAGTCTATTATATCTATAAAATGGCCTTCCAGCAGATGCAGATGGGCTACGGCACCGCTGCCGCCTTTATTCTGTTCGCGATTGTTCTCGCCATCTCGCTCGTGCAAATGAGACTGTTCCGGAACGCGGAACATTAATGAGACTACTAGGAGGTATCCACATGAACCGCTTTGCAAGCATTGCCAAGTATACGGTGATGACCGTTCTGGCTGTTATTTCAATTATTCCAATCCTCTGGATGATCTCGGGTTCACTACGCCCTTATGAGGAATTGTTCAAGTACTCCTCCAGTCTGAATATTCATTTGTTCGTTCCTGTCCAGCCAACGCTGGCTAACTTCAAAGAGGTTATCTTCAGTGAGGGCAACCCGTTTCTCCGCTATATCGCGAATACACTGTTTGTTGCAGGGAGTGTAACCCTGCTGGTGCTGCTGGTGAATTCAATGTCGGCGTTTGCTTTTGCCAAGCTGCGTTTCCGTGGCAAAGCGATTGTCTTCGCCCTGTTCATGTCGGCGATGATTATTCCTGGTGAAGTAACGCTGGTCCCGAACTATCTGCTGATGAATTATTTCGGCTGGCTGAACTCCTATAAGGCGCTGGTGATTCCTTCGATGCTGTCTGTGTTCGGAATCTTTCTGCTGCGGCAGTTCTTCGCGGAAATTCCCGATGAGATTCTGGAGGCGGCCAAAATCGACGGAGCCTCGATGACCCGGACTTTCTCCAGTATTGTTTTGCCTGCGGCTGTCCCGCCGATGATCACCCTTGCGCTGATGACCTTTCTTGGCAACTGGGATTCCTATCTGTGGCCTCTAATCGTTATCAATGACGAAAAGAAACAGATGATCCAGGTAGCCATTGCCACGTTCTCCTCGGTGGAAGGAACCGATTGGTCCAAGATTCTTGCCGCAAGCACCATTTCCACGGTTCCGATCCTGATCCTGTTTCTGTTCCTGCAGCGCTATTACATTCAGGGCATTACGATGTCGGGTGTGAAAGGGTAATGAAAGGAAAGGGAATAACGATGAAATACGATACAGTGGCGCTCGGCGAGCTGCTAATAGATTTTACTCCGGCAGGGCTGTCGCCTGCGGGCCAATAAAAGTTATGACTTTTCCTCTGCTTAACTTTATCCTGTACAATGCTTATGGCAGGCTGTTCCCCACGTCTCAACCTCGCTAACAATGGCGGGGTATTTCTTTGCATTCAGGAAAATTCTCGTCACATACGTAATGCCCAGGATTTGATATCCTATGTAAGTTACACGAGACTGAGGAATTGGCGGTGTGGTACTTTGGTGTAGTAAACTTTACGTGAATTATATCGGAGGATGGACATGCGAAAAATCATTTTGTCTTTACTATTTTTAGCTGTAATTACTGCCTGTGGATCTTCGAGTGGAATTAATGCAGATGATCTCGCTATTGTTAAAGTGGACAATGAAAAGGAAATTGTAAAGTATGGGATGAGCACGGAGGAGGCTGAAAAGATACTTGGTCCTGGGAAAAAAACCACCACGTTTAGTACATATAGTTCTGGAATTTCAATCATGTATAGAGACGGTGCAGTAGTATGTATTTTTATTGACGAAGAATCCAAGGGAAAGTATAAAACAATCCAAGGAGCAGAAGTAGGGATGTCAAAGCAAGAATTAATTAACTTGTACGGAGAATCTGGAGCACTCAGTTTATCAGAAATACAATTAGACTATATTTACGATTCCACAAATAAAAAGTACCTAACTATAGATGAGCAGAGTTCAAATAATGATCTAAAAAGTTATCAAGTATCAGTAAGGTTTAAAATGGATGGCGGTGCTCGGGTAATTAGTTTGCTAGATCGTCAGTCCGCCATGCTTGGAAGATAATAAATGTTAATAGTTATCAAAATAACCGTCTCGCCCTTCAATGGTATTGATCATTACTAGATCAGGATCAGTAGATATCTCCGTAATGCCGGTTTATCTTTTAAAACAATTGGGAAGTATGAGAGATGATCTTTTTAAAAATTTTTATCATCGTAGAGACTTAATTGATATTCTTTGAAGACGTTTTACTTTCTTTTGAAGAATGATTTTTTAATGCTACATAACAAATTCCTTGAAAGTGATGCAGACTTCATAATTGTGTCCAAGCCACAAGATCCGGTATTCATGTGGCGCCAGTACAATGCTGCTGTTCTTATTTCTGATCTTCGCTTATGCATAGTGAAGGGCGGTGGCAAGGGGTAAACTTTGAGACGGCGGTTTATAAATGCTGAATACTGAGTATGAGAGTGCCTTTGGGGTGCTCTTTTTTGTTTGGGGGTTGTTTATCACGCCTGCTCCCCCAATGTCACTTAATGATGATATACTAATCTTGAGTATTATGATAATGATAATCAAAATCAATTAAAGGCAGGTATATAAATTGGGACAAGTGAGATGAGGGAGCGCGGATTAATGCAAGAAGAAGCAGAAGCAAGCCAGGTATTTACACCGGAGATGATCGATACGATGGCCCGCATTTGGACACGTTCGATCATTACATTAATAGATGTACGCTTTCAGAATATAGCGTCCGCATACCCTTTGGAGCAGTATAAAATGCCTAGCAGCATGTTTATCTATGCCTGTGGAGGGGAAGCGCAAATTCAACTGAATGAAACCACATTTGGAATGGAACGCTTCGGTCTAGTTCATGGCGGGAAGGGGAGCCTGCTCAGTATTTCGCCTAAAAGGGAGAGTGTGAAGACCTTTATGGTCTTTTATAAAGCGGAATCCCCTCTTTTGTTCAAGAAGCACCTGCAGCAATTACTGGAGCAAGTAAATCCATTTGTTCAACAGTTTGGTTATACACCAAGTAATCCTATCTTGCTGCTCGATTGGTTTCAACAAATGTTGAATGACTGGAACCGCGGCAAGGCGATGGATCAGCTTCAGGCTAAGGGTTTTCTATATCAATTGATTCATAGGGTGTATAGAGATTTTGAGGGTGGCGAGATTCGCTATCTCCAGCCCTTTCCAGCCAGTTCTGCCAAAATATATCTTGATAAACATTACAGGGAGCCGATTATGTTCCAGGATATTGCCGCTATGTTTGGGATCAGCGGTGGACAATTGACTAGGCTGTTCAAAAAGAAGGAAGGGATGAGCTTACAGGAGTACCTCATTCAGAGAAGGATTGAAGCTGCCTGTCATGACTTGAAGCATACAGAAGCAACCATTAAAGAGATAGCAACCGGATCTGGATTTGCTGATGAGAAGAACCTGTTTCGGATGTTTAAGAAGTATTACAAGATGACGCCGAGTGATTACCGGAAAATAAACGCACCATCCATGCAGGTTAATGGTATTGATAATGATTCTCATCTTCATTACAATGAGAGGGAACTGGCGAGTCTAGTCAAGTCTTATAGAGATGGGGAATCAAGCATGTTTGGACAAGTACGAAGTAAAGAAATGATCTTAGTGGCGGCGATGAGCCTGATGCTGCTGCTGACGGCATGTACGTCGGGGACGCCAGCGAATAATAGGGGAACGGTGAATCCGCCTGCGGAGACCGGGCAGACGACACAACCGGAAGTACAGGAGACGAAGGCTTCAGAAGCAGTCTCGCAGACCAGAACGATATCTACAGTAAAGGGTGATGTTGAGGTGCCTGGCAACCCTCAGCGTGTTGTAGTCGATTATCTGGTTGGTGATGTGGTGGCTTTGGGCGTAACTCCTCTAGGTGTGGCGAGAGCGACAAAGGGTGAGACAGAGGCAGTCTATTCTAACGAGATTAAAGATTCAATTAACATAAAAATGGAGCCGGAAGATGTCATGACTCTTGAGCCTGATCTGATCATATTAGCCTGGGGCGAAGAGAATTATGAGGATTTATCCAAAATTGCCCCGACCATTTATGTCCCTTATGGTGATATGACTACAGAAGAGCGTATCCATTTTATTGGCAATGTTCTGAATAAGCCGAAAGAGGCTGAGGCTGTTTTGGATGCTTATGCTAACAAAATCGAAGAAGCGAAGCTATCCCTTAAGAATGCAGGCCTTTCAGACGTGACGATTACTATGGGAGAATTCAGTGATAAAACGAACTCCATCGCTGGAGCCAAGCATGCGGTTGGCGAGCTTATGTATAATCAGCTTCAAATGAAGGCACCGTCAAAGGTTCAAACTGATATTATTGACGCTGATAAATATTGGGGACAGATCTCTATGGAGGTCTTGCCCGCTTACATGGGGGATTATTTGATCGCCTTAGGAGATACGGAAGTTCCTGCTGATCATGCGGTTTGGAAATCACTACCTGCTGTGCAACATAACCGGATTGTAACGGTGGGTTCATCGCTATCTTGGTCCACGGATATAATGACCTCCAGTGCATTGATCGATCATATTGTCAATCAGTTGCTGGCATTAGCTAAATAAGGGGATTGGGAAATACGATGAATAACAAGCCTGAACACAATCGCCGTGGGGCGGTGAACTTCACCATGTACATGGTGGTAGGGCTTGGATTAACGGTTCTCATGTCAGCGGCGTCGATTAGCTTTGGCGCCGCTGATATGAGGTTAGCGACTGCATGGGAGGCTATTTTCCGATTTGATCCAACGCTCACTGAACATCAAATTATTCAAACCCTACGTCTTCCGCGTACCGTAGCCGATCTGATCGTCGGGTGTAGCCTTGCGGTTTGTGGTGCGATCATGCAGGGGACAACGCGCAATCCGCTGGCCGACTCCGGGCTGATGGGGATCAGCTCTGGGGCAGCATTCGCGATTGCGCTGTGCCTGGCCTTTCTACCGGGGTATTCGTATGGGCAGATGATGCTGTTTGCTTGTCTGGGAGCAGCACTTGCGACCGGGATCACGTACTTCATCGCGTCACTGGGCAAGCGCGGGATGACACCTCAGCGGCTGGTGCTGGCAGGACTGTCCATCTCCATGCTGTTTGGCGCACTCAGTCAGTATTTGGCGATCAATTACAACCTGGGCCGGGCATTGGCATTCTGGACAGCAGGCAGTACAGCCGGGGCCAAGTGGGGGGAACTACTGATTATCTCCCCTCTATTTGTTGGTGGTGTCCTGCTGGCGCTGGCGCTAGCTCCTTCCGTTACACTGCTCAGTCTGGGGGATGATGTGGCAAGTGGACTCGGTATTCGCAGCGGACTGGTCAAGGGGCTATCGACGATTATCGTGCTCGTGCTGACTGGACTGGCTGTTGTCGTGGTTGGCCCAATCGGTTTTGTGGGTCTGATTACCCCGCATATTGTGCGATATATGGTCGGAGTCGACTACAGGTACATTATTCCGGCAGCTGCGCTATATGGTGCGTTGCTGACCGTATCGGCGGATCTGGCTGGCCGTTTGATCAATAGGCCGTTCGAAACACCGATTGGCATTATTTTTTCCATCATTGGTGTGCCGTACTTTCTCTTCCTAGCCCGCAGGCAAAGGAGGGAATTTGAATGATCAAGCAGCGTTATACGGTGCAACGGGGTATCCTCGTCAATGTAGTGCTTATAGTGCTCATCCTTATGTTTGCTGTCATTAGCATGAATTCCGGCAAGATGAATCTTTCACCGCAGGAAGTGCTGAACGTTCTCCTGGGTAACGGCACCGGCAAGCACAATCTGATCCTGTTCGATTTTCGAATGCCACGAATCGTATTGTCGATCTTGGTAGGTCTGGGAATGGGAGCGGCTGGGGTCGTGATGCAGAGTTTGCTGCGCAATGACATGGCTAGTCCGGGGACACTGGGGATTAGCTCAGGATCAGGTTTGTTTGTCCTGTTCTTCGTCGTATTTATCGCATCGGCAGGAAAAAGTTCCTTCATTGCCCTGCCGCTGCTGGCCTTTGTCGGCGGCCTGCTGGCGGCGGGATTGATCTTCTTATTATCGTATCACCGTGGGCGAAACCTCTCGCCAATCGGTCTGATCTTAACCGGGGTTGCACTCGGAAGCGGGTATGGGGCGCTGACCACCTTCCTGACACTCAAGCTGGATGATTCGCAGATGGACTTCATGCTGAATTGGCTGGCGGGGAGCTTGTGGGGCGCTGATTGGCGCTATATTGCTGTACTGGCACCATGGGTCTTGATTTTAATCGGCTATATTTTCTACAAGTCCCGGATGCTGAACGCCCTCCATCTGGGCTATCAGACGGCAGAAGGGCTGGGTCTTTCCGTGAAGCGGCAGTTTTTGGGGTTGTCGATCGCTGCCGTTGCTTTATCCTCTGGCAGTGTAGCTGTTGGCGGGAGCTTCTTCTTCGTTGGCTTGATCGCTCCGCATATGGCAAGGAAACTGGTCGGGCCCGATCACAAATTGCTCATTCCGGCTGCCAGCCTGACCGGCGGATTAGTCGTGGTGCTGGCAGATACGATTACGCGCACGGTTAACCTGGGGGGAGATGTGCCGACGGGAATCGTCATTACGGTCATCAGTGTTCCGTACTTTCTTTATTTACTAGCGAAGGCCAATTAGGAGGACGTCATGGAAAGTATTACAGCAGAGCAAATCGATATTGCCTATAATGACACGCTTATCGTCAAAGAACTGGATTTGCAGATTCCGCGTGGACAGATCACCTCGATTATTGGTCCCAATGGATGCGGCAAATCAACCGTACTCAAGGCAGTCGGCCGGCTGCTCAAGACGAATAATGGCACGGTTTATCTGAATGGTGCCGATATCCGCACACTGTCCACCAAGGAAGTCGCCAAGCAGATGGCGATTCTGCCGCAGACGCCAACCGCACCGAGCGGCTTGACGGTCGGTCAATTAGTCGCCTATGGGCGTTTTCCTCATCAACGAGGTTTCGGCAAGCTCTCCAAAGAGGATAAGCAAGTAGTCACCTGGGCGCTATCGGTTACACAGCTTACAGCGTTTGAGCATCGTGAGGTGGATACGCTCTCTGGCGGTCAGCGTCAGCGCGTATGGATTGCGATGGCGCTCACCCAGCAGACCGATCTGATCCTGCTGGATGAACCCACCACCTATCTGGACCTGGCCCATCAGCTTGAAGTACTGGAACTGCTCTATGAACTGAATCGCAGTCAGCAGGTGACGATTGTGATGGTGCTGCATGATCTTAATCTGGCAGCGCGTTTCTCCGACTATATGGTGGCGATTCGTGAGGGCCAGGTGGTGGAGCATGGTTCGCCAGAGCATGTAATGACGGTACAGACACTGCGTGAGGTGTTTGCCATTGATGCCGAGATTATGCTGGAACCGCGAACAGGGCGACCGGTGTATGTGACGTACGAGCTATTGCGTGATAAGCGTAGAGACCAAGAAGTAGATCAAGGATTCCTGCAAGCTGAGGAACAGAAGGAGTCGATTGCCACATGAGAACCGCATGGCGTGTCCTGATGGGCGCACGGAAATACTGGCTGCAGTTAGGCATTGGATTTGCCGGTATCGTGATGGCCACGATTGCCGGGTTTTATTTGCCCTGGGCGCTTCGCTCGTTGACACAATTGGCGACCGAAGGTAGCAGCCGGTTTGCCGCGGAAGCGCTGAAGATTGGTCTGTTGCTACTTGGAGCCACCTGTCTGCAAGCCATCGGAACATCACTGGCCGGCTATATGAACCATTATGCGGCACTTCATTATGTGGCAGATTTAAGAACAAGATTATATAGCAAATATCAGCAGATGAGCTTGCGCTATTTCCATCGAAGCCGGACGGGTGACTTGACCGGGCGCGTTGTGAATGATGCGATGGAAGCGGAAATTTACATTGCCCATGCCATTCCTGACTTTATCATCAACGGGCTGACTTTTATTGGAGTAGGTATCCTGCTCTTGACGATCAATGTGAAGCTGGCACTGATCAGTCTGATCACAATTCCGTTGCTGCTTGCGATCACGGTATGGCAAAGCAAACGCTTGTCACCGCTATGGGGAGAGAATTCCAAGGCGCGGGGAGAGATTGCTGGCAAGGTGCAGGAGAACTTGTCGGGCATGAAGGAAATCCAAATTTTCAATCGGCAGGAGGAGGAGCGGGGCAACGTTTCCCGTCTGGCTATGAAACATACGAAGACCTATTTGCGTGCCAGTCTGTTCTATGAGACCTCTGTGCCGTTGTTGGCATTTGTGACCGCGCTGGGTACCGTGCTTGTCGTGATACTAGGCGGCAGGTTGATGGCAACAGGCGAGGTAAGTATTGCGGATATCATTGGATTCATCGCCTACCTGGGTATGTTCTATCAACCGGTGAAGTCCTTTTCCAACTTGGTAGAAATGTCCGGGCGAGCCGCTGCTGGCCTTAAACGGGTATATGATGTGCTCGAAGAAGAGGAAGACATACAGGAGAAGCGAAATGCAGTCCATTTGCCGCGTATACAAGGACAGATATCCTTTCAAAATGTCACATTCGTGTATCCGGATGGTGCTCCTGTATTAGAAGGACTGAACTTAACTATTGATCCTGGAAAGACGGTGGCGCTTGTAGGTACAACCGGAGTAGGAAAGACCACATTAGCCAGTCTCGTTAACCGGTTCTACGATCCGCAGACCGGTTCGATTCAAGTGGATGGCATCGATATTCGTGATGTGACGCTCTCCAGCCTGCGTGACAATATCTCGATGGTGCTGCAGGATACCTTCCTGTTTGATGGCTCGGTGTATGACAATATCGCTTATGGATGGGCGGACGCGACCGGGAAAGATGTGATGGCCGCAGCGAAGGCGGCGAAAGCGCATGATTTCATAGCACAGATGGAGCAAGGCTACGATACGGTGATTGGTGAACGCGGCGTACGGCTGTCAGGAGGGCAGAAACAGCGGATTTCGATAGCACGGGCGATTCTGCGCAATGCACCGATCCTCATTCTGGATGAAGCGACCTCGGCGCTTGATACCAAGACCGAGCAAGAGATCCAGCAGGCGCTGGACGAAATATCGAAGGATCGCACAACACTGGTGATTGCCCATCGGCTATCCACGGTCCGTCATGCCGACCAGATCGTCGTGCTGGAGGGCACAGAGATTGCCGAGAGGGGTACGCATGAGGAACTGCTGCATAGCGGCGGCATTTATGCGCGATTGTATGCGGCGCAAGCCTCTTGAATGTGAGAGGTGTTACGCCGATCCGTTGCAGGCAGCTGCTTCGTCAATGGTAGGGAGCGTGGCTTAATACAACATATAAACCCGCACAAAACCTTGATTTTACAAGGCTTTTTGCGGGTTTTATGTTCCTCCTTCCAGGACTGATCTTCTGCGATCTTTTTGTATTAATTATGGCACAGCCTTTTTTGGCCCATTCATCCTCCGTTCATGTTGTAGTCATTAGGGGGACATCTTGGTTAGTTATACTGTCTTTAGTGCCCCGATAAGGTGGCTTCACACCAAGATGAAGACAGGAGTAGATGCAGAATGAAACCAAACAAGGTAACAAAAATGAAGCTGAGTATGAGGACAGTAAATAAAAGAAATACTGTAGCCGCTGTGACTCTCATGCTGACGATGCTTGCTCCAATGTCTGCAATGGCCGCACCGGCTGCCATGAATAATAACAGCAACCTTACGTATGAGGCAACGAAGAAGACCGTGATGGACAAAGCCAAATTACTGACTGAGACGTACGGTACGACAAGTCTGCAGTATGCGCTCATTGATAGCGGGAAGATTGTGGTGTCCGGTCAAACGGGCAAAAATGATGTGAACGGAAAAGTACCTCTTACTTCGAACACGGTCTATGGCATTGGTTCAACCAGTAAAGTGATGCTTACAGCCGCTGTAATGAAGCTGGTGGACGAGGGTAAGATCGATTTGGATACGCCTGTTGTGAACTATATGCCTGACTTCACGATGAAAGATAACCGCTACAAACAGATCACCCCAAGGATGCTGCTGAACCATTCCTCCGGTCTTCTGGGCACCTCAACCAATAATGCCACCTTGTACGGAGATAATGACACGTATTCACATGATACGTTTGTGGAGCAACTGGCGAGTCAACACCTGAAGGCAGATCCCGGCGCATACTCCGTCTACAGCAACGATGGCTTTACGTTAGCCGAGATTCTGGTCGAACGGGTTAGCGGTATCAATTATACGGCATTTATACACAAATATTTTACAGAGCCGCTGGATATGAAGCATACCAAAACGCCACAGGATGTGCTTAACCCGGCAGAAATGGCGGGAATCTATTCCCCTTTTTATAAGGGACAGCTTCCAAAAGAGAATTATAATATTATCGGTACTGGAGGTCTGTATTCCACCGCTGAAGATTTGGTCAAATTCTCAAGAATCCTCACGGGAGAGGTAAAAGGCATTCTTTCCAGTAAATCTGTAGAAGCCATGGCGCAAGAAGAGTATAAAAGAGGCATGTGGCCAGAGGATAGCGATACGCTCATGTCTTACGGGTTAGGGTGGGATAGTGTGAACTTGTTCCCCTTCAACGAATACGGCATTAAGGCCGTCATGAAAGGCGGAGATACGCTATCTTATCAGTCTTCATTCGTGGTGCTTCCGGAATACAATATGACTGCAGCTGTTATCTCTTCAGGCGGGTCAAGCTTAACCAATAATTTCATTGCGAATGAATTATTACTCAGCGCACTTGAGGAAAAGGGCATGATTACAGAACGAAAGCCGGAACAATCATTTGGCATACCCGTGAAAGCAGCAATGCCTAAAGAATTGTCCAAGTCTGAAGGCATGTATGGCGGCAACAATTCGGTGATGAAGATCAAAATAAGTGCGGCTGGACAAATGACTGTATCCGTACCTGCAGCTCCGGGTATTCCGGCTCAAGAATACACCTATACAGCAGATGGTACTTTTGTTAACGGCGACGGTACAGAAAAGTTGAAATTCGTTGTCGAGAAAAATGGACATACCTACCTCTGGTCCCGGTCTTATATATCCATTCCAGGACTCGGACAACTGGCTTTCTCAGAATATAAAGCAGAGAAGCTTGAAGCCAATGCCTTATCCAAGGAGATTAACGCCTCATGGAACAAGCGCGATGGTAAAAAATATTACCTGCTGAATGAAAAATCCACATCCATGGTCTATCTCAATGCTTCATCGATCCTGCCTATTCATCTGGATAAAGAGAATCCAGGGTATATGTCCAATAATAAGATTCTTGGAGCAAACGAAGCAGCCAATCTATTGCAGATTCCTGGTACTGCCGGACGGGATACAATGGATATTCATTTCTCTAAAAAGGATGGAGGAGAGTATCTGAAAGCCTCAGGTTATGTATACGCCAGTGAGGATCTAGTGAAACCAATCTATGGGGGTAAACAATCCGTAACAACCATTCAAGCAGACGGATATGCCAAATGGTATTCGGTACCAGCGACTGTAAAAGGAAAAGTCATGACCGTGAAGATTCCTGCAAAGGGAGGCTTTGCCGTATATGACCAGACGGGTATCTGTATTAACCACAGCGTGGTCAGCGGTAAGAATGAGGTGGTCTTACCAGACAACGGCCGCATTGTATTTGCAGGTGAGGCTGGCTCCGCATTTGAAATTTCATTAAAGTAAAATCAAAGCTATAAATGACGTATATGGTGGCTGCGACAGCAATAGGTTTTCGGGACGTAGACATTCTTCGCTTTTGCACATAACAAAGAAGGATATTTCTTTAGGAGAGTGGATAGGATGCCTACAATATTGGTTGCTGACGACGATGCGAATATTCGCAAACTTGTCAGTTTCTTTTTAAGCAAAGGCGGATTTGCAACTATCGATGCTGCAGATGGAAAGGAGGCACTGTCCATCTATACCTCCATGCCAGTCGATTTGGTTATTCTTGATCTTATGATGCCGGTCATGGACGGTTGGGCATTATGCGAGGAGTTGCGAAGAGCTAACCCGGATCTTCCGTTACTAATGTTGACAGCAAGAAGCGAAACCTGGGAGAAAGTACAAGCTTTCCAGCTCGGGACAAATGATTATTTGACGAAGCCATTCGATCCGCTTGAGTTGATGGCACGTGTCAAAGCATTGTTGAAACGATACCGTATAGGTTCAACACAGATCCTCCAGTTGGGCAATGTCACACTGAACCGGCAGACTTATAAGGTCATGAGAGGGACAGAGTCGTTCACTCTGCCGCTTAGGGAGTTCGAATTATTGTATAAACTTGCCGAATTACCGGGACAAGTCTATACCCGGGAGCAATTAATTGATCAGGTGTGGGGAATCCATTATACAGGCGATGACCGGACGATAGATGTGCATATCAAACGCCTGCGCGAACGTTTCGCAGCTATCTCCGATTTTCGTATCGAAACGGTGCGCGGACTTGGCTACCGGCTAGAGGTGCAGCAGTGATCGGCTCCTTATATAATCGTGTAGTTCTGACCTTTCTGGTCTCCGTAATCGGGGGCACCATCATTGCTTTTTTTGCAACAACCTTGATTTACAAAGATGGATTAAACGAGAATCTGCAAGTTACCTTACTTGACTTTGGGCAGGATACTGTGCGCATCTACGAGACTTTGCCGTTAAGGGATGCAGACCGGTTTCTAACTGAAATGAAGCAACTCAATTCCTACCACATCCGAATCTATACTGCAAAGGATCAGTTTCAGTCCTACGGAGAGCTTAAAGGGCAACATCCTTTCCCTGTGACTACGGAACAAGTGAAGAAAGTGCTGGAGGGAGGTAGGGTGCGAGTCAATGGAATCAATACAATCTTCTTGGGACTGCCGATAAAAACGGAAATGGGCAACAGCGCCATGTTTGTTGAGCCCCTCAATCCGTCTTCCACTTCATTTCTCATCAAGTTTGTTGTAGCTTTTTGGGTTTATTCGTTAATTGCAGGCAGCCTATTGATTCTAATTTTCGCGATGTTCCTGGTGAGACCGATAAAAAAACTGACGGAAGCGACCCGGCGTATCGCGGGTGGCGATTTCAACGTCAAGCTCAATATTAAACAAAAAGGTGAGTTAGGGACTTTGGCCCGCAGCTTCGAAGAAATGATGCGCGATTTACGGCAGCTTGAGCAGATGCGCAGGGAGTTCGTGACCAACGTGTCCCATGAAGTGCAGTCTCCGCTCACCTCCATTTCCGGTTATGCTATAGCGCTTAAGCAGGTAGACCTCCCGGAGCCCGAACGAAGCGATTTTCTCGATATTATCATCACTGAAGCGGCGCGCATGTCCAAAATAAGTGATAGCCTCCTCAAGCTGAGTTTGCTTGAAGCTCAGTCATCCCAGATGCGACTCACCACATTTAGTCTGGATGAACAGATCAGACGGGTAATTGTCGCTATGCAGCCCCAATGGTCAGCCCGTAACATTCAGTTCGAGCTTGATTTGCCATCCGCCATGATCACGGCCGACCCGGACCAGCTAAATCAGGTATGGACCAATATCCTCGGCAATGGCATCAAATTCTCCAAGGAGGGTGGCCGGATTCACGTCAGGATTATACCCGATTACAAGAACGTGACGGTCCATATATCGGACTCGGGTATCGGAATTCTCCCGGAGGACTTAAAACGAATATTCGACCGCTTCTTCAAAGCAGATCGTTCCCACAGCCAGAAGTATGAAGGCAGTGGTATGGGGCTGGCGATTGTGAAGCAGATCATATCCCTTCATCAAGGGGACATCCGGGTGGAGAGCGAATACGGACAGGGAACGACCTTCTTCATTACGTTACCTATCCCAACATCTCGAGCAGAATAATTGAATTGGGCCTGTTCATCCTCCGTTCTCTCCAAACATTACCAGTGATACTCATTACGATCAATTTAAACATTTGGATATTTGTAGACAAAATGGATATTTATTTTGTAAAACCGCCAATAGCGAGTCTTAATTACTTCTCCAGGGACGCTTTCGTTTTATTCAACCGTCGTCTAAGGGAATCGATCCCAAGCAACAAAACGGGATAGATCAAACCATGCAGCAATGTGAACGTAGGCCAAAACACAAAGGCAAGATTGCGGAAATATATAACATTTGGAAATATGATTATAGATAGCACCATAACAAGCATTCCTAAAGGTAGTGTGATTATGCGGTAATTACTAACATGGAAGGTATGCGTTACTATTACAATCATTACATAAAAGACAATAATGCTCTTCACGAATAGAGAGATGAATATTATCCCTCCGGCCAATACTTCAATGCGTTGAATGAAATTGCCGATACTAATTTCTTTGGCTAACTCATAAGTCGGATAGCTGAGTCCAGCAGTGGCATCCGCTCCAAGAACAGCAATCGAAAGCACATTAATTATCACTAGAACAATTCCGCCGCCAAGCACACCAAGCAACATACTTTTACGGATTTTTTTGCGGTTGGTGATATGAGGGGTAATCATTAGCAGGAGGATCAATTCTGCAAACGGAATCCCGAGCAAACGGTAAGAGGCACTTAATACGGGGTTGATTCCATTTTCCAGAACGGGAGACAGATTGTCCACCAGCTTCATTTGGGGTAACAAAAATAAGGCGATAAGGATAATAAAAGACATAATAAATGGAAATAAAAACTCTGAAGTTCGGGTAAACGTTTCAAGCCCGAGCTGTACGCCCATAATGAGTGTGAGCATAAAAACAATCTCAACGGCTTGAATGGGTGTCTCCGGCAGAATAAGTGTCGTTAAAAAGTCACCGAGGGTCCGAAGCAAGGCTGATGAGAGCAACAGGGTATAAATGCTAAAGGAGAGTTTCATAAGTGTGCCGAACCACTTCCCTAACACCTTGTCAATGTAGTCGGCTAAATTAAGGTTAGGGTGGCGTTGGGTCAGTAAACCATAGAGCAGTACCAGCAGCACACCGTAAATGATGCCGATGATACTAGCCAGCCACGCGTCCTGATGGGCGAGTCGTACAAGCATTGTGGTACCGTTCAATACCGAGCTGCCCATAGTAAATATGACTGTTAATATGATAAATTGACGGATGGATATCTTTTCTTTTACCGTCGGCATGACTTTACCCCCTTTACTTTAATAGATTATCAATCCACTTGCTGACGGGATCAAAAATCGGTCTTAACCAATCCACAGGATTAGGGACTGGAATATTTAAAGCAAGCGCTATACTTAATCCGGTCGAGATGGCAAGAATCAGGCTAAACATGATTAGATCCATTTTTCGCTTGTCTTGAATCAGTTGGGGTATTTCATAAAGGCTGATTAATGAAGAAACCATCAGTATCTCTATAGCTCCTAACACAGGCTTCTACTCCTTCACTTTATCGAGAAAAGAGTTGCTAACGATTCCGGTTCGCCGAATTTTGAAATCTGAATGGATAGTAACGGCAGTTTCTGCAAAGTGCTTGTTCCAATCCGTTTTCCATGTTTTCCAGGCCTGTGGATCAGCGCGATGGATCACTTCTCCAAATCCAAAGATATCTGATCCCAATTCTTTGGCTTTCCGGATGGAGGCTTCGAGAACACTAATTGCTTTTTCGTTAATAGATTGTTCCAGTTCTATAATGTTTTCAATTTTTGATAGATCAATTGGACATTCTACTTCTGCAATATTGATTTCGGCACTTAGATGGATATCGATGCTCGGCTCACCGTTTACCACTTTACCCTTCACTTTAGTTTTGGATCGGAGAACTTCCATGACCAGATCACCGCCCCCAGGACATTCAATATGAGCAACTGTACTTTTTACATTATCCTTAATATAGTTATAGCCCTTGCTCTCCTCCTCATTAAGCCATCCAACCAATTTATCCTTCTTAAAAACAGCGACACCCTGAAACTTCAGATTGGAATAAGAACTCGTTTTGGTCACGTTCTTTAACGTTGTACCTGTAGTGGGGTTCCCTGTAATTATGATTCCTGTAAGCACAGCATTACTTCCTTCACTGGTTAAGTCAGCGATGAGTTGATCTATTTGAATGGCAACGGTTGGAGCCCATACTTTTTGCGATGTTTCAAGGGAGGTTTTCATTTTTTGGGCCGGGATTTTCTCCAGCGATGTAATGTTTTCCAGAATAGACTTGGCTTGTTCTTCTTTGGCTATGACCACGAAAAAATCTTTGCGGACTTCATGATCCCTTGATAAAAATTCCAGAGATTTGCTAATCCCTTCTTTCGCAATGTCCTCACTAATGACAAGCATTTGGAGATGGGAGAAGTACAATTTTCTTGGAGTTCCCGTCGTCATTTTGCGGATAGCTTCGAAGACGTGTTTTCCTTTTTCTGAATAGGTGATGACAGGGGTTCTGCCACTGGTCCCTATCTTGGAGGATACTTCTCCTGCATCAACTACTTGTAAGGTTACCATATATTGGTCGTCTGATTTATCTATGGACATGGCCACTACCAGAGCCAAATCATTCAATTCTCTCCGGTTCCAGCAGCCTGTAATCAAGAGCAGGCAAAGAGCAGTCATGAAAAAGATTGAGACTCTGCGCATACCTAACTCCTCCCATACAACACTCTATTGGTTTGACTTCGGTTTGGATGCAGAAGAGCTCTCTTCGCGAGTCCGGTTCTTTGGGCTAATTAGGCGGGGGCGCATTAATAATTTCTTTAGCGGAAACCGAAGAATCGCGTCCTTCTGATCATCTGCAATATATGGGCTTAATGGAGCCATATATGGAATACCGAAGGAGCGCAAAGAATTCAAATGCAGCAACAAGGCTAATAGACCTAATGTAATGCCATACAATCCAAATGAGGCCGCCAACGCCATCATCACAAATCGCAGCATTCTTACGGAGATGGCCATGTTAAAGGCAGGTATGACAAAACTGGCTATTGCAGTTATAGAAACTACGATTACCATGGCAGCCGATACAATTCCTGCTTCTACAGATGCCTGGCCAATAACTAAAGCCCCTACAATCGAGACCGCTTGTCCAACAGCCCTTGGCATACGGATACCAGCCTCCCGAAGGATCTCGAAGGTGACCTCCATAACAAGGGCCTCTACGAAAGCAGGAAAAGGAACACCCTCCCGCTGCGCAGCCAAGCTGATCAGCAGCGGCGTTGGGAGCATTTCCTGATGGAAGGTAGTAAGGGCAATATAAATGGAAGGTCCCAACAACGCGATAAGAAAGCAAAGGTATCTAAGAATTCTAATCAAAGAACTTACATCTGACCGCTGGTAATAATCTTCAGCTGATTGCAGACTTTGTATGAATAAAGCGGGAACCAAAAGAACAAAGGGAGTCCCGTCAATCATGATGGCAACCCGACCTTCCAATAGAGCCGCCGCAACCACGTCAGGACGTTCCGTATTGTACACGGTAGGAAAAGGAGTATAGGTTTCGTCTTGAATCAGTTCTTCAATATTACCGCTCTCCAGAATGCCGTCGATATCGATCCGATCCAGCCGTTCATGAACCTCCTGAATCACTTTATCATTAGCGACACCCTGGATATACATGACAGCAAGGTCAGTCTTGGTCAACCGGCCAATTTGCTTAGGTTCACAAAAAAGCTTGGCGTTCTTGATCCTTCTCCGCACCAGTGCCGTATTGGTTCGAAGGGTTTCACAAAAGCCATCCCGGGGACCGCGAACGACGGTTTGTGATTCCGGCTCGCTGACTCCCCGTTCATCCCAGCCTGGTGTATTTACAGATATCGCATGGACAAAACGGTCAAAGAGAATAACCGTATTCCCGGACAAGACAGAGGTATATAGAGAGTCGAAATCCGTGAGCTCCGTCATTGCTCCAACCGTCAAGCTGCGTTTCTTAATCCACCTGTAAAGAAATTCGGTAGGCAGGCCCTCCAATCCGCCTTCCATTTGGCTGGTTTCATGCATCAATGAATCCAGAATGGAGTTCTGAATGATTGTGGTGTCTGCTAAACCGTCGGTATAGATGATAGCTGCCCGGATGGCTTCATTGATCCCCAGGTTGAATTCACTAAAAAGCACATCGTTACTTTTCTTAAACGTTTCTTTGATCTTTAACAGATCTTGCTCCAAAATACCAGTGAGAGGATCATTCAAAGCGGGGGGTTGGACCTGCGGCTTCAGCTCTGATTGGTTATACTTCATAGACAGCTTTTTCCGCCAAAAGGTATTCATATCCGCATCCCCCTCGGTCTATTCAATCAGCCCTGAAAATTCCATTTCTATATTATGTCTGTTGGAATTTTTTTTATTCAACTTACGCAACGAGAACAAGTTACCTTTCCTTCACTGTGCTAACATGGCTCCGTATCCAATTCCCTGAACGAATAGTGATCGGAACATAAAAAAGAGCCTTTAACCCACACGGCTAAAGGCTTTAAGCTCAAACTTCCCGGAGCGTAGAAAAGGTTTTAAAAGGACATGGTCTGAATCCCTTCGTCGGCACAGAGCGGGATCATTTCGTTCTCTTCTTCGCGGGCGATTAAGCTGTAGTGAAACTGCCAAGTCCTCATTGTGGAGGCGCCCTGCTGACGCTTTCCTCGCCAAGCTAGGGTAACACTGAGGGGATCTCTACTATCGTAGCTTCTTCACAAAAATCTATTCTGGCATGATCCTGACAATCTCGCAGATTCGTACGAAAAACTTCCGGCCCCTGGTATCCAATACAACGTGGTCTGGCATGGTTATACATCATCCTATGCTAATGCCCACATAAAGAACTGGGCGGATGCCCATGCAATAACGAATTCCCTAATCATTATTAAATGAAAAATGGAAGCAAGTACAAAGCTGTAATGGCACCAAAGGGGATCGGTCTTGGATAAAAGCGGCGGCGCGGGTAGAAACCCGGATAGTATCCGAATTGTCTGTAGGTTGTTGCGTTAGCAGGCATTCCGTTCATCTGGCCCATGATTTCATTGGTGGGAATGGCAAGTGTAACGTAGTTCTGATCGATATGAGCAACAAACCCGTCGTGAGACTGACCATCGCTTGTAGTAAGACCAACATATTTATTCATACAATTCCAGGCAACTTGTTGATAATTCGTTTCCATGGGTAACCTCCTCAAATACTATCTCGTCAACAGTCTATGGACTATAACCTATATCCATCACGGCATATGCCCATAGCTTAAAAAATTCATAATGAATTAAGCCCATTGTAACGAGAGATAAACGATTAGAATGGATATGAAAGCAATCATTACAATAGCCTTGAGCAGTCCCAACAGTATAGAATTGATCTCCGATAGTTACATCTGAAGGATTAATGTTAAGGAGTGAGAAAATTATGAGTAAACGTGAAATACAACTATTACCTCCAGCTACCTTGCAATAAACAGTAGTGGATGGTAATCTTTGTATTAGTAACTACTGTGCATTACACAGTACTAAATAAAGCGTGGTGATAAGTATTGAATGTTCAGTTCAAGAAGGGTGTGCTGGAGCTTTGTGTTCTTGTTTTGACATCGCAGAAAGACCGTTACGGATATGAACTGGTGGAACAGATCTCGCAGAAATTCGCCATAGCCGAGGGCACCATCTATCCGTTATTAAGAAGGCTGGCTGCGGAAGGGCTATTTTCCACCTATTTATCTGAATCGGGTGAGGGGCCGCCCCGGAAGTACTATAAGATTACCGATGAGGGAAGGAGAGTCATGAACGACATGATAGAGGAATGGAATGCTTTTGCCATAGGAGTGCAGGAGATCATTGGGGGGGATCGGATTGAATAAAGAGGCCTATCTGAATGAATTGGCACGGTATCTGAAGCTGCTTCCTCCTGAGGAATGTGCTGAACTTATGGGTGAATTCAAGGAGCATTTCGAATTTGCCCGGTTAAGCGGGCGGTCTGAAGCAGAGATCATCTCCAAGCTGGGCCATCCCCGGTTGATCGCTCGTGAATTACTGACCCAGTCGCAAATTGAAAAAGCGGATAAATCCCCAACGCTCTTAAACGTAACTAGGGCGGTTAAGGCAACGGTGAGTTTGGGATTGTTCAACTTGGTTATCGTTCTGCTGCCCTTTGTCGCTTCTTTAGCGGTCCTGGCCGGCGGAGGACTTCTGATCGTCATTGGAGCATTGAAGTTCACCCGGGTATATTACAATCTTGTGATCCGGTACCTGAAATATAATCTGACTGTCATCAGGAAGGATGTGACCTCTTTTGAAGAATAGATCCCGCAACGTAACCAGACTTGCTCTTCTACTGATTACTGTTGGAGTCATTGGAAATGTAGTGCTGTATCTGTTAGGCAATTCACCATTCAATTTGGTTGAGCTTTCGGTTGAACAGCCTATACAGATGGACAAGACCACCAAGCTCCTTATCCATACAGAGACGGGAACGATAGATGTGATTCCTGTTCAAGGAGATGAAATCAAGGCAACTTTGGGGGGGAAGACGACTAAGTCGTTGCAGAAGGATTACCGGCTGAATATCACGCAGGATCAGGGGCAGACCAGCATTGAGGTTGTTCAGGACGGCCGGCTCCGCTTTTTTGATATCTATACGGATCTTAAGCTCACGGTAGGGATTCCTGAGACTCAACTAGACCAGCTACAGGTTGTCACAGACACTGGAAATATTGAGGTTGGCCCCATCATGGCAAAGGAATATCGGGCGGTAAGCGACACGGGTTCCATCAAGCTGGATATAGAGGAGGGGACCATTCATGCGGAGACGGATACTGGTGAAATCACTGCCTCGCTTGAGCGCATCCGTCAAGATATCCACGCAACCTCGGATACTGGAGATATTACCATCCAGACAGCAGAAGCGCCTCATGCTCTCCGTACCCAATTCTCTGCAGATTCTGGAACCGTTCAGGTGACGCTGCCGGGTTATCAGGATGGTTATATCGGTGAGGGCGGGCCACTCGTCAAGCTTATCTCAGACACTGGCGATCTTAAGATTGAACAGTCAGGCGAAGATCAGAAAGAAGAATAAGATTGATTTTAGGAGGCGCCCCCCTTGATAACACAGAATCCCAGCAAAGAAGTCTTAATCAAGACTGTTGATCTATGCAAAATCTACTCCTCAGGCAATGAACAATTTCTTGCAGCTAAGAGCATTAATCTCGAAGTATACAAAGGTGACTTTACGGTAATTATGGGCAGCTCGGGCTCGGGCAAATCTACGTTGCTATACCTCCTCAGCGGCCTGGACGGGATCACTTCCGGAGAAGTGATGTTCAAGGGACAGCGAATTGATGCATATACAGAGAAAGAACTTACGGATTTCCGCTCCAACAAAATCGGCTATGTGTATCAATCTATCAATCTGGTTCCTGATTTCACCTTGCTGGAGAATGTGGCTTTCCCGGGATACGTGGCCGGCCGCAGCAAAAGCGGGGTGAACGAGCAGGCATTAAGCCTGCTGCACAAGATGGGGATCGGGGCTCAAGCCGAGCGCCTGCCATCCCAGGTATCGGGAGGACAACAGCAGAGAGCGGCGATTGCCAGAGCGTTGATCAATTCGCCGGAGGTGATTTTTGCAGATGAACCTACAGGGGCATTAAGCCAGGAGCAAGGCACAGTGATTCTGGATCTTTTGACGGGGATGAACCAGAATGCGCAATCGATCGTTATGGTGACGCATGATATCCAGGCTGCATGTAGGGCGGACCGGCTAATCCTGGTCAAAGACGGCACGATCGATGGGATTCTGGAGCTAGGCAAATATGCACCGGAACAATTGAAAGCGAGAGAAAACCAAATTTTCATGTTCATGTCAGGGGAGGAGAGGTAGCGGATGTATGCGGTATGGAAACTATGCTGGACGAACCTGAAGCATAAAAAAGTGCAAAACAGCTTCATTGCGATCATCATCATGCTGGCAGCCCTGCTCCTCTCGACCGCCGTGTCCGTTCTCAACAACACCAACCGGATGTATGAGAGTATTCATGATCAGTCCCGTGGCGCTCACCAAATATTGCAGATGGAGAATGGCATCCACGATCCGGTCGAGATACATAAATGGTGGGAGGAGGAGCAAGGCGTAACGGTCTCGGATTTGATGCGCTACCGCTATCTGTCTAGTATGTCGCACGCTGGAGAAGAGATTCCGAATGCGGACTTGTTCATGATGGATGCGCCAACAGGACCTTTTCCCGTGGACCGGCTGCAGTTCGTGGAAGGGGAAGAACAGAGCACACCGGAAGCAGGAACCGCCTGGATTCCCACCTCGCTGGCGTATCCCAATGATATTCATGTGGGCGATTCGGTTGAATTCAAGACAGATGAAGGGACCATCCGGTTGAACGTTGCGGCCGTCGTCGTGGATATTTCCTACTGTTCGCCATTTGCGACGAGCGGGAGAATCTGGCTGAATCATGAGGATTATACTAAGCATATGACCCTTTTGCCGGGCGAAGATAAGTATATGACCGGACTAAGGTTTGAGGATTACAGTCAACAGAGAGCCTACTGGGAGAGATTCGAACAGTATCTGGGGACCCCCTATCTGGAGTCGGTCAAAGACTTCGAGAGCTTGTCTTCCTATTATATGATTGCGAACCAGGTGATTAGCTTCGTGATGATTTTTCTGGCTGTTGTCATGATCTGTGTTGCCTTGTATACCTTGGGATTCACGATTGCCGATGCCATCCTCTCTAACTACAGAACGATCGGGATTATTAAATCCGTCGGATTATCCTCCCGCAAAGTCATTATGGCTTATGTTGCGCAATATACCTTCCTGGCGCTCGTCTCGGTCATCCCGGGGATGCTGGTCAGCAATATCCTCTCCGGCACCATTGTTGCGGGTTCTATGGCTTATCTCAACACAGGTTCATCAGGGATGAATGATCTATTATCAGTTACAGGCGTGGGGACCAGCGTGGCTGTTGTTGCAGTAATTTTCCTCTCGGCTCTGCTGTTTGCGAATAAAGCGCGTCATGTTGAGCCTGCCCAAGCCGTTCGTTACGGCATGTCCGAGAAGGAGTACTCCCACCAATCAGGAGGAACTGGAACATGGAAAAGAAAGCTCCTGCAACTGGGCGCTCTTCCAATCTCGATGATTATCGGGCTAAGAAGTGTCACCAAGAATATCCGGGGTTCGCTGCTGATTGTGCTGATCTCGGCGTTGTCCACCGCTGTACTCGTCTTCGGGTTCCTGTTCGTATACAGCATTGCTTCCATCCATGGAACCATTGCCAAATGGGGGTATGATTCGGCCGATCTGTCCATCAGAATCGATAACCCGGCTAAAATGACTTTTGCACAGCTTCAGGAAGAAGTTCTCTCCGACCCAAGGGTTAACAATTACTCGCGGTACGGGGATGCCAATGCGGTGGTGCCAATTCCTCCGAAGAACGGGGCTGCCGTGAAACAGGATACGATGGGAATCTTACTGACGGTCGCGGATGGGAACTATGACGAAATAGGCTATGAGAATGTGAACGGCCATAACCCTGTGTCTGCCAATGAAATCTCGGTTGGAGTGAATGTTGCCAGAACGCTAGGTATCCAGGCAGGCGATACAATGGATATTTATATTGAAGGGGCAAAACATACGCTGACCGTCACTGGAATCTACCAGGCGATCGCGAACATGTCCAATTCGGGGCGGATTACCGCCGACGTCATCAGAACAAGTAATCCGGGCTATGGAAGTGCGATGAGCACAACCTTTATTAATCTGAATGCGGGCACTCCAGTTGATTCATTCGTAAATGAATTGCAAGAGCGGTATGGAAGTGTACTTGGGATCGCCAGTCAGGCTTCGTTAGTGGATGAGGTATTCTCGCAGGCGATCAAAATCATCGTTCTGCCAATGTCCGTTATGGCGCTGATGTTTATCGTCATTACGTTCGTGATCATCTACAGCATCTGCCGGATTAATATGAAGAAAGAGAGCCGTACCTACGGCATTTACAAGTCCATCGGCATGACCTCCCGCCAGATCCGACTGTCGGAAACCACCGGCATCCTGGTCGTATCGGGGATCGGTGCGCTGGTAGGGATTCCTCTAGGTTTATTAGGTCTCCCGCCGCTGCTTAACGTGATCCTGGCCGACTACGGGATTGTTAAAGTTCCGCTAATCATGAACGGTGGAGGCATCGCCTCGATGATTCCCTTAAGTATCATCGCCGCAGGCCTGGGCTGCTGGGCAGCTTCCAAGTCTATTCAAAATGCGTCGCCGCGGGTGTTGGTGGTGGATTGAAAGAAGTGTGTTATTGCAGTATTGCAAGATTTAAAAGAGCCGGGCGTTCAGTCCGAAAGCTAGGCCGAAGCCCGTCAACCTTAACTGGTCGGCGGGCTATGGGTTACAGTCTTACGACACTGGACTCGCCGGTCGGCAGAGAATGATTTAAGCCTTGGCAGAAGTCCTTCATACCAAATGCAAAAGTGTCTTGAAAAGTTACAGCTGACAACTCACCATGAGCATCTATAAAGTTAAATATCATATAGTGACTAGTTTTCTTTTTATTTCCTATTCCGGACATTCCACCGACAATTGTTCCTAACCCAGGTACAAGAAGCGTTCCAATCATTGCACGACCCACAACGCTTTTGCTTTTATCGATCAATTCTTGCTCACTTTTAACTTCAGCGGCTCTGAATTGCGCCAGATATATTTCAAATCTTTGTCTGCTTGAATCACATTCCCTTGTTTAATTCCTTTTTTTGCTCCAAAAATAATACCGATAATGAGTACCACAATAAATCCCCAAATAAATAACATCATTATGAACAGCCCCTTAATCTGATAATAATTAGCAAAAATAGTCTATCAGAATAATAGGGAGATTACTATGTATTTTACAATAAACACTAAATACCAAAGTGCTCACGGGTACAATTCTTTTATTAATTTTGCGAAAAATATTTATAATCCTTCATTTCATCATATTCCCAAGGAAAAAGCCTGTTAATTGACAATGCAGTTTGTTCCCAGTCATCCTTAGCACATTCCGAAATTTTAACTTGAATACTATCTTTAATGGCTTTTAAGTTGAATTCAGGAACTACCAAAAATCCTCTGCAAATTATAAATGGTCTGGTATTAAGAAAATCCGCGATCCCTTGTGCAGTCCCAACTGTAGCATAGAATTGATCAGCACCAGTTACATCTTCAGGACCAATGTCTAGAACTAAGGATACGCAAAAATCTCCGGTCACATCTCCTTCAGTAAAAACATGAACATCCTTTAGTTCTGGTGTCACTGCCATCATAAACTCCTTTCAATCACAAACAGAACTCGGCTCTTTATAGACGGTAGGGTAGATTTCCATTAATTCGCTCTCCATCTTGCAGGCTTTAGCTATCATTTCGTCTAACTCGCTTGCTGCAAAATCCTCATCAATGATAGATTCCATTAGGTTGGTGTATTCCTCTGCTAATTCCTTATCATCGTTTATTTGGTTAACAGTATTTTCGTAGTCAGACAACGACTTCTCTAATCGATCTCCAATATGGAGCAGGTCTTGACGATCACGTTCCTTTTTCGCATCATACAGAATTTTTCCGCCAATGCTGCCACCAATTAATAAGACCACCACAAGTAGTACCCACCATTTTTTACTATTCATAAATCCCCCTAAATATATGTAATTAACCAAAATCATTCTATCAGAATGTGGTAATATTTACTATGGAAATAGATAAAGCTTATTTAGCGGATTTCTTGAAAATAGATCGTCATTCTTCATTTCATTATTATTAATTATTTGAGGTGGTTTCATCACTGTGTTGAAGAAGAAAAAATACTGGATTACTACTTTAATAATTCTGATACTCTCGTTAATGAAACCAATCTCTATTGAACACTCGAATACAGCGTACGAATATAAGTTTGGGGCTTTGTTTCCATTTCTTAGCCTTAGACTAAATGATTTTTCTTCTGGATATCAAGATATTTTCAGTATATCTGCACAGGCTCAGAGTTATGAGCTGAACATTATTTCATTAGTTGGTGCTTGTTTAGTTTGCTTTCTCATTTCCTATGTACTAATAAAAATTGCTATAGCACTTTTTGGAAAAAGAGCTAACTAATATAGATAGATGACAGCGCCTAAAGTGGCGTTTTTATTTTGCCCTCGGAGCTGCTTCGGGGGCTATTTTTTGTTAAGGAAAATTATTCTTAGCTAGAGGAGGTTATGTGTTGGAGCATTTGGAAGCTTATGATAAAACCATGGTGGCAATCGGGTTGTTAGTCAAAACCTATGATGGTACCAGGAAACGCCGGATCAATTCAGACAATGAGATTTCGTTTATGGTCCCAATGAATTCCATAGACTACATGGAAAAGATCCAAATCAAGTGACACGTTAAAGATGAGCGCGGGCAATTCTATGTGATTAATAGCCGGTCCCAGGTGCGAGAGGATAGGAAGCTTACGGCATCTATCATGTGTACCCACGTAATGTTTAAGCCAACCGATTTCAAACTTCTTTACTCATCATACATCGCTGAGGCAAACGGAGTTCATATCTCGCAAAGTTACACCCGGTCCTGGTGGCGGCTACGATGGCACTCATAGAGCGCTGCTACGCCCGAGGAGTCAATATAGTGATTACCCAGGACCTGCGTACCATCGCGGAGCAGGAACGCCCTTTACGCACAGGGGCACCAAGCCCGGACAGATCGTCACGAATGCCAAAGGCGGAACCAGTTACCACAACTATGGTCTGGCCGTGGACTTCGCACTTTGCTGAATGATGGCAAACAGGTTTCCTGGGATATGAATCTGGATGTGGATAAGGATGGCGTTACAGACTGGTTGGAAGTGATCCAGGAGGCAAAGGCGCTAGGGTTCGAGTGGGGCGGAGATTGGACATCTTTCAAGGATTATCCGCATTTGCAGATGGTCTTTGGCCTGAAGATTGCGGATTTACGAGCAGGCAAGCAATCGGCCGAAACTAAGGTACAGGCAGCATACGCCGTCATTGATAAATTACAAGGGGAGCAGCGGAGGATATGAGTAAAATCGTAGAGCTGGAACAAGTCGTGGAAGCACAGGAGGGACGCATAGCAAACCTGGAGAAGCACCTGAACAAAGCATATGCCAAGGACTACGAGAAGGCCGTGCAGGCAGCTAAGGACGCAGGTGTCATCACTACATCTGCCGACAAGTCAAAGCTTGAGTTGAATGTAATCACAATGTTGGTGAAATTAGGACTGGCAAACAAGTCACTGATTTCATTTTTCAAAAACTTTAAATCCGAGGTGAAGTAGTCATGAAGAGCAAATGGAGAAATTATGGGATGTGGGTATCCTTGACTGCAGCCGTGCTGTTGGGAGTCCAGACGGTCGGGGCGATCTTAGGGCTACAGTTGGCCCCGGAGAAGTATGACGAGGTTACAGCGGCTGTGAATGCGATCCTGGGTGTACTGGTAGTGCTGGGGATCGTGAGTAATCCGGAAGTGGGTAAGGGATATACGGATAAAGAATAAATTCGTTTGTCTCTGACTCGCCAGATTTTTATTTGTTAGTTGTAATTTTATCTAGTATTTGCCCTTTAATAATAAAGATGAAGCTCAAAAGATTTTGCTGGCATGCTTCCTAAATTCATCCCAAATTCATCCCAAAGTCGTCCCAAAAACCCACATTTTATCAACGAATGAACGATGACGTACTCTTTTTAAAAAAATATAATAGGTTTAAGGACGCTGTTTCCAAAAATCCCCTATAAAGATGATGGATATTCTTGTATAATTCACCTAAGAATCTTGGTAGGAGGTTATTATTTTTGGAGCGTGAAATTGTAAACATTGACCCGTACGTAAAAGAAATGGACGAACTTTTTAACAAGGATTCGTCTTATAAAATGATCCTATGGGATAACGTTAGGAAAGCAGTAGATACGGCAAGAGAATTGAAATTTCAAGAGGAAATAAACTTTATTTACGGAGATGGGGTGGGGATGGCAGTTGAAACAATTCTTTTAGCACAGGAAGAAGATTTTGTGAATTTTAAAAGTGAACACGTTTCTTTTTACAAAGCATTAAATTACCAATTTAAAAGTAGCCTTTTAAAGGCTTACGGTGCAATTTCACCATTAACTTTGTCGAATATAACTAGACCGTATCATGCTCGTAATTATTTGAAGTTAACGAGGATTGATGGTTTGTCTTTTGATTTGGAAATGAATATTTACTCAATAGAAATTATTTTAGCGGCAGTTATTAAAACCGCGCATGAACAACTTAATAGTATGGAACTAACTGAATATGAAAAAGATTATCTTCTAACTGCTTTGATGGAACTAAATACGTTTAGTCAAAGCGAAGAGGCATGACCACAATGCGTGAATTGAATAATTTAATTAGACACACTAGTCCTAAAATATCAAATGAATTTGCTCTAAAAGTTAAGCGTTCTAATAAAGATCAAGTAAAAGGGATATTATTAAGTCATGATGTAAGTCCGCAAAGTGGGCATCACTTTGTATTAACTCACTCTAGATTCCAAAGTGTATATGCTACTCAAGATAATGAAGTTGGTGGTGAAGGTATGGATGAAGCAACAAAGGTGATATTGGAGCGATTGGAACGAGATTCTCGTGAGCGTGAAGAACGCTATTACAATGATGCTAGAGAGCGTGAGCAAAGATATCAGGAACAACTGCTAGAACAGGATCGGCGATTTAGACAAGAGGCTAAGGAGCGTGAGGAGAGAATTATATTGTCAGTTGAAAGTCTCAAGACAGACTTAAAGGAAGATTTTAAAGATGTAAAAGAAGAATCTCGAACAACAAGAAATACTGTTCTAGCATTGACAATATCAGTTATATTAGGAGTTGCTGCAATGGTCGTTGCGGTTGTACTTGTTGTGTAGTTATTGTGTAAATGTTGTTCACTCATACCCACCGGCTAAGTCGGTGGGTATGAGTGTTTGATAAAAACATTCACTTCATTTTAGGTGTCTATATAATTAAGAGGAGAATATACATGATACATACTATTTTAAATAAGTACGATGTCTATACTTTCAACCCGAAAAATTACTCTAAAATAGTAAAAAACTTGATAGATTCTAGAGGTTATCTTTGTTATATAGACCATGAATTAGACGAAGGGAAGTTAAATCCACGATATGAACGATACTTGGAGCAAAAAGAAGTTGTTTATTTGAAGCAAGTTCCCGATTATGCTGGAACAAGAACTGTCCCTTTTAGTATAGTTATTAGTGATGCAAAAATTAAAGAAAAAGAAATTGATAAATTATCACAAAAATATGTGATGATGGACGATTTTTATTACAAACATAGTAAAGAAATAGATGAAAATGGTTTTGGTTTTTTTACACATCAGTTGAAATTAGTGGAAGAAGCTTGCTTTGAAAAAGCAATTCAAGTTGAAAATGCATTAGAAAAAATGAATCGAGATTTTTTAAACGAGACGTTCGCATTATCCGCGGGTAAAAGATTTATTTTACTCCCCTTTTTGGCGAAATTTAAAGGGAATTATGTTGAACCTGTAATGATTGCTAATATTTACGAGGTCGGTATCATCACCCTTCAAATGATTATTCCTTTAAATGAGTACGATTTCTCATTAAGTAACACACCACCAAACAATATTGAATTTGATAGCTTAATTTTGTATGAAGCCAAGAAGAATTATTCTACTAAAGATTATTGGGACAAAAAGGAATATGAAACTGCAAGTACATATGATCTTTATGAAAAATATACATTGTATCTAAATACAATCTGTGGAGTTACTTTGAAGAAAAATAAAAACTTGGCCCAGTACGCATGGGTTATGTGTGATTTTGATTTTAAAAGCAAGACTAGTTATGAACAATTTTTAAAAAAACATCAACCTACTATTTTAGGATATTTAATAAATTCAGTTAAAGAGAGAAATGATCGTTTATTTGAGAGTGATATAGAAAAACTTATAAATAAGTTTACTGTTGAAAAAAACAAAGAATCGCTTTTTTTGTGTTCAAAACAGTTTGCTTTTTTGAGTTTCGGTAATTCAATAATAAAAGATAAAATTGCAGCAGTCTTGAAAGAAGATGAAAAAAAATTAAAAGAAGATAAAAATTATGATAATTTATTTAGAAAAAATGCTGAAGATATGATTCTGTCAAACATGTTCCAGTACCTTAAGTTTTATGAATTAACTTTAATAAAAAAGTTTTTTGCAATCAAAATTCTAGTCGAACTTTCAGAATCAACCTATGTGAAACTAGAAGAATTTAATGAAGTGAAAAAAGATATAAATACACTACTATTAAAGTATGATGATTTATTGATTTTTCAAAGTGAAGGGTCACCAAAAGAGATGTATAATGATTTATTAATTAAAACTGGAACAGAAGAAATAGTAAGTAAAGTTCAAAGGACAGTTAGTAATATCAGAGAAGATATTAATCAAACTAGAGAGTTCCATATAAAGGATAGAGATCTTTCAACAACGATCTTGGCATCGTTTATTACGTTGTTGTTTGGATTTGCAGGGTTGAAAAGTTTTATAGAGAACGCAGTTATACATTTTGTAGTTATTGGAAGTTGGGTTGATAAACATAAATTCACTTCAACATTTAGTTTGTGGAGCATTTTGTTTGTTGTTTTGTTATTACTAAATATAAGAAAAGTTATATCTTATAAGAAATAAACATCTTGGATGATGTAATTGCATATTTGCAATTACTACCAACTAAATGGCGGATTTCTTTTGCATTGCATTTATAGGGATTTTCCTTGCCTCATAATGCAAAATTCTATTTAGGTATTTTACACCATACAATGTTAGTAGTAGCGGAATATGATAACTTACATACTTTAAATCCGAAAACTCTTGGTTAACGTGAAGTCGCGTTTTCTGGGAGGTGATTATTTATGAAGATTGATCCTCTTAATGTGGGTTTTGGTTAAATATTAACTAAAGATACTTTTACCCGGTATCTTTCCTCTTTGGGGGAGGATATCCGGGTTTAATGAATAAATATATAGAATGCATGAAGAAGCTCTGTCGCGAGATACTCAGGACATAGCTTTTTTTGCATGTTGAAGAATTGTCTTTATTCACTTGTTTCACCTTCAACCCTCAGCCTGATTACCCGTGAAATATCCTCCACATCCACATATGGCACCCAAACTGGTCCTTCAATCGTATTGATCTTTACTCTATCAGGATCAACAGCTACCTCCGCAATGCCTTTAACCTTCTCTCCGTCATGAAGCCATACAACTATCATTTCTCGTTTCACTGCCGCAGTCTTCAGACCCTGTTTAAGCTTTTTATCCATCATTACACCCCGGAGCTTTTCTAATTATTATACAGCTACTTTATAAGGAAAATTTTCCTCACCTGATCCCTCACTTCTTTATCATTCCACATATTTCCTCAATAACCCTTAAGTGTATTGGAAATCTATTTTTATAAACAGATTGTTTGTTCGCACTTTTTTAGTGTAGGCTCAATAACATACATATCAAGAAGGAGACGTTGAATTTGAAAAAAAAGAAGTTAACATTGGTTTTGGTGGCTATTTTAGTAATGCTAGTATCAACGCTTACAGTAACTAGAATCTACGCTGCTAATGACTACTCTGGTGGTTTTCTAGATGGGAAGTCATACAGTGAGATAAATGGTTCTGCGACAGCAACTGATCATAGTTATATTAATGATAATAAAGAGAATACAAGCGCCACTTTGAGCATGACTTATAACAGTTACCTTACAGTGTATGAAATGAAACCAGCAGTTCACTTGACCGATTATGCTTTTTATTATACCGGCTCACATAATCTTAATTTACAGTTCACATACCTTGTTGATGGTGTCAAAAAATATAAAACTATCACTGTGCCACAAAATGTCCCTGGACGAATAGCCTTAGATAAGGCTTTAGACAATGTGGTAAATGTCAGTATTTATAATACCTCTGGAGTAGCTAAGGGAACGTATTTAGTGAAAGAATTAAATGTATATGGAGTATTACAAACAGAGGTGCCAGTAGAGACTCCAGCGCTAACACCTACACCAGAACCTACACCAGAACCAACTATTGAACCAACGCCAACAGTAACACCGTCACCGACTCCAGAACAGGCAACAGGTAACCGCGCAATTTTGGTAGTAACGATGACCAATGGACTTGAAAAAGAATTTGATCTTCCTATGTCGGAAGTTAATACCTTTTTAAACTGGTACGACACTGCCTCTGGATCGACCCGTTATGGCATCGATAAACATGATAACAACAAAGGGCCATTTACTAGCCGTAAAGATTATGTAATATTTGATAAGATACTCACGTTCAGTGTGGACGAATATTCTGCAAAATAGAATTTTGTCTTAGCCAATCCCGCCAGAAATGGCGGGGTATTTCTTTGGGTTTTGGAAAAGTTTACTTACTCATATATACATAATGTTCCAAATGAAGTATATTTTTATATAGTACTTTTAGGATAGATATTGGGGAGTGAAAGCATGCGAAATAAATTACTGAAGTATTATAAAGAAAATGTGAGTGTAGAAGCGTTAGTGAATTCGCGTATCAAGAGGTTTTACTGCTTTTTAAACATTTCTTTTTGGATGTTAATAGTTTCTGTTGCATCCTTGTTAATTACTTATCCAATCTATGCCTTACATAACCCACTGCCAATTGTTATTTCTTTAATTGTTATTGTTATCTCAATATTTTCTATAATAGTAGCTCTTAATATGTATTTGAGGAGGGCGAGAGCAATTATCAGGGTCGATTTGAAACTTCCCTTAAAACAAACAACGGGGCGTTGGCGCACTGAGGACTTTGATGACCACCAGAGGAAAATGATATCTGATTACATCATAGAGAATCAACTGAATAAAAAATGGAAAATTGAAAAATTAATTGCGTCCTTAACAAAGGATAAAGAGTCTTTAATAGTTCCACCGCTAATAGCCCCGACAGTTTTTATTTCTTTGATGATACCAATAATAAATCAGTTGTTGTCTTTTCTGTTATTAAACTATACTACGAAGTCAATTGAAATTTTTGTTTACGCTTTTTTGTTTACCATATCCATAACTGTCATCGCAAATACATATAAAAAGCAGATATGGAGCATTAGAGAAGATTTATTTAAGAATTATTACCACCGCAGAGATTTAATCGATATTCTTGAAGATGTTTTGCTTTCAATTGAGGAGTGATTTCTTGAGTACTACATACAAAGTCCTGGAGAGCGATACAGACTTTCTCATTGCTGCTTTGTCACAGTCTAAGGTATCAGTATGGTACAGTGAAGAACCGGACCCTATCGGTAATCTGATGGACTATGGTGGCATAGTGGAGGGGGATACGCCGGATTCTATTAAGATAGTAGGTGCTCGTTTCATCCGGGAGAGATTTGAATTTAGAGCATACATAAAATAACCCGCCGTGCTTTTGCCTGGCGGGTCTTTTGCTCTTATGCAATCCAGGCGGGTCTCATCGTCGTCTTGCCTCTAGTCACTTTGCCATCCATAACCTACGTATCTAAAGGGGGGGATTAACGTTTCACTACTTTAAATATGAAGAGAAAAAGCAGTGAAAGTTTATCTCACTGCTCTTGTCTTAAATAATTATAATTTTTGTTGAAAATTAATAGGCTTTAATAGTAAATGTGTTTTCCCATTCCCATATATCACCAACAAATGTGCCGATGGAGAGACTTATGATTCCAATGTTAATACTGGGGGTTATTGCGGTCCAAGGGTGTGTATATTTAGTTACCCATTTACCGGTAGTATTTACATTTGTAACCGGTATTCTTACGATGTCTGCCATGTATCCCTTTGATTCACTAAAGATGCCTGTCGGTTGTGTGAATGAGCCAATCCTCCCTGAGACGGAACCTCCATTACTATATGATAGGGTTTTATTACCCCAGGCATTTAAAACGTACCAACTGTAACCACCACTATGTCCAATGCTGGTAGTGTGTGCCTGCCAAGCATGTGCTATTTTATCAGTGAATTTTTGAGTGACGTTTTGATTAAAGGACCATTTGTCCTCGTATGCGTAAGTGAACTCTGCTGCATTAGGCGATTTACCCATGTACGTCAAAGAACCGCGTCCATTAAATGAGCCAGACCCATCTGATCCCATAGCAAATGGTGTTACATTAATGCTTTTATCGGATTCCAAATTGAGCTTTTTCATTTCTGTCTGTCTTAAGTCCTCAATTTTTTCCTTATTAAAATCAGTCACCAAGTGTTTTGTTCCATCCGAAGATTGAAAATATCTCTTTACATTAGAAGTTTCAACATCGACCGAAGTTCCACCTTGAGACACGAGAAATTCTTTTTGACTGCGAAGCATATCATTAATGCGCTCTTCACTGATATTCATCTGCAGTAAAATACTATTCAACTGATCATCAGTAAGGTTCTGCGAATTTTCGACAGGAACAACTCTTCCATCTACTCTCTTCTCAATTGTAACGTTAGTATCTAATTTTATACTCTTATCAATTTGATCTT
Source organism: Paenibacillus rhizoplanae (assembly GCF_042684125.1). Classification (NCBI taxonomy): domain Bacteria; kingdom Bacillati; phylum Bacillota; class Bacilli; order Caryophanales; family Paenibacillaceae; genus Paenibacillus; species Paenibacillus rhizoplanae. The sequence goes on along the minus strand of NZ_JBHUKY010000033.1, from coordinate 47,598 downwards.
CTTTCAATTCAATATTATTCGCATTAGCAACGGGTGAGATTAGAATTAATGAAAAGAGTGTTACCCCTAATGTTTTGAAAAGTTTAATAATAAGTCACTCCTAATTTTTATTTGGAAAACTATGATATAATGTTCACTAATCACCTTCTTTTTTGTATTATTTGGTATCGATACTCTATTAGTCTAACTTACAAATGAAGGAATGTGAAGAAAATAAATGTAAATTAATGAACATATCGTAAAAATGGAGGAAATAATGAAAAATAGAAAAAAGATAATTTTTATTCTTATTATTATTATTATACCTATAATTTACTATTTTTTTGTTTTTACTAGTACTGCTTCTTTTGGAAGAATAGAAAAGAAAGTGTCTATGGACAATCACTTTTATATTGAAGTGAAATTTGAAGATGGCTCACTTAGAGATATCAATGTACCTGAAATTGTCTGGCCTTTTTTGAAGGAAAAAAGAACATATTTTATGGACTATAGATATAATTTCTTGCGCAAATATTACTTAGTAAAAATTAAAGAAGAAAAAATATAAACGATTTTCAAAATAAAATACAGTTCAAAGTTAATGTGTTGTGAGAAAGTCGACTAGCTGGAAGCTAGAGGATATTTTTAAATAGTATTTATATCGGGAATATAAAAAAGCCCCAGTTTGACCTGGGGCTGCAATGACTAATCTTCAAACAAATCATCCATTAAGGTTTTAATTTCCTCTTTCCGCGAAGCAGAAGCTACAGTATCAATTATGACCTTATCATTATCAAAAATAAGAGTTTCTCCCGCCTTTGCTCCCCATTTGGCACAATTTGTCCTACAATAATGTCCTCCATTTGTATCCGTTCTTCCAGGATGAGCCTCGGCTATTACTGGAAGAAAAATTAAGAGTAGTGCAATTAACCATGAAAAATAGCTTTTCTTCAACATATATCCCCCCAGTCTTATTCTGGAAACAGTCTATCAGGTGGAGGTAAATTTTACTATATGTAAATAGGAAAAAGCCCGTCAGTGATTGCCTGACGGGTTTGTTTTTTTATTGGGCCGTGTACTCACTTACTTCAAAGGTAAGGATCTTATCATGTATTACGTATTCAGTTCGTTTACTGAAGGGGCCTTTGTTGTTGTCGTGCTTATTTATACCATACCGAGCAGATCCTGTAGCTGAATCGTACCAGGAAAGGAATGCATTTACTTCTGACATAGGTAAATCGAATTCTTTCTTATCGCCTGTAATTAAAGTAACAGTTAGGATAGCCTGATCGCCAGAAGGTGCGCCCGGTGTTACTGAAGGAGTAGGCTCGGGTGTTACAACTGACGTTGGTTCAGGAGTTGTAGTTGTTGTAGGTGATGGAGTAATTGAAGGAGTAGGAGCGTTAGTAGGATCTGGAGATAAGTTCCCATATACATCGAATTCCCTACTCACAAAATTATCGTAACTATAATTGATTAGTTTTACAAAGCGTACATTTTTGACTATTGTCGGTAAATGAATGATAGATCCGTCTTTAAGCGGGTTTTCTATAGTTGAGATTGTGTTCCTATTTTGATCATAAAAAGCTACTGACCAGCCCCAAGTACCATAGTAAGTTAAATCTAATGCGAATGATTCAATGTCATACAATGCTCCTAAGTCCCGATAATAAGCATAACCTGCTTTTGTATCGAGATTCGATGCCGCTATTTTATCTGTTAAATTTAAATATGGTTTCCCCGCTGATAGGTGTACATTGGGAACATAAAATAGATCCTTTCCAGATAATAGTCCTGCTGTGTTGTAAATATTTTGAGTAGGTGCTGAAGGTGAACTCGGATCCGCAGAAATTGAAGAAGAAGTGAACATAGATGTAATCATTACAATTAATAAAGTGATGATAGTTATAGAAGTAGCTAGTATCTTCATTTTTCTTGACAATTTAATATACCCCTTTGTAATAAGGCTTTTTGATTTCATTATTAAGTATTAGGTAAGTAATCCGGATTGTTTAGAATCTGATCAACAATAAAAAGCAGGTCATCATCATTAACATATTCATCACCGGCTTGTTGTGCGTTGTATTTTACCGGATCAACATCAGGTGCGAAATACTTGAAGTACCTGGCATCAATCGCAAGGTCAACCAGAGTGAATGTACCGGATTTATTTACGTCAGTTGCCTCTATGATAATGCTGTCCTCTAAACAGTTATCTGTCTCAAGATCATATTCCTCTTCGGTATCGGCAATTCTCGCCTTGGTTGAATCGACAACTGCTGTACCTTTGGCTTTGGCCTTAAACTTAAGCTTTACGACAACCGTGTCTTCGTTGATGCCGTATTCTTCACCCTGGCTGGCTACTACAAAACGGACAGCGCCGTTTTGATCAACGGGTTTATTATATGCTTTATAACCCGTGACCTCTTCAAACCCGAGATACTGTAAGTGCTCTTTGTCGTACTTCACTTCAAAGTCTTCAGCGTAAATATTCTTCACATTTTTTAGTGATATATCTGCTGTGAACTCTTTGCCTAAACCAATCTTTTCTGGTGCAATGGCTACATCAAGAGTAGGCTCTAGCGCTGGTGTTGGAGTAGGGCTTGGTGGGGGTTCTGGTGTAACGGTAGGACTTGGCGTTGCTGTTGGTACTGGTGTCGGTGTTGGCGCTACGGTCGGCGCTACAGTTGGTGTCGGCGTTGACTCTGCCCCAAATACATCAAATTCAGAAATATAATTTACGTTTGATGAATCATTATTAGCTACCCTGATTCTCGTCACATTATCTGTAGACAAATCGACCTCAGTACCGTTGATTTCAGTAACACTTACACTTTTCAAAATATTGACCCCATTGTAGAGTACAACACTTAGTGATCCGTAAGTAGTATTAGACTGACTATACGTATACAGTTTGTAAGATTTAATGTTTGTCGCTGATGCAAAGGCATATTCCATAAACCCACCATTGGTAGGCAATCCCTTATAAGTAGAGTTATTGTTATCCGTCCAATCCATTTGCCCGTATGCAGCACTGCTACCGGACGAAGAATAGGTATTCAGAGGCAAGCCACGCAACAACCCTGCGGGCGTTGGTGTTGGTACTGGTGTTGCTGTAGGGGTTGGTGTTGGACTTGGAATAGGTATTACTGTTGAGAAATTATCACCCGATGATTTTAAAAGAGTGCTACCATTAAAAATTGAAACATTTTTTACAACTGATCCTGGTGTCATAAAAGCTTTGAAAACTTTAACATCATTAAGTGCAGGGCTAAATGTGATGGTGGTGACTTTATCAGTTGTTGTTGTTACTGACTCAGACCACAACGTTGAGTTGTACGAATTAAGCAAATAAGCTGCAATTGATCCATTACTAGATACGGCAATGGACGTAACATTGTTAAAAGATTGACCAAAATCATGATATACGCTTTCATTGGTTCCTGATCCGTTACCATAGGCAAAAGATGATACAGGAAAAACAAAAATTGAACACAAAATTATAAAAAGTACCTTTTTCAATTAACACACCTCACAATAATTTTTTAATTCATCAATCAAAAAATCTTTTTTATGTACTAATCAGTTAATTATCTGATTTCCCCCTTTCGTAGAATAATTTGTATTCATATAGCCAAGTTATCCTAAGACAATAATTGGTATATGTCTAAACATTAATTCTTATATATGGGATATATAGATTGAAGACATTAAAAGTACATAATTATGGGAAGGTATATAGGTATTTTGAAATAATCCAGAGGGAAATCTCATAAATATAAACATCGGTTTAACCATAAAAATGGTATGGCTGAATAAAGCGGGGAAATTACAAAGCAGAAAGTTAAGGAATTAAGGACCAGGGGCGGGAGATCTGCACAAGATCTAGGCTGACTCCGTCCCGACATTACAAAGAAACCTTGAGAAATCAAGGTTTCTAATTACTTTTAAATGAGGTTCTATTTAAAACATTTATGAACCACGCAGAATTCTTTAAGTTATTCACTGTTTATTATCACCAACACTACTCAACCTACTAGCAAGATCCTCCTCCCCTGTTAAAACCTCTACCATAATGCCTGCTCCCAGACGGAAGCCATATTTGAAAATCGAGGATAGCTCCATGCCGTGTGTCTGTGCATTTAGATCTAACAACGCTTCTAATTGTTGGAACTCCTCTTCTGTCAGCCGATTCTTCCAAGTCTCTATGATTTCCGATGTTTGTTGACATAACGCAGAGTATTGTGGGTCACTTGGTATTACGTTTTCATTCGGATGCAAATGGCCATGATATAGCTTCTCTAAAAGACTCTTCATTCCCTCATCCCCTTTATGCAAATTATATCATAAATTATTATCATTTTGTAGAGTATACTACGTGGATTTAAGTGTTCGGACAACTAAATAATTAACCTAAAAGAGGTATGGCCTTGAAATCAGAAGAAATCTTTGGGCAAGTGTTAAAGACTATTCGGAAGAGAAGCAATATGAGTCAAGAGAAGTTAGCCCTCCAAAGTAATCTTGACCGGACTTACATATCGATGCTAGAACGCGGGATTCATCAGCCTACGCTGAACTCATTACTAGCGCTTGCAGAGGCTTTGAATATGAAGGCTTCTGAGTTGGTTAGGCTTGTGGAGGAAGAAATGACTGGAACCAAGTAAATAGTTCGTAATCGCAAATGACTGCTGCCCACCCCGGCACAGTCATTTTTATTTTCTACCCAACCCCTATAATCTGACAGGTTATTCCTCCCGGATGGAAATGATACTATGAGTTGGGGCGTGCTTATAATTCATTCCAACAAGGAGACTACATGCTTACTTCAAGAAAATATACCGAATTCGATCTGATCGGGATTCCGCTGCGGGTGATTCCGGTGCAGACGGTGGCGGCGGTGGGGTATATGCTGGTGGATGCCCTGATGCCTGCGTATCAGACGCTGGTGATGGCTTATTTCATTAACACGGCGACCCATATAGTGAATGGCCGGGCGGAGTATTCGTTAATCTATAAGCCGCTTGCGCTGATTATGGGTTATGTGATCGTTACTCATCTGCTTCCCAGCCTGATGCAGCTGGTTGAGCTGACGGGGCGTAATCGGCTGAATGTGCGGCTGAAGCGGGAGATGGTGCTCAAGCGGGCGCAGCTGGAGTACCAGCATATTGAGAATAAGGAGACCGCAGAGTTAATCCATAGGGTGTGCGGCGATCCGGTAGGTCATTTCATGGGCGGGTTCAACAATATAATGAGTGGACTGAATCTGCTGATCGGGACCGCTTCGCTGCTTGTGATTGTGATGTCGTCCACGTTCATTACGGGGATTGTGATTGTGCTGGTTGCGGTGCCTTTGTTCTATATTGCCATGAAGACGGGCAAGGCGAATTATGTGCTGGGGATGGATGCGCAGCGGATACGGAGGAGGAGCGCAGATCTGGCGCATATCCTGACCAGCCGGGAAAATGCCGAGGAACGCACGTTATTCGGATATAGTCCGGCGCTCAGAGATCGGTACGACAAGCTGTATGATCAGACGTACGCGGTGGAGAAGAAGATACAGATCCGAAGCTTCATTCATCTGAAAAGCGGCTCGATCATCGCCCTGCTGATCGGCATCATTATAGTGGCCTTGCTGTTGCCTGCGCTGCACTTGGGCGAGCTAACGATAGGCCTGTACATTTCGCTGGTGACCGCGATCTTCAGTCTCGTGCAGAGGATGTCCTGGCAGTTAGCCGAGACGATGCAGGAGCATGCGCGGATGAAGGAGTATCTGAAGGATTTCTCAGCTTTTGCCGGGCTCAGTGAGAAGATGGATGCCGCTGCTCTACCTATGGAGATAGACGGCTTCGTCTTTCAATCACTGGAATTCAGGCAGGTGAGCTTCCGCTACCCGGATACGGAAAGATACATATTGAATCAATGCTCGTTCACCATGGTTAGCGGGAAGAGCTATGCCATTGTCGGTGAGAACGGGGCCGGTAAGTCTACCCTGATCAAACTGCTCACCGGAATGTACGATAACTACGAGGGAGAAATCTACATTAATAATAGGAACCTGCGGGAGTACAGCTACCCGGAGCTGAAAAGCATCATCGCTGTGGTCTTCCAGAATTACGCCAGGTACGCGCTGACGATCCAAGATAATGTCCGGCTGGGGGATATCCTGAGGCTGGATGAAGAGCGAATCCGTCATAGCATAAGCAAGATGAATCTGAGCGGAATGGTCCAGGGGCTGGAATACGGTCTCGATACTTACGTCGGCAAAATCAAAGAGAACAGTCTGGACCTCTCCGGCGGGCAGTGGCAAAGGTTGGCGGTAGCCAGACTGTTGTACTCCAGTTCAGCCATCCATATTATGGACGAACCTACGGCTGCCCTTGACCCGATAGAAGAGAGCAGACTATATGAAATGTTCAGCAGCATCCGCGCAGACCGGTTCACCATATACATCACCCACAGGCTGGGCGCTGCGAGAATCTCGGATGAGATCCTGGTGGTGCGTAACGGGCGGATTGCGGAGCAGGGCTCCCATGAGCAATTGCTGGAAATCCCGGACGGGATATACGGGAAGATGTTCGCCAGCCAGAAGTCGTGGTATGAAGCAGAGAGTATGGTGCAGCATGGATAGAATACAGGGGAAGGGATTCCTGAGCAACGGGGTCAGATGCCTGCGGCTTTTATTCCAGGTGAATCCCGGGATGTCTTATACGTACATCGGTGTTGCCTTGCTCCAGGCGTTGTCCTGGGTGCTGCAGGTGTTATTGTTGCAAAGGTTTTTGGATGCGGCGGCTGCATATGCTACTGGTAGTATAGGCTTCAGGATGATTCTCCTGTCCTTGGGCGCGCTGGCACTTATGTATCTGTTTTATCATGTCATGGATGGACTCGGGAACTGTTATGAGGAGATTTACGGGTTAAGCGTGGGTAAGCACCTGAATCTGATGATTTTTAAGAGAGTAGATTCGTTACAGGTCTCTGAATTCGAGGACACGAAGCGGCTGGATTATATCCACAAGGCTGTGAACGGGAGCGGCAAGCTGATCTGGATCGGGACGACCTTGCTGGACATTCTGTTCTACTATACGACTTATTTCGTATTCATCGGGTGGTATCTGTTCACGCTTAAGCCAGTGCTTGCGCTAAGTATTGTCGTCGTATTTGTCCCGGTGATGCTCTCTGAGTGGGTGCTGATGTCAGCATTCAAGAATCTGGAGGCGGCATCTGCTCCGATCCGGCGGGAAAGTGACTACTATGAACAGTGCTTGACGGACAAAAAGCACCTCTCAGAGACCCGGTTGCTGGGGGCTACTGCATTTTTCGAGAATCTGTATACCTCTGCCCTGCAACGGTTGAACGCTATTGTACTCCGGACGCAGGTACGCAAGCATCTCGTTCAGCTCATACTGAATATAGTGACGGTTATTGGCTACGGCCTGATCGTATACATGCTGTTTGTGTCTGTGATGAAGCAGGAGATTTCGATTGGAGCTTTTGCGGCGGTGCTGGCTTCGATTGGCAGTCTATACCGGTTCATGAACAAGCTGATCACCGAGAGAATCGCCTGGGCTACGGAGAATATCGGCTCTACTGAGAATTTTCTGGATTTCATCGACGAACCTGTTCAGAGGACCAGCAACATGCCAAAGCCCGCAGACAGTGATATTGAGCTAAAAGCTGTCCGCTTCCGCTATCCGCTGGCGACCCGAAATGCGGTGGAGGAGATTGACCTGATCATCCCGAATAAGCAGACACTGGCGATTGTAGGCGAGAATGGAAGCGGGAAGACCACGCTGTGCCGCATCATTATGGGGTTATACCCGCCTACGGCAGGGGAAGTGTGGTACGGGAAAGTGGAGGCCTCGCGGACTAGCTATGAGCGAACGTCGGCTGTTTTTCAACATTATCGCAAGTATAATGAGACTATACGGGAGAATGTGCGGATCAGCCAATATTCCAAACCAGCAGATGATACCGCAGTAGTATCCACGTGTGAGGAGGCCGGGGTGCTTTTATCCGGTGAAGGGGTTAAGGAAGGGCTGAATACGATGCTGGGACGGGAGTTCGGCGGCACGGATCTATCCGGCGGTCAGTGGCAGCGTGTAGCGATTGCGCGCGGATTGTTCCGCGACAGCGATTATATGATCTTGGATGAACCTACGGCGGCCATCGATCCCTTGGAGGAGACCCGCCTGTATAACGACTTCGCCGCCCTGTGCCGGGATAAAACCGCAGTCCTCGTGTCCCACCGATTAGGCTCCGTGAAGCTCGCGGATCGAATCCTCGTGATGAAGGACGGAAGGATCGTACAGGACGGCACGCATGAGCAGCTAATGAGCATGGAGGGCGAGTACCGGACGATGTATGAGGCGCAACGGAAGTGGTATGTGTAGGGGGGCGGAGGATTCATATAGAAGGAAATGATATAATTCTAAATACAAGAATGAGATAGATTGAACTTGAAACTATTCGGATAGGGAAGAGTGACGGAGGAGAATTTTGGAGCTGGAGGAGCGGTAGCGTCCGCCTTTGTCGCCGGATTTCTACTGCTAATATAGTTCAAATTAAGAAATCTGGGGACAACAGCGGCCGGAAGGCCAAACATTCTCTGGAGTCACGACTATCCCGGAACGGACATCTTTAAGTTCAATCTATCTGCCAAACACCCAAGTCACAACAACAAGGAGAGAACCATGACCATCCAAATCGTAAACGGCGATCTATTAGAGCCAGTGAAGATATTCTAGGGCACCAGGTGAATTGTCAGGGGGTGATGGGGTCGGGGATAGCGAAGATTCTGCGGGACCGTTATCCGAATTTATATCCTGAATATAAAAAGTATTGCGACCAGCACACGCCAGAGGATTTGCTCGGACATTGCCAGCTGGTGCAGACGGGCGCGAAGTACACGGCGAATCTGTTCGGCCAGCTTAACTATGGAAGGAGCAAAACCCGGTATACCGATTATGCTGCGCTGGAGAAAGCGTTAGCTACACTGAAGACCGAAGCCAAGGCCAAGGGTCTGTCTGTGGCCCTTCCGTACAACATTGGCTGCGGGTTGGCGAACGGGGAGTGGAGTGTGGTGGAGCGAATCATCGGGACAGTGTTTGAAGATTATGAAGTCACTTTGTACAAAATCTAGCCTGTATTCAGGCTTCACCCCGACCTGACCGCCCATAAGCAGTCTGGTTGGTTATACGTATCGAAGCAATGCCCCACTTTGTGGGGTTATTTTTTGTGCTCCCTGTACTGGGTGGGCGTCTGCCCTGTCTGCTGCTTGAACTGGCGCATGAAGTGAATCTCGCTGGCGTAGCCGCTCATTTCTGCGATTTTTTTGACGGAGGTGTCCGTGGTGGTGAGCAGGTATTTCGCATGTTCGATCCGGCTGGTAATGACGTCGGACATCGGGCTTACACCGAAGAAGTCCTTATACAAGTGCTGGAAGCAGGAGCGGCTCATGGTTAATTCGTGGGCTAGTCCATCGATGGTCCAGTTCAGGAAGGGCTGGTTATAGATTTTGGTGCGGATAATGGACATCTTGTTGTAATGCGTGTTGCCGACTTCCTTCTGGGTCGAATGAATCCGGTTGCTGAGCTTAATGAAGAATAATTGCAGATATAATTCGATGGTCTCGTCCTTATGCGGGTTCTCGGAATAAGCCTCATAGCACAAATTGTTAATGATAATCGATAGCTCGTTCAGGTCACCAATCGGAATGACTTCATCCCTGGGGATCGCCAGACGGTCCAGCAGCGCTTCATTCCCCGGCTTGTCCAGCCGGAAATGGAACCAGTCATTGGTGAACTGTGACCCGTATGCCCGGTAGAACTGAGGCGTATGCTCACTGTACAGGATGAAGGAGTCTGGACCTGTCACCCGGCTCTTTCCCTCCAAAGTGAAGATGGCCGGCGTCTTCAGCAACAGCAGCATATAGTCTCCCGACCCTTGGGGCCTGTTGATGATGAAGTCCGCGTCATGGCTGTGATTGTAGCCGATATTGTGTATGTTCATATGAACCTCCTGCGCAGCAGATAGATCTATTGTAGAAGCTAGGGGTGCCTTTTGTAAATGAGGATTGCACAATAAGTTAGTACTTACGCACGATGTGTAATTGTCCTGCAGCCAGGGATTATCTATGCTTAAGGCAGGTAAGCAAGAGGAGTATACAATGAAGGCTGAGGCCGGAGAGGATGATAATGATGAAAGAGTGGACCGGTTATTCAAGAGGGGTGAATCTCGGAGGCTGGCTGTCCCAGTGTCCGTATCAGCATACACATTATGATAGCTTCATTACGGAGAAGGATATCGAGACGATTGCCTCCTGGGGACTGGACCATGTCCGGCTGCCGGTAGACTATGAAGTGATAGAGGATACGGGGAATGCCGAGACTTACGCCGGGTTCAAGCATATCGACAATTGTATCCGCTGGTGCGCTGCCCATGGGCTGAATCTCATTATAGATCTGCATAAGACGCCGGGCTTCTCCTTCAACAGCGTGGCCGAGAATTCCCTGTTCGATGATCCGGCGCTCCAGGAGCGGTTCTTGAATCTGTGGAAGGCGATTGCCAGCCGGTATGCCAGCTATAAGGACACTGTGGCTTTTGAATTGTTGAATGAGATTGTGGAGAAGGACAGCAGCCGCTGGAATGCGCTGGCCCACCGGACGATTACTGAGATCCGCAAGCATGCGCCGGGGACCAAAATCGTTGTCGGCGGTATCCAGTGGAACAGCGTGCATACGCTGGAGCTGCTGGACCAGCCTTTTGATGAGAATATCGTCTACACCTTCCACTTCTATGAGCCGTTCCTGTTCACGCACCAGCGTGCGGCTTGGGTGGAGCAGATGCCTAAGAGCAGCATGGACTATCCGGGTGACCTGGAGAACTATCGGAGCACTTCGGCAGCCATTGGCGCTTTCGGCTCGGGGCTTCATGCAGGAGGTATCCACGAGATGGGCCCGGCGTACATGACAAGCCTAATTCAGAATGCCATCGATGTCGCTGCGGAGCGGAATGTGTATCTGTACTGCGGGGAATACGGCGTTATTGAGCAAGCTCCTTCGCAGAGCGTGGTGAACTGGTATAAGGATGTGCATGGAGTGTTCGAGCAATACAAGATAGGCCGGGCCGCTTGGACCTATAAAAAGATGGACTTCGGCATCTCCGACCGCTACGACAGCAGCATTACGTCTGCGATTATTTCTTATCTGTGAGCGGGTTAATACTCTTTATGAAGCGAGGTCTTATAAATGAAAATACAAATTACAGATAAATCCGGAGTATCGATCTCCAAGGGGATGATTGGGCTCTTCTTCGAGGATATCAACTACGGTCTGGACGGCGGGCTGCATGCCGAGATGATTGAGAACCGTTCTTTTGAGTTCATGAAGGCGCAGGGCGACAGGGGGAGCTACAGCGAGAGTCATGACGGCCTTTATGGTTGGACGGCTTATCCCGCAGAGGCATACGGAGCCACGCTGGAGATTGGGACGGAGCATCCGCAGAATGAGGTCAATCCCCATTACCTGGCGTTTACCGCCGGGGAGACGCAGAACGCTTTTACCAATAAAGCCTATGATGGTGTGTCTCTGAAGCCGGGACTTACGTATGAGGTATCCTTCTATGCCAGAGCGGAGGGGTATACAGGGGGCATTGAAGTTTCGGTTGAGCAAAATAGCACAGTTATGGCACAGGCTGTCATCGCCACAGCGGTAGGGGAAGAGTGGACACGCTATACAGCGCAGCTTAGCAGCAGTGAGCCTGTATCGTATGGGAATTTCGTCATCCGGCTGGATGCTCCGGGTACGGTCTGCTTCGACTTCGTCTCCATGATTCCCTCCGATGCGGTGCTGGGTCTGTTCCGCCGGGATCTGGTCGGGCTGCTGGAGGAGATGAAGCCTGGCTTCCTGCGCTTCCCGGGTGGATGTATTGTTGAAGGCTATAACCTGGAGAACCGTTATCAATGGAAGCGGAGTGTGGGTGCCGCCGAACAGCGCAGGAATAATAGCAGCCGCTGGGCGCTGCACGGGAATAATGAAGAGAATCAGTATACGAGCGAATACAGTCATTATAATCAGAGCCTGGGGATTGGGTTCTATGAGTATTTCCTGTTGTGTGAATACCTGGGGGCACGGCCGATTCCGGTGCTGAATGTCGGGCTGGCTTGCCAGTTCCAGTCTACTGAGCATGTGGGCGTGCATGATGAGGCTTTCCAGGAGTATATTCAGGATGCGCTGGATCTGCTGGAATTCGCCAACGGGCCAGTGGATTCTCAGTGGGGCCGCCTGCGGAGTGATATGGGCCATCCTGAACCGTTCGGTCTGGAGATGATCGGGATCGGCAACGAGCAGTGGGAGACGGAGCATGCAGACTTTTTCACCAGATACGATCTGTTCGAGCAGGCGATTCATGCGGCGTACCCGTCTGTACAGCTCATCGGCTCCGCCGGGCCGGATGTCAGTTCGGTCAACTACACCCGGGCGTGGGAATATTACCGGAAGCGGGCCGAGGGTAATCCAAACTTCGTCTACGCTATCGATGAGCATTACTACGTGAAGCCGGAATGGCTGTGCGAGAACGTACATTTCTATGATCAGTATCCGAGAGACATCAAGGTGTTCGCCGGGGAATATGCGGGTCACTATGGCAACGGGATGAATGCGCCGCACTTCAACAGCTGGGGCGCTGCGCTGGCAGAAGCCGCATTCCTGACAGGCCTTGAGCGCAATGCCGATATCGTTGTGCTGGCCTCTTATGCTCCGTTGTTCGCCAGACTTGGTTACGCGCAGTGGTCACCGGATATGATCTGGTTCGACGGGGAGAGCAGCTACGGTACACCAAGCTATTACGTGCAGCAAATATACAGTACGCTGATGGGGACGAAAGTGCTGCAGACGGTGCATGACCAGGAGGAGATTCCTTACACTGTCTCTTATGATGAGGAGCAGCAAGTCCTTTACGTGAAGCTGGTGAACACGCTGGAGCGAACTGTGAGAGTGGAGCTGGAGACTGAGATGTCCCTGACCGGACTCGGCGAGGCGTATGTCATGCAGGGGCAGGAAGCGGAAGTGAACTCTATTGAGGCTCCGCGCAATATCGCGCCTAAGCGTGAGCCGCTTGAAACCGCGAACTCCATGGTATATAAGCTTGAGCCCAAGTCATTCCATGTGCTGCGGATGGAGTGCCAAGAGAAGTAGCCTGTGTGGTACATTCAAACCTCTTAAGAAGCTTAATGGAGCTTTTTAAGGGGTTTTAACAAAGATCTGCCGAAGAAAACCATCATAAGTATCCTCAAGCAGGCAGGACTTCAATAGTTCCATCGAAAGGAGATCATACACATGAAGGATAAAGTGAAATTTTACCGTTATTTTGCGACCTTTGAACAAGACGAAGATGGAATTACTGTAGAATTCCCTGATCTTCCTGGTGCAATTACCTGCGGTCAGAATATAGACGAAGCGTTCCAAATGGCCAAAGATTGTCTCGCGCTGCACCTATTTGGGATGGAGGAAGACGGCGACTTGATTCCTGCTCCCTCTGGTATTGATGCGCTCAATAAACTCACAGCAGGAACGGGGAAAATGGCTGCTCTAATCGAGGTGTTCATGCCACCTTACCGGAGTTCCATATCAGAGCGATCCGTGAAAAAGACACTAACTATTCCCAAATGGCTGGATGACCTCGCAGCAACAAATAACGTGAATTACTCACGGATTCTGCAGGATGCATTGAAGGAACAACTCGGTGTGAATGAAAGAAGATAAACCATAGGTAACTAACCTCCCTGTGGAGGAAAAGGTAACCCCCGTACAGAAGCGTTCAGCTTTCTTGAGGGGGTTTTTGATATTCCTTGAATAATTTGACACCACAAACCTGCTGGTATAAAATAAACATAAATGATAGATAAAAATATCATTATATTAACTAAAGTATCATTATGTTAACAAAACTATCACTCATCCTACAGCGGAGGCAGGACTATATTCATGAAAACCAGTGTTAAAGATAACAAACGTAAGGCCATTCTGGACGCGTCCACGGAGCTGCTGGCGCTCAAGCCGACGGCTACGCTGCAGGAGATAGCGGATCACGCAGGGATCGGCATTGCGACGCTGCACCGTTATTTCTCCACCAGGGAGCTGCTGCTGGATGCGCTGGCGCTGAATGCGATCGGGCTGGTGGAAGAAGCGCTTGGGGGCGTTACCGCAGAGGAGCGCGATATGCTCTCATTCCTGATGGAAGTGTTCGAGGTGCTGATTCCTTTGGGCAGCAAGGTGTCTTTTCTCAGCTCTGCAGCCTCAGTGGACGAGAACCCGCATATTGTAGCCGAGGAAGCACGGATCAAGCAGCCGCTGCGGGAAGCGGTGGAGGGTTGGCAGGCACGCGGTCTGCTGAGTACCGGAATGACCGCCCACTGGATCATAACGGTCATGTATAATCTGTTGTTCGTTGCCTGGCAGGAGATCCAGAAGGGGAATCTTGCGAAGAATGACGCTCCGCAGCTGCTGGTTAATACAGTCCTCCAGGGCTTTGGCAGAACAGGGCAAGGGGACGGCAGGTAACCGTGAAGAGGGCTCGTTCACCAAGACGGATAGCATCTGGAGTGGAACAATAAGGAGGAACCGGTATGTCAACACTGCAAGTAGAGATCGTAGACCGCTTGGATGAAGTGCAGAAACGCGAGGTCGCCAGACTATACTATCAGGCTTTTGCCCTCAAATTCAGCGCCCTATGGATATTTACCCGTGAAGAGAAGGAGGTTGTGGAGGTGCTCTGCCGCAGCCTGCGTTATGACAACGGTCTATACGCGCTATGTGAGGGAAGGGTTATAGGATTCATCGGTCTGGAAAAAGGTGACGGCTTCTTCGCCGCGCTAAACTATGCGTCGCTCAGGCAGACATTCGGTATCTTCGGTGGTGTGTGGCGTTATGCAGCCTACGGCGTATACCGTCTGTTCCACAGTGGTATCTCTAAGGACACGATTCACATTGACCCGCTTGTTGTTTCTGGTGAAGCCAGAGGGCTTGGAATCGGAACCCGGCTGCTGGAAGCCGCCTTCACCTGGTCCCGGCAGGCGAACCGCAGTAAGGTGCTGCTGGAGGTTGTCGATACCAATCCGCTGGCGAAGAAGCTGTATGAGCGGGTAGGCTTCCGGACCTTCAAGGTGGAGAATACCCGGTTGTTCTCCTCGCAGGCGGGCTTCCACAAAGTGCTGCATATGGAGAAAATGCTGAAATAGCCTGACACTCGTTCCCGATCCGCAGGAGGATTGGGGATTTTTGTATTTTTTTAGGTGCTGGATAAATCGCCCGAAAGACTGTATATTAGACTGTATATTAAGTTAGTAAACTTAATTAACTATGTATAGAACGGAGTATGAATCGTGAGAATTCAAACGGCCGGGACCCCCAAGGTCATGCGCAATCTGAATGAATTTCTGATTCTGGACCGGATCATCGGCGGCGGACCGCAATCCAGGGCGGATCTTAGCCGGTATACCGGCTTAAGCAAGCCTACGGTATCCTCGGCCATTGCTCATCTTATAGAACGCGGACTGGTCAGAGAGACCGGCAGAGCCGAGAATACCCAGGGCCGCAAAGCGACTCTAGTGGAATTCAACCCGAAATGCTTTTATACCCTGGGGGCCGAGGTGGGGGGGAGCAGCCTGCGCATAGCACTCGCAGATATGAGCGGAGAGCTCTGCTATTACAAGCAGCTGTCTATGCCGGAGGGCGGGCTGACAGAGGCGGTATATCAAGACTTCCTGGTTCAGAGCATAGAGGGACTGCTTGCGGATTCCGGGATCTCCCGGGAGAAGCTGCGGGCGGCGGCCTTCGGCATTCCAGGCGTGGTGGACCCGGCAGATGGCAGCGTGTCTGACCTGGTTGCCCCGCTGCGCGGGTGTGAAGGTGTGCTCGCAAGGGCTAATCTGGCCCGGCTGTTCCCCGTACCCATTGTGACGGAGAATGATGTCAACCTCGCGGCTCTGGCGGAGTATGCCTCTTCGGGTATGGCGGCAAGCGGCTCTCTGCTGTACTTCTCCATCGGCGCAGGAACCGGGGGCGGCCTTATTATCCACGGGGAAATCTACCGGGGGCTTGGCGGCGGTGCTGGTGAGCTAGCCAATCTGATGCTGAGCGCAGGCAGGCTGGAGGATGTGTTGTCTACAGACGGATTAAGGCAACTGGCCTATCGGATGGCAAAAGAATACACAGGCGCAGGTGATACAGCGCACCTGCTGTCCACACCTGGAGGACCGGCAGAGCAGATATGGGATGCAGTACGCAGAGGCGAGCCTCTGGCACTGACTATTATCGAGGCCTATTGCAATCTGCTTGCAGAGGCGGTGGGCAGCATTTGTACAGTGATGGCTCCAGCGACTGTGGTTCTTGGAGGCGAACTGGGCAGCCATGGAGAGATCCTGCTGGAGAGGCTGGAAGCCAGGCTGGGCGGGCTTCAACGGAAGCCCCGGCTGGCTGCTTCCAGCCACGGGGACAAGGATGTGGTACTTGGAGCGGTCCAGACCGCGGTCCAGTTGGCTTTTCGTGAGCTGCGGGCATAAGGAGCATAAGTATATATTTTATAGAATGACGGGGGAATCCTAGATGAATATGTTAACTGCCGGAATTGATGTGGGCGGCACCAAGACACTGCTATGCCTCACAGATGAAGAAGGAACGGTGCTTGAACAGTACAAGGTGGAGACGCAGCTGAGCCGGGAGCCGGAGGTGTTCTTCCGCTGGTTATTCGCCGAACTGGAGCAATTCTGCAAACGTAACGGCACTACGCTCGCTTCTCTGAAGGGAGTGGGCATCGGGTTCCCGGGAGTCATGAATGAGCGCACCGGCACATTGACCAGCGCACCGGCGCTCAATTGGCCTGCAACCACAGATATTCGTCCGGTAATTGCAGCTTATTATCCCGGACTGGTGGTGCTGGACAATGATGTGAACATGGCAGCTATGGGCGAGTATGCAGCGGGATCGGCTGCCGGGTCGGAGCATTTCATTATGATCACAGTCGGGACGGGGGTGGGCAGCGCCTTGTTCCTGAACGGCCAGCTCTACCGGGGAGCCAGCTTCGCTGCGGGTGAGATCGGCTATCTCATCGTTGAGCCGGGAGCGGTTAATGCCGCTGCTGATTCGGAGTACAGTGAGTTCGGCCCTTTTGAGATGGAGGTATCCGGCACGGGGATTGGAGCGAAGGCGGCTGCCAGGCTGCACGGGAACAACAGTAGTTCATTGATAAGAGAGCTGGCGCAGGGCGATGCGGTCCGGGCGGAGCATGTATTTGCAGCGGCGCAGCAGCAGGATGAGACAGCACTTGCGCTGCTGGATCATGCGTATGAACAGATGGCGGCGGCGGTCAAGAATATAGCGATTACGCTGGATCTGGAGCTGGTCATTCTCGGCGGCGGTGTCGTGGAGAAGAACCCGGGCTATGTGCAGGAGGTTGCGGCGCGGGTCAGCCGGTATACTCCTGAGCAATCTTTATTGATCCGGCAGGCGGTGCTCGGCAATCAGGCGGGAGCGATAGGTGCTGCGGCGGCGGCCCGAAGCAGGCTGAACGCAGGAACCGGGCAGAATTGAGGGTATGAAGATGAGACGCGGAACAAGTATAAGGAGATTCTCTGTAGGCAGCAAGGAGAGCGAGGTCCTGTTGAAGATGCGCGGGCTGTATCTGTTCACAGGTCTGGCCGGGGGCAGCTTCAACCCGTATGTCACCTCTCTTCTGGTTCATCAGGGCATGACGAGCCAGAGGATTGGAATCATGATGGCATTCGGCACCTTGCTGGCGATTCTGTTTCAGCCGTTATGGGGAATTCTGGTGGACCACTATCAACGAACAAGACTGGTACTAATGCTTACCCTAATTGTTCCCGGCACCATAGTCTATTTCTACAATGTAAAATGGCTTGTCGTCATTGTGCTGGTATACAGCTTGTATACGATTTTTCAGAGCACCCAGACGCCGATTGCCGACGCTTATGCTGTGAATGCAGCTTCAGCCGCAGGCACCTCGTTCGGGACCATCCGGCTGTTCGGCAGTATCGGTACGGCGCTGGGAGGGTACTTCGGCGGACTGTATCTGAACTGGATGGGAGTTACAGAGCTGTGGATTCCCTTCCTGCTCTTCAACCTGCTTGCCCTTCTGCTCGTGATTACCATCCCGGTGAATGTGGAGCGGCGGACGCATCACGTAACCTTCACCAGCGGAATCAGGCAGCTGCTGGGCAACCGGGTCTTTCTGTTGTTTCTCGCCGGTTGTTTTCTGGTGAATCAGACGCTTACGGCCTTCAACTCCTTCTTTGTCCTGACCTTCCAGATGGCGGGCGGGAGCTTCGCATGGTCAGGCATCGCCCTGATGATTGCTTCCATTACCAGTGTTCCGGCCATGCTCGTGGCCGCAAGCGTTCTGAAGAAGTACGGCTATGAGAAAACATTGATGCTGGCCTCCGTTGTCTACATGCTCCGCTGGGCGATCCAATGGCTCATTCCTGTTCCCGGTGTTATGATAGGTGTCCAGACGCTGCACGGTATGTCTTTTGGTTTCTTTTACATTGCAGCTGTGGAATATGTGGCCTCCATTACGGGCAAAGAGCTGCAGGCCACAGGACAAAGCCTGTTCAATATGGTGTTTGTGGGGCTTGGAGGCATTGCCGGGAACCTGCTGAACGGGTATTTGCTGGATAGCGGCGGCCCGCGACTAATGTATTTCTCCTGTACGGTCAGCGCCGCGCTCGGCGCTTTGCTGCTGTACAAGGTAAGCTCCATTTCACATAAGAAGCAGCAGTCTGAATAAGAAGAAGGGGGAAGCTCTATGAAGCGCAGTTGGTATAGTCGGATGCTATTCTCATACTTCCCTGTCTTCCTGCTTGTAGTCACTGTTCTAATCTTCCTGGCCTTCATGGTCATTACGGAGCTGTCCCGCAGCGAGACGGAGAAGGCCAATTACATATCCACCCGCTATGTGGCGGATACGGTGGAGCGGACCTTGAATGATATAGAGCTGGGCGTGCTGCAGGAGATCGGAAATAACTATTCCTATAATGACTTCCTGGATGCGCCCTCCGGCACGGACTCACCGGCTGGAAGCTCGTATGAAATTGTGCAGAGCATGAACCGGCTATCTGAACGCTTCAGCCTGATTGATTCGATCTATGTCTACCGTAACAAGGACAAGCTGATGCTGGGCCAGAGCGGATACGTGAATCCGGGACAGGGCCAGGGGCTGGAGGCGGAATATTTGCAGCAGCTCTCCGCGAATAAGCAGCAGCAGGGGTGGAGCGCTGTACGGATGGTTCAGCCCAGGAACTCTCAGGACTTGCGGCCGGTGATCAGCCAGGCCAGCAGGCTGCCGATTCCTTGGGGCTCCGACGGTTACATTGTTATTAATGTCAGTGTGTACCGCATAGAGCGTCTGGTGGACAGCTTAACGAGTGGGGAACTGTCCTTCCTGCGGATCAAGGATGTCTCGGGGACACCGATCTATGATTCTGCTCCCGCCGCAGACGGTCAGAATAACAGAACGCTTTCGAAGGTCGAGGCGAAGAATCTGGGCTGGACCTTCGAGAGCGGGCTGCGGGCCGGGCGCTTATTCGACTGGATCTCGGTGATCTCCTACATCTGGTTCATTCTCGGGCTGCTGACGATTGCGCTGGGCATAGTGTACATCATCTACATCACCCGGCGGAATTACCGGCCCATCCATCAGCTGATGGTGCGGATTCAAGGACTTCAGCCTGCGGCCCAGAATGCCGCGCCTGCCGTAGCTTCCGATGAGCTGGCCCTGATGCATAACGCGCTGGACCGCCTGGTACAGATCACCACCGACTATGAGCGGGAACGCTACGAGAATCTGGTCATTCAGCGCCGGGAGCTGTTCCAGGATTTCCTCAGCGGACAGCGGCTGGAGGATGCGGCAGAGCGGCTGGAGTCGCTGGACCCTTTTGAGGGCACCAGGGAGTTCGAAGCCTTCGTTGTATTCGCAGCCGAGCTGAACCGGGAGAAGGACTTGCATGCGCTGCCTGCTCAAGATCAGAATCTGCTGAAATTCGCCCTAACCAATGTACTGGGGGACTTGATGGCAGATAGGCAGCTTCAGGCGTGGGCCGAATGGATCAGCGGGGAGCGGCTGGGGATTATTATTGGCTTCCGGTTCCAGCCGGTGAAGGATGACAGCGATACGATGCTGGAGCTGGCAAGAGACTGCCACCGCTGGATTATGGATAATCTGCGGGTATCCCTGACCTTCGGAGTGGGGCCGGTCGTCCGGGGCTGGCGGGAGATCAAGAATTCATACGCGGCAGCGGCTGAGGTACTGAGTCACAGGCTGGCCCTGGGAACAGATATTGCGGCAGTCCATATGGTGGACGGGAGGGACGATTCCGGACTACAGAGCTATAAATACTTCGGGAGCTTCACCCAGCTGGTCCGTGAATTCCGCCTCTCGGGCGAGAACTGGCGAATCCGGCTGGACGAAATCTTCGATTCCTTCCGCAAGGACCGCCTGAAGGACGAAGAGATTTATATGCTGCTGGAAGTGCTGCTGCAGGCACTGGAGCAGGAGCTTAAGGGCATAGCGGAGACACTCGACCGTCAGCTCGCGGCAGCATGGAGCGGCGGTCTGCGGGAACGTATCCGGGGCAGCACCGATCTTGAAGAGATCCGGGAGCTGCTGACCGGCTGGCTGAATGAAACCTACCATGTCTATGTGTCGGTCAATGAACTTAAGAGCCACCGGGTGATGATTACCGAGGTTAAGCATTATATTGAAGAGCATTATGCCAATCCTGATCTCTCCTTGAATCATTTGAGCGAACGGTTCCAGATCTCTGCGAAATACGCCAGCTACCTGTTCAAGGAAGAATTCAATATGAAGTTCGTGGACTTTCTCGCAGAGCAGCGGCTGATGAAGGCCAAGGAACTGCTGGAGACGACTTCAGAGAGCATACAGGATATTGCCCTGCAGATTGGATATGCTAATTCCATTACCTTCGGACGGGTCTTTAAGCGTATTACGGGCATGACCCCGGGGGATTACCGCAAATCGAAGCTCCATAAAGATGAATAAGCACTGCGTAAATCCGGCTTCAGCTGATTCCGGGTTTGCGCTTTTTTTGATTATTGGGGTTGGTAGGGTTCAACGATCCGGAAATTATATAACAAATAGTGTTATATATATGTTATATAATTAGGTTTAAGGATACAATTCTCGTGAAGCATTCCTACGATAATTGTATATTCGAAATGAAAAATGCTGCAATTTCATTGGTTTTTTCATGAAAATTCAATAAGAAACATGTATATTGTCGAATTACGCAAACGATGTAATAATTCATCACATGGTCAAGCCGTAAGCATCATACAGAGACAACAGGCTGATTGAAATCAGAATTCGAAAGGGATAGGTGGTAGGAAATATGACAAATGATAACGGTAAAAGAAAGTTGGCTCTCGGTCTCTCAGCGGTTCTTATGTCATCCATGGTATTGTCTGCATGCTCGTCTAAAGATTCCAATGAAGCAAGCGGCAACGGTGCAGCACCAGCCGGCAGCTTGAAGATCGAAATTTTTGACCGTGGCAATGCGCCGGCCGGTGTTACGGCATCCGATAATTTCCTCACCAATTATGTTAAAGAGAATTTCGGCAAGGCGAATAATATCGATGTGGAATTCGTCCCTATCCCCCGCTCGGAAGAAGTGACCAAGCTTAATGTTCTGATGGCCAGCGGAACCGATGTCCCTGATATCGTCTTCACCTATGACTCCGGGACCTTCAACAAATATGCCGAGCAGGGCGGGCTGACGGATCTGACTCCGCTGCTGAAGGAACACGGACAGAACCTGACCAAGTTCCTTGGCGAGGATACTTTGCGCTACGGCCAATACGATGGCGTCCAGTATAGCATTCCTGCCAAACGCTCTACGATAGGTAAATATGCTTCCTTCATCCGTCAGGATTGGCTGGATAAGCTGGGGATTCCCGTTCCGGCTACCTCAGAGGAGTTATACAATACACTGACCGCCTTCAAGACCAAAGATCCGGGTGAGACCGGCGGCAAGGTGATTCCACTGGGCATGACGATTGCTGCAGCGCAGTATGATTCGCTGGTCTGGTCCTTCATCAAGCCGGTTAGTGAGCAGGAGCGCTTCGAGCTTACACAGAACCTGAGCTCCCGGGACTACCCGATTCTGCTGCCCGGATTCAAGGATGCCATTCAATATATGAACAAGCTGTATAACGAAGGGCTGATCAGCAAGGATTTTGCCCTGGATGAGAATAAAGAGACCCTTACACAGAATATCGGGAACGGGCTTGTGGGCGCATTCAGCGATGATAACGATGCGATCTTCTACCCTGACGGTACTTATGATGTTCTGACGAAGAATAACCCGAAGGCGGTACTGAGCGCCATTGATCCGTTCACGAACAGCGAGGGGAAGACGGCCAAGCCGGTATCTGCTCCGAACGGGATGTATATTATGATTCCGAAGTCCAGCAAGCATGCGGTGGAAGCTATCAAGTATCTGGACTGGATGTCTACAGATGGTCATCTGCAATATATCCAGAACGGGATTGAAGGCGAGCATTACAAGCTGGAAGACGGCGTGCCGGTCTCCATTCCGGATCTGTCTGCCGAATCCTCGAACAAGCTGTCAGGCGGCGGGGATATCGGGATTATTGCGAACGGACGGATTTTCGAGAGCCAGGAGAAGAATAATGAGGCCTTCGTGAAGAGCTTCCGCACCCAGTATCAGGATATCATCGCGAAATCACTGAATATTTCCACCACTAACCCGATTGAGCCGGTGTTCACCAGCCGTCCGATTGAGGCCGAGAGCAAATACGGCACGACACTTAGCGATAAAATCAAGCAGTTGATGGTGAAATCTACAATGGTCTCCCCTGGCGAATTCGAAGTCACCTATGAGAGTATGCTGAAGGACTACATGTCGAGCGGCGGACAGGCCATTCTGGATGAACGCAAGGCTGCCTACAGCGAGCAGAAATAATTGAATTTGAGGTCCGTGAGGGAGGGGAGCGGCAGGGCTGCTGGTCTTGGCTGCTCCCCTTACAGCCTCAGGGGCACAGTGGAGGAGGAATCATTGTGGGATATACCCGTTATTTCCGCAGAAATTGGCAGATGTACGCATTGCTGGTCTTACCCATCCTGTTCTTTATTATTTTCAAATATGGTCCAATGTACGGTGTGCAGATTGCGTTCAAGGACTTCAACTTCTTCAAAGGCATTGGTGGCAGTGAATGGATTGGTCTTGACGGATTCCGCGAGGTATTTGCGAATCAGGACTTTTATATAACCTTACGCAACACGTTGATGCTGAACTTTCTGGATCTGATCGTTTCTTTTCCCGCCCCCTTGATTATTGCCATTATGCTGTTTGAGCTGAAGGTGGTCTGGTTCAAGAAGCTGTCTCAGACGATTCTGTATATTCCGCATTTTATTTCCTGGGTAATCATCGGCGGGATTGTGTATCAGCTCTTTGGCCAGCAGTCCGGGATGATTAACAACCTGTTAACGAGCCTGGGGCTGGATGCCATTCCTTTTCTCTCTGACAAAAATTATTGGCTGATCACTTACCTGCTGACTGGTGTCTGGCAGAGCGCAGGCTGGGGGACGATTCTCTATCTGGCAGCACTCGCGGGCATCAATAAAGAGCTGTTCGAAGCGGCGGAGGTCGATGGGGCCGGAAGAATCAAGCGCATTCTGCATATTACGATTCCGGGGATCAAGCCGACGATTGTTACGCTGCTGATCATTAATCTGGGCAACATGATCTCGATTGGCTTCGAGCGGCCGTTCGTCATCGGTAACCTTGCCGTTATGGAATACTCGGATGTGCTGAGTACCTTTGTCTACCGGATCGGTCTGGAATCGGGGCAGTATACGCTGGCTACGGTGGTTGGATTGTTCCAGGCGGTGGTCGGACTTCTGTTCCTGCTGGCGGCGAACTATATCTCCAAGAAGCTTACAGACGAGAGCATCCTCTAATCAACCTTTGGATCGGGAGTGTACATTATGAATGAAAGAGCAGCTAACAAGGCGTTTGATACATGGATTGTGATCTGCTTAACCTTATCGGTGCTGGCATGTCTGATTCCGTTCGTGCATATTCTCGCGGTGTCCTTCAGCGGAACGGTCCCGATTGCTTCGGGCAGAGTTACTTTGTTCCCTATGGACTTCAACATTGAGGCGTATAAAAAAGTGTTCAGTGATGCTGCGATGATCCGCTCGCTGGCCTTCACGATATTCCTGACGGTGTTGTTCACAGCGCTGTGCATGATGATGACGGTTGCGGCGGGCTATGCCCTGTCGAAGAAGGATCTGAAGGGCCGTAAAATCTTCATGTTCATCATTGTCGTCACCATGTTCTTCAGCGGCGGTATTATTCCAGAGTATATTCTGACACGGGAGCTGCATTTGCTCAATACGATCTGGGCGCTGGTTCTCCCTGGACTTATTAGCCCCTTCTATATGATTATTCTGATTTCTTTTCTGGCCGGTATTCCTGACGCGCTTAAGGAGTCCGCAGAGATCGACGGCAGCAGCCAGTTCGGGACACTGATCCGTATCATTCTGCCGTTATCCATGCCGGTGCTTGCTACCTTAAGCCTGTTCTATGCAGTCGGCAGATGGAACGGATTCCAGGACACGCTGATGTATATCACGAAGCCGGAGCTGTATCCGCTCCAGCTTAAGCTCTATCATATGATCCAGAACAGCCAGGTAACCGATATGATGAGAATGGAGGGGAATGCGATCAGCACGGTTGTGCCGGAGAGTCTGAAGGCAGCTACTGTAGTGTTCGCCACGGTGCCTATTCTGCTGGTCTACCCATGGCTGCAAAGATACTTCGTCTCGGGTGTGATGACCGGGGCCGTGAAGGGTTGAAGCTATGGGCTGAAACAGTATTGGCTGGTGCAGGTGCAGGTTCAGTATAAATCATGCCCTAACAGGGCTGGCAGATAGGGGAGTCGAGCAGATGTTCAAGAAGATAACGGACATTAATGACAAATGGACAGCGGAATCCATGGAGCTGCAGATCAGTGACCGGGAGAGCCGGTACTTCGGGGGCGTGCGTGATCCGCTGAGCGGCGTAGCCTGGCCGAATCACACTGGCACGGCCCAGTATCTGGCGGCATGGGCGGCTGCGCTGGTGAATGAGCAGTCCCGGTATTACCGGGATCTGGTGCTCCTGGAGCAGCTGCATGAGGGGATGTCGTTCATGCTGCGGTTCCAGCATGAGGACGGCACGATCTCGCCGGGCTGGACGAATTATCATTCACCGCCGGATACGGCGTTCGTGGTGGTCGGATTAGCCAATATCCTCACGCTGCTCGAGCGGGAAAGCTGGCCGCCGCTGAAGCCGGTGACGGATCAGATTAGAACCTTCCTTGTGCGGACGATTCCGGCGATGCTGACCGGGGGTGTACATACCCCGAATCACCGCTGGGTGCTGACTGCTGCGCTGGGGTCTTTGTACCGGATTTTTGCCCTGGAGGAGTTACAGGCAAGAGCCGGGGAATGGCTTCAGGAGGGGATGGACATTACGCCGGACGGCGAATGGACGGAGCGGAGTAACGGAATCTACAATACGGTCAGTGACATTATGCTCTATTACGCTGCGCAGGATCTGAACCGTCCTGAGCTTCTGGAGCCTGTGCGCCTGAATCTGCGGATGATGAAATATCTGGTTCACCCGGACGGTGAGGTGGTCACCGATTATTCGGGGCGGCAGGATTTCGGCAGCGTCTATTCGCTGGCTGACTATTATCTGTGCTATCAGCTGATGGCAGAGCATGACCGTGACCCGGAATTCGCAGCTCTTGCGGAGCTGGCAAGCCGCTCGGTTATACATCCGGGTTCGCTGCCCAATCAGATTATGCTCGGGTTCCTGCTCTATCCGCAGATGCAGGCGGCTTCAGTCGCGCCGGGAGAACTGCCGGACAGCTACCGCAAGGTAATCAATGGCGCGTGGGGTCGTCAGGAGCTGATCGGCCTGATCGGGCAGGACGGCTACGGCGGACCTGTCCGCCACAGCAAGCAGCATACGGAATTCGGCGCTCCGGTTGCCCGGGTGCGCAGCGCAGAGACCAGTGTAAGCGTGATGACCGAGGCCTCCTCGCTGTTCTCGCTGCGGCACGGCCGGGCAACGCTGCTTGGGGTTCAATTGGCTTCGAGCTTCGGGCCGGGACTGATTACGATGGATACGCTGACGGAGCTTTCAGGCGGCTATCGTCTGGAGTCTGTAGCTGGGAAGGGGTATTACGGCACTATTCCCGCAGATAAGCTGCCTCCGCGCACCGGCTTTCCTGCCAGCCCGTGGTATCTGTTGCCTCATGGCGAGCGGCCGCTTACCCATAACCAGACCAGCAGTGTCTGCGTGAAGGTAAGCGAGTGGGAAGCGGGCTGGGATCTGCATTTCTCAACGCCGTCTCCGGCAGATGTGCTGACCCAGATCGTCCTGCTCTTCGGCAGCGAGGGCAGACTTGAAGGCTCCGCGCTGACGCCGGTGCCGGGGATGAGCGAGACTTCCTTCTGGACTGCCGGGACGCTGCGCTACAGCTCCGGGGAGGACTGGATGGAGCTAGAGCAGGGCTGTCATGAGCATCACCTGGCCGATATCCGCGGGATGAGCTACCCGGACGGCTGCCTTAAGGTCATCGTAACGCTCATCACTCCGCTTGAGTATACCCTGCGGATTCGTCTTTCCTGACAGATGCCTATATAATGAAAGGGTTATCAGGATTTATCAGGATGGAAGGGTTCAGCCAGATTAGAAATTACGGTGTATGGAGGTAAGCTGCGCAATGAATATTTCATTTAATACCCCTGCCACTTTTTGGGTGGAGGCGCTTCCAGTGGGGAACGGACGGCTGGGAGCCATGATTTTTGGCGGCATTGAGAAGGAGCGTCTGGCGCTGAATGAGGACACGCTGTGGTCCGGGTACAAGACAGACTGGAATAATCCGGGGGCCTTTGAGGTTCTCCCTAAGGTTAGGGCGCTGATTGCAGAAGGTAGGAATGAAGAAGCGGATGAACTATGCAAAAAAATGATGGGCCCCTACGCCCAGTCCTATCTGCCGTTCGGGGATCTGCTGCTTACGATGGAGCACGGGCAGACCATAGACGGGGAGTATAGCCGGAAGCTGGACTTGTCCACGGGTATAGGTACCGTCTCTTATGTAATCGGTGGTGTCCGGTATACCCGGGAGGTCTTCGCCTCTCACCCGGACCAGGCGATCATTGTCCGCTTAACGGCCAGCGAGGCGCACCGGCTCAGCTTCCGGGCGAAGCTGGACAGTCCGCTCCGTCACCGTTCGGAAGCAGATGGAGAGCACTACACGATTAGCGGACATGCTCCTGAATATGTGGCACCGAACTATTACGAAGTCGATGAGCCGGTTCGTTACGGTGGAGAGTCCCCCCGGAGTCTGAAGTTCCACGGCCGTCTGGCTGCGGTCCAGACTGGAGGCCGACTGGAAGCTAGTGCTGATGGTATACAAGTTACCGGCGCAACGGAAGCGGTTCTATACTTCAGTGCGGCAACCTCCTTCGATGCGCAGTCCGGTACAGTGAAGGCGGATTATGATGTACGGCAGCAGACTGCTGGGGCGGTACAGCGGATCATCAATGAGCCTTATGCTGGGCTACTAAGCCGTCATGTTGACGATCACCGGGAGCTGTTTGACCGGGTAGAGCTGCATCTGGGAGAGAGCCTGGCCCCAGAGGGCATGCCGACCGATCAGAGAATTGCCGCCTACGGCAGCAATGATCCGGGGCTGGTAGAGCTTCTGTTCCATTACGGCCGTTATCTGCTGATTGCCAGCTCCCGTCCCGGCACACAGCCGGCGAACCTCCAGGGCATCTGGAATCAGGACACCCGGGCGCCGTGGAGCAGTAATTACACGTTGAATATCAATGCGGAGATGAATTATTGGCCGGCGGAGATCTGCAATCTGTCCGAGCTGCACCAGCCGCTGATTGACTATACCCGGAGGCTGGCGGTCAACGGCAGCGAGACGGCCCGGATTAACTATGGCGCGCGCGGCTGGGTAGCCCATCATAACGCCGATCTCTGGGCGCAGTCGGCTCCCGTTGGCGGCTACGGCGACGGAGATCCGGTCTGGGCATCCTGGGCGATGGGCGGGGTATGGCTTACCCAGCATTTGTGGGAGCATTATGCCTTCAGCGGCGATCTGTCTTATCTGCGGGAGACCGCGTATCCGGTGATGAAGGAAGCGGCCTTGTTCTGCCTGGATTGGCTGATTGAGAACCCGGAGGGGCACCTGATTACCTCACCATCCACTTCTCCTGAGCACAAAATCGTAGACGGCGGCAAGAAGTATGCCGTCAGCGAAGCGGCAACCATGGATCTGTCGCTGATCGCGGAGCTGTTCACGAACTGCAGCCTTGCAGCCGGATTGCTTGAGCTGGACGGGGAGTTCGCAGCTGAGCTGGAGACCGCCCGCGCACGGCTGCTGCCGCTCAAGGTGGGTGCCGGAGGCCGGCTTCAGGAATGGTCGGCGGATATGGAGGATGAGGATGTGCATCACCGCCATGTCTCCCATCTGGTCGGGGTCTACCCCGGCAGGTCGATCACGGAGAAGTTAGCTCCCGAGCTGTATGAAGCAGCAAGAACCTCGCTTGAGATTCGCGGAGACGGTGGAACCGGCTGGAGCCTGGGCTGGAAAATCGGACTATGGGCCAGATTCAGACAGGGTGACCGCGCCAAGCAGCTGATCTCCAACCTGCTGACGCTGGTTCAGCCGGAGGCCGTTAACAATGAACGCGGCGGGGTCTATCCGAACCTGTTCGATGCTCATCCGCCGTTCCAGATTGACGGGAACTTCGCGGCTACAGCCGGTATTGCCGAGATGCTGCTGCAATCCCACCAGGGAGTTCTGGAGCTGCTGCCCGCCCTGCCTTTAAGCTGGAGCGAAGGACGGGTGAAGGGACTACGCGCCCGCGGCGGCTATGAGGTGAACCTGACCTGGAGCGCCGGCGTTCTCGGGCAAGCGGAGGTTATCGCTCATCTTGGGGGAGTCTGCCGGGTTCTGGCAGAACGCCCTCTGGAGATTACGCGCGGAGAAGACCGGCTATTGGTGGAGCCGGATTCGGATGGCCTGGTGAGTATTGAGATGCAGGCAGGGGAACGTGTAAGTGTACGGT
This sequence comes from Paenibacillus rhizoplanae, assembly GCF_042684125.1. NCBI lineage: Bacteria > Bacillati > Bacillota > Bacilli > Caryophanales > Paenibacillaceae > Paenibacillus > Paenibacillus rhizoplanae. The sequence continues at coordinate 18,429 of NZ_JBHUKY010000033.1, read as the reverse complement.
ATGCGGAGTGAAGCAGGCGAAGTAAATAAGGAGAGTAAATCATAGACTGTACAGTTTGCAGCACACTTCAGATGGATGGAG
>NZ_JBHUKY010000033.1:0-18220 GCF_042684125.1 Paenibacillus rhizoplanae | reverse complement strand
CCGAATGTAATCGGAAAACCGACTACATTGCGCCGGATGGTGCTATGCTGGCCGAATGTAATCGGAAAACCGATCACATTGCGCTGGATGGTACTGTGCGGACCAAATGTAATCGGAAAACCGATCACATTGCGCTGGATGGTACTGTGCTGGCCGAATGTAATCGGAAAACCGACTACATTGCGCCAGGTGTTGCTGTGCGGACCAAATGTAATCGGAAAACCGACTACATTGCGCTGGATGGTACTGTGCGGACCGAATGTAATCGGAAAACCGACTACATTGCGCCGGATGGTGCTATGCTGGCCGAATGTAATCGGAAAACCGACTACAGCGCAACATGTGCTGGCGCAAGGGGAGCGGGCGACAGGCGCAGCAAGCTAATTTTTCCCGCTCTGCTTATCATTTTGTTATCAATCCTATCAAATTGTTATTTGTAAACGATTTCCAATCAGCTATAATTCATTATGTAAGCGCTTAATTAAGATGAAAATTAGGAGGGTACAGATGCTCAAGCGTAAACGAATGATGAGCCTCGCGCTGGCGCTGGTCGTCTTCGCGGCTTCGGTGCTGCCGATGCGGACACCGGTCTATGCTGCCGCTGAGGGAGGCCCGGCAGTTGTTCTTGCTTCGGACTATGAGGACGGCACCGCACAAGGCTGGACCAAGAAAGGCGACGAACAGCTTACAGTAACGAAGGAGGTCTATCATGGAGGCTCCTACAGTTTGTACGTGGATGGCCGGACCAAGGATTGGGAAGGGCCCAATCAGGTTCTGACGGACCACATGACTCCGAACACAGCCTACACCGTGGGAGCATGGGTGAAATCTCCGGCGCCGGTCAAATTCACGGTACATACCAAAATCGGCGAAAAAGAGGACTGGACGCTTGTAGCGGAACTTAGCGGAGCGAAGTGGTCCGGGGACTGGACGTATCTGGAAGGTACTTTTATTACAGGCGATAAGGTAGGCTTCACGGAGATTTATGCAGAAGCCGCAGCAGGAACCGCATTCTACGTGGATGATATCAAGATTACCATCGCAGCAGCTGAAGTCCCGGAGGGGGAGGAAGGGCTGCGTACGGATTTTGAAGACGGAACGCTTCAGGGCTGGAAGAACCGGATTGGCCCGGAATCGTTGTCGGTGAGTCAGGATACGGCTAATACCGGAACTCACAGTATGCTGGTAGAGGGGAGAGAGCGCAGCTTCCATGGGCCAAGCCTGAGTGTGAAGGAGCATCTGCGGCCGGGCAAGAGCTACCAGTTCTCGCTGTATGTCCGCCTGAAGGAGAAGCCGGAGGCCGACAAAAGTCTGCAAATGACGGTGTATAAGAAGGCCGGCTCCGAGAGCTGGAATGCGATTGATAAGGTTGACATTAAGGCTGATCAGTGGGATCAATGGCATCTGCTGAAGGGGACTTTCCAGTACAGCGACCAGCCGTCTGAGGTGAACCTGTTCGTGGAGACTCCTTATATTACAGAGGAGACTGTTGATACGTTATCTTTTTATGTAGATGATGTGGTTGCCCAGCCTGCGCCTGAGATGAGCATTGAACAGGATATCCCTGCGCTAAAAGACATCTATGCGAACGATTTCGCCATTGGTGCTGCTGCGTACTCCTGGCAAATGGAAGGGGTCTATGGGGAACTGCTGAAGAAGCATTTCAACAGCATCACAGCCACCTATGAAATGAAGCCCAAATTCCTTGCGCCTTCCGAGGGCACTTATGTGTTCGACGGGGCGGATAAATATGTGAATTTTGCCCAGGCGAACGGAATGGGACTTCGCGGACACGCGCTGCTGTGGCACACCGATGCTGCGGAGTGGATGTTCACGGGTCCTGACGGCCAGCCGGCCAGCAGAGAGCTGCTGCTTACGCGTCTGCAAAGTTATATCGAGACCGTTATGCACCGCTATAAGGGCAAAATCTATGCCTGGGATGTAGTGAACGAAGCGATTGCCGACAATGGCGGCGGTCCGGATGGCATGAGAATAACACCTTGGTACACCCTGATCGGCCCCGATTATATCGAGAAGGCGTTCGAATTCGCCCGTGCGGCGGACCCGGAAGCGAAGCTCTATTACAATGATTATTACACAGAGGTACCGGAAAAGCGTGAGCATATCTACAAGCTGCTGAAGACGCTCAAGGCGAAGAAGCTGATTGACGGCGTGGGCCTCCAGTCTCATCACGGACTGTTCTCCCCCTCCATTTCGGAGATTGAAAAGACGATTCAGCAATTCTCGCAGCTTGATCTGGACATTCAAATCACTGAGCTGGACGTAGATTCGGGCATCAGCCCTTCTGCTCCGCTGCCAGCAGATATCGCTGCACGGCAGGGCAAACGCTATAATGATCTGTTTGAGCTCTACAAGAAGTACAAGGACACGATTTCCTCGGTCTCCATTTGGGGTGTGCAGGATGAGAAAAGCTACAACAACCATGCCATGTTGTTCGATGAGCAGCTGAAGGCGAAGCCTGCTTTCTGGGGGGCGGTGGACCCGTCCAAGCTGCCGGCCATTCACAATGTAGCCGTGGCGCTTGAGGGTACGCCTCAGGCAGGCGCAGCCGGGAAAGCCCTGTGGAGCAAAACAGCAGGGATTCCGCTGGAACAGGGCAGTACAGTAACGGCCAAGGTTCATACGCTGTGGGATACCGATAACCTGTATGTGAAGGTAGACGTAACCGATGCAAGTCTGAACGGGGAAGACAAGGTTGAGCTTTTCCTGGATGAGAACAATGGGAAGACCACGGCCTATGAGCCGGATGACCGCAAGATCAGCTTGCCGCGTTCGGGCCCCGGGACCGAGGGAGTCAGCTTCACCAGCACAGAACGTGAGGGCGGTTATATCATTGAAGCGCGAATTCCGCTCGTAACCGTCAAGGGTGCCGCAGGTGCGGAGCTAGGTCTCGATATCCGTGTCAGTGATGCCGGTGCTCTGGATTCTGTTCCTGCCTACTGGAATGATAGAAGCCGGTCCCAGGACACAGACACCAGCCATTACGGGGTTCTCAGGCTCTCTGCAATGCCTAATTCAGCGGAATCGCTGAAGGGTCAGGTGAAGATTGACGGACAGATGGATGCGCAGTGGGAGAAGGCGAAGCCTTTTCAGGTGAAAATGTCTGCCGCGCCTTACATCACCACCGCAGAAGCCAGATCGATGTGGACGGAGGACAGCCTCTATCTGATCGTAGATGTGAAGGACGCCTTGCTGAAGGCGGATGCCGCGAATCCATGGGACCAGGATTCCGTGGAGATCTTCATCGATGAGAATTTCAGCAGAACCCCGTATTATGAGGGGGATGACGGCCAATACCGGATTAATATTAATAATGTGGCCTCCTTTGGCGGAGGAGCCTCGGACAGCAGATTGACCAGCGCGGTGGTCCATACGGACACCGGGTACCGCGTCGAAGCTAAGATAAATTTCGGCACGATCAAGGCATTGGCGGGAAGCTCTATCGGGCTTGATCTCCAGATCAATGATGATCGGGGCGATGGCACCCGCAGTACGAGTAAATGGAATGACAGGGGCGAGGATACGTGGCGGGATACCTCCAATTTCGGGATTTTGACCTTTGTGGCGCCTGAGGCGGCACCGCCAACCCCTACAGATAGCACTTCTTCGTCTCCATCGCCTGGCTCTGCACCATCTGTGAAGTCACCTGCTCCGGCAGCGGTCTTCACGGACGGCAAGCTTACCCTTCAGCCATCCCCGGATAAGGCTGGAATGCTGAATGTTGATCTCACGCCGGATGCAGTAAGTCAGGCCGTGCTTCAGTCGCTGGACAGCGGCATTCTGAAGATTGCCGTCAAGCCTGCCTCTGGAGCCGCAGCGCTGCAGCTTAAGCTTCCGCTGCAGAGTCTGGCCGCACAGCCGAAGATTAAGGAGATTCAAATTGAGAGCAGCTTCGGGGCAGTGCTGAGCCTGAACACACAGCTGCTGAAATTGCAGGATACGCAGGCCGGGGATGTTCTTCAGCTTCACGTGAAGCGTGTGGGCCAGGACGGCTGGCCGGCAGCGGTGAAGACCCGCTTGGATGGAGCGGCAGTACTTGACTTCTCGCTTGCTATCCATGGAGCCAAGATTACAGCGGTTGACGCTGCTGCGCTTACCCTGCTGCTGCCTTATGAGCTTAAGTCAGGCGAGCGGGCGCACCAGCTTGCGGTCTACCGGGTGTTGGAGATTGGCAAGCTTGCAGTTGTGAAGGATCGTCAATATGATCCGGCTACAGGCTATGTCTCCTTTAAGACCAAGGAGTTTGGACAATATGCAGCTGCAACAGTGAAACTGCCGGATCACAAGGGCAGCAACTGGGCTGCCGAGAGCGTTGAAGCTCTGGTTGCAAAAGGAATACTTCCTCTGGGAGCAGAGGCTTCCTATGAGACGGGGGTATTGATGAACCGGGCGGAATTTGCCCAGCTGCTGGTCGATGCTTTTGACCTTCAAGCTGCCGCAGCCGCTCCAGGCTTCAAGGATGTCGGTACGAATTCCCCATATGCCGAGGCTATCCACATTGCTGGAGCTTTAGGCATTGTAAAAGGTAGAGCAGACGGACATTACAGTCCCAACGATACACTCAGCCGTCAAGAAATGGCGGTCATGTTGAACCGGCTCATCCAGCTGGAGCAGATCATGCTGAAGGGCGATTCCCCTGCTGTTCACAGCTTCAAGGATCTGAACCAGCTGAGCGCGGAAGCTTCAGGCGCTATTGAGAAGCTGCGGGCTGCCGGAGTCATCCAAGGCGCGCGCAGCGGTTACTTCCTGCCGAAGGCCCAGATGACCAAGGAACAGGCTGCTGTGGTAGTGTACCGGATAATCAGTCTCCATTAGTAGAGTAGTGTCCGCAAGTCTATAGCATTGATTCGAGCAGCGGTTCTCCCGATAAGGGGGGGCCGCTGCTTTTTGTATTGGGAGTTTCAGTACCATTAACCCCGCTTAAACAGCGGAGAGGACGGAACGACCTGCGGAAAAGCGGCAGCGGTCGCCTTGGTCTCCGGATTTTTACCGCTTGTAACAACGGTCCGTTCGCGGAGCGTCCACCCAAGTGCTACCGTAATGCTAAGTCCAAAACTGTTGTGGTTATCATTTTGTTATCGATGCTCTGTATTTATCATGTATCTGTCATGTCCGGCTAGGTATTATTAATTTATAAACAAAGTAAACGGATACACGTTGACCAGCAAAGGGGAGCAGAAGCATGAAAAACTTGGTTACGCCAGCCAGCGTAAAAGGCGAGAAACTGGATGTAAATGCGGGGAGTCCCCGAAAAAAATCGAAATGGAAATCGACGATTAGTCTCGATCTGATGGTTCTGCCGGCATTGATCCTTACCTTGATCTTCGCCTACATTCCAATGACAGGCCTTGCGATTGCCTTCAAGAATTACAAGCCGGGCTTAGGGTTCAATGCCTCCAAGTGGGTGGGGCTGGAGCATTTTGAATATCTGTTCAGTATTCCCGAGAACGTTCAGATCATCTGGAACACACTGATTATTGCCGGTCTGAAAATGATCGCTAACCTGATCGTTCCCTTCTTATTCGCACTGCTGCTGAATGAGATCCGCAAGATGGCATTCAAAAAAATGGTACAAACCATTGTCTATATGCCCCACTTCCTGTCATGGGTGATCCTGGGCGGTATCCTCTCCGACCTGCTGGCCAGAGACGGCGGCCTGATCAACCAGGTGCTGGTCAGTGTATTCGGCATCCAGCCGATTTTCTTCCTGGGTGACGGGAACTGGTTCCGGTTTGTCGTTGTAGTGAGTGATGTCTGGAAAGAGTTCGGCTTCAACACCATCGTCTTCCTGGCCTCCCTGGCGGGAATTAACCCGGCACTCTATGAAGCGGCTGAGGTAGACGGAGCAGGACGCTGGCAGCAGACATGGTCTATTACGATGCCGGCCATGCTGCCGATTACCATTGTGGTAGGAACACTGGCGCTGGGTAACGTGCTTAACGGAGGCTTTGATCAGATCTTCAACCTGTATAACGCGCTTGTCTTCGATAAAGGGGACATCATCGATACATTTGTCTACAGACTAGGAATTGTTGACGGTAAGTTCAGCTTCTCCACAGCGGTCGGATTGTTCAAATCCGTTGTCAGCTTTGTCTTGATCGTAACAGCTTACCGCCTTTCGTATAAATTTGCTAACTACCGTATTTTCTAGAATGGAGGCTAATAGGGCATGTATCATAAAACAAAACCTTACCGCATCTTCACCGTGTTCAACTATATCCTGATGATCGCAGTTTCGATCATGTGTGTTGTCCCGCTGATTCACGTGCTTGCTGTATCGTTCAGCGGGAAATCGGCAGCCAATGCCAATCTGGTGGGTCTGTGGCCGGTAGATTTCACAGTGGACGCATATACCAAGACCGTCGCCAACGAGAATTTCATCCGGTCCATCTGGGTGACGCTGCAGCGCACGGTGCTGGGCACTCTGTTTAGCATGGGAATAGTCATTCTGGCCGCCTATGCGCTGTCCAAAGAGAACGCCCGGTTCAGACGCCGGAACATGTATATCTGGCTGCTGGTCTTCACCATGCTGTTCAGCGGCGGTCTGGTGCCGATGTACATTCTGATTCAGAAGCTGCACCTGATGAACTCCTTATGGGTACTGATTCTGCCGGGTGCCGTCTCGGTATGGAATATCATTCTGCTGCTTAACTTCTTCCGGGCCGTGCCCAAAGAAATGGAAGAAGCCGCCTTCATCGACGGCGCAGGTCATTTCAGAACACTGTTCAGCGTGTATCTCCCGGTATCCATGCCGGCCATTGCGACACTGTCGCTGTTCACGATTGTCGGTCACTGGAACTCCTGGTTCGACGGCCTGCTGTATATGACGGATCACCGCAACTATCCGCTGGCGACCTTCCTGCAGTCGGTCATTGTCCAGCAGGACTTCAGTAAGGTGACCGTACGGCCGGAGGATCTGGAGAATATTTCGCAAAGAACGGTCAAAGCCGCTCAGATCTTCATCGGGATGGCACCGATCCTCATCGTGTATCCATTCCTGCAGCGTTTCTTCGTGAAGGGAATTGTCCTCGGGGCGGTTAAGGAATAGCCGTCCTTCCTACTTAAAGGGGGTGATGCACGCGCTGGAAGCGAAAAAAGATTGACTCATATAATTAATATGATTAAATTTTAATTAAAGGGGTGCAAGATTAAATGATAAAGAAAATGAAATTCTCTGCGGCGGCAGTGTTATCCACAGTCATGCTGGGCAGCCTGCTGGCCGGATGCGGCGGAAATGCTGACAACAAGAAGGCAGAAGGGGACAACAAGCCGGCGGCAAGCGAAGACGCTATGTATTCGGCTCCCTTTGAGAATGGCAAATATACAGAGCCGGTAACCATTTCAACGGTATTTCCCATCGCAAGCAGCCTGAAATTCAAGAATGGCGAGAACATCGAGAATAACGTGCACACCAAATGGGCCAAGGATACGCTGGGCATTGACATCAAGTATCTCTGGACCGTAAGTGACCAGAACAACGCCTATGAAACCAAGCTGCGCCTGATGCTTACTTCTGGTGAGAAAATGCCGGACATCATCTCTTTCCGCGGCAGCCCTTCCCTGATTTCCGATCTGATTGACAGCGGCCAGTTCACCGATGCGGGCGAATTGTTCGACAAATATGCTTCCGATATCTACAAAAAAGCGATGGCCGAAGAGCCAACCGTATGGAATCCCTACATGAGAGACGGCAAGCGTATGGGTATCCCGATTCTGGAAAACGCTTATAATAATGATCCGGTTATGTATATCCGTGAGGATTGGCTGAAGAAGCTGAACCTTAAGGCTCCGACAAATCTGGCTGAGCTGGAAACCGTGCTGGATGCGTTCACGAACCAGGACCCTGACGGCAACGGCAAGAAGGATACAACGGGACTGGCTGTAGGCTTCAAAAACAACCTGAACACATGGATGTCGGAAGCCGGATGGGTTTTCGGGATGTTCGGCGCTATGCCTAACCAGTGGAACAAGACAGCGGACAACCAGCTCGCTTACGGTTCTGTTCAGCCGGAGATGAAGGAAGGTCTGGCAACGATGCAGAAATGGATGAAGGCAGGGTATATCTCCTCCGAATCCGGACTGTATGATGAGAACAAAGCGACAGAAGCTTTTACAGCAGGCAAATCCGGTATCATTGTCGGCCCTTACTGGATGACAGGCTGGCCGCTGCCGGATCTGCAGAAGAACGTTCCAGGTGCAGTGCATAAGGCTTATCCTCTTCCGGCAGGCCCGGATGGCAAGGTTGGCAGACACGGCACGAAGATCGCCTCCGGTGCTGTATTGATCAACAAGGATATGGAGCATAAAGACGCATTCTTCGTCTACCAGAACTATCTGTTTGATAACTGGGCCAACCCGGACAGCACAACCTTCGTGAACGGCTTCGCCAAAGGCTATGACTATGATATCGCTGAAGACGGAACCGTCCTGAAAGAGCAGGATACGGATAAGATTCCAGGCGGCTGGGTAGATGCGATCCGTTACACTTTGACCTACGATGGAGCTATTATTCCTAACCTGATGATGAATACACTGGCCAAGCTGGCCGGCGGCGCTGAGCCTGCTAACCAGTATGAGAAGAATCTGTCCGAGCGTATTCCTGAGCAGATCTTAGCAGCCAAGATCATCGTCGACCAGAAGGACAGTGTAATGCCTGAGATGTTCACAGGTACACCTACTGAAACTCAGCTCGCCCGTGGAGATATGCTGGAGAAGCTGGAGAAGGAAATTCTGAACAAAATTATTTATGACAAAGCGCCGGTAGACGAATTCGATACCTTTGTAGAGAAATGGAAAACTACAGGCGGCGACAAAGTGACCACAGAGGTCAATGAATGGTATCAATCTCTGCAGAAATAAAGATATAAAGAATAAGGGCGGCCCCTAGGCCGTCCTTTCATTTGGAGGAGGGCAATGTGAAATATCGTCTGTCTATCTTTCAGTGGCTGTCGTTTGTCCTGATGCTGATGCTGCTGATCATTGTAGGTGCGTTTTGGCTCATCTACCGGCTGAACGTGAAGGACATTCAGAATGAGCTGAGAAAAAACAAAATGTACGAGGTTGAATTCATGACCTCCCAGCTATCCACGCAATTTGAACAGGTGCTGACAAATACCATTACTTTGTCACAGGACCAGTCTGTGCGTGGATATCCTTATATTCTGAAGTTCGGGGATCAATATTCCAAATATGAGATGAAGCTGACCATCATCGATAAGCTGGCCCTGAACACGGCCTCTACCTCCTGGAAGAATACAGTGATTCTGTATTATGAGGATGAGAAAGAGACGGTATCCTCAGATTCCTCCTTCTCCTTCAGCACCTTCAGTCCCCCGGAGCAGGCGCGGAACCGCTGGGTGCTGCACACGGATAAGGAAGGCAAGGGATATTACTCCAACATCATGCGCAGTCATATCAGCTCGCTGTTAATTGAAGTCAGGATTTCTCTGGATAATCTGGTGAAAATGATGGATCAGTATGTCTCGGGTATGCCGCTGCTATACGATGCCTCTGAGCGGGCCTTTATCCAGCCGGGGGCGGCGTTTCCGCAGGAGCTGTTACAGTCGATCAGCCCTGGGATCAGCGGGAACCGGGGCACAATCTCCGCTACAGTGAACCGTACAGAGTATCAGATTAACTATATGAAGTCGGACATGCTGGATTTGTATTTCATTGACGCCTATCCCAAGCGCCAGTATATCGAACCGATTAACCGCAATAACCGGCTGTTCCTCTATGCGGTACTGGTGGTGCTGGTGGGTATTATGTTCTACACCCTGCTGCTCCGCAAGCAGGTTCAGAAGCCTGTGATCATGCTACGGAAGGCGATTGACCGGTTCGACCGGGGCGACTTTTCCAGCCGTGCCGTCGATCTGCAGGTCAATGAGTTCAAGGTGCTCGGCAATTCTTTTAACCGGATGGCCGAGAATACCCAGATTCTGATTGAACAGGTCTTGCTGGGCGAGATTGAAGTCAAGGAAGCGAAGCTGAAGCAATATCAGGCGCAGATTAATCCGCATTTTCTGTATAACTGCCTGAATTTCATCCAGAGCAAAGCCAGCATTGAAGACTATCAGGCGGTGACCGCGATGACGCTTCATCTGGCCTCGTACTGCCGGTATATTCACAAGATCGAACAGCTGGAGTCTTCCCTTCAGGATGAGCTGGAATTTGTAGAGCATTATCTTCATATAGTACATCTGCGCAAAAAAGAAATCACCTTCGAGTTCGGTGTCACGGCAGAGGCGGGCAGATACCGGTTGCCAAGGATGATTCTGCAGCCGCTCGTTGAGAATTGTATTAAGCATGGAATTGAACCGAACTTAAGGCCCGGAATTATCTCGATCACAGCGGAAGAAGTGGATTCGTATCTTCTGATTACCGTGAAGGATAACGGAATCGGCATGACGGAGGAACGGCTCGGCGCGGTCCGCCGCCATATCGAGGATAATATTATCAGCAATGAACAGCTCGGAACGGGGCTAAGGAATGTGAATCAGCGGCTGCGCTTGTATTTTGGCAAAGACTCCGGGTTATCCGTAGACTCCGTGCTGTCCGAAGGCACCTGTTACCGGATTCGGATTGAAAAGGAGGGAGAAGCTCATTCTGCAAATTCTGCTGGTAGATGACGAACAATATGTCGTAGATGATCTGGAGCTTGCTTTTCCATGGCAGGACTTCGGGATTGACAAAGTATACAAAGCCTACTCCGGCGCCCAGGCCATGCAGATGATCGGGCAATACCCGGTGGATATAGTCATTACGGATATTGCCATGCCGGGGATGAGCGGGCTGGAGCTGGTGAAGCAGGTACGGGGGACCCACCGGAGAATCAAGTGTATTCTGCTAACCGGCTATGCCGAGTTCGAATATGCAAGGGAAGCCCTCCAGTATGGGGTGGTAGAGTATCTCGTCAAGCCGCTGGATCATGAGAAGCTGCGGACGGCTCTGGAGAGCACAATTAAGACTATTAAGAAGGAAATCGACCGGACGGCATCTTATGAGCAGGCGATGCTGGCCTTCCGTGAGCATCTTCCGGCGCTGAAGGATAAGCTGCTGGCCGAGCTGATTCAGGGCAAGTCTTATCCGCAGGAACGGCTGAAGGACAAGCTGAGCGGGTATCAGATCGATTTTCAAGTGAACGACCGGGTCTTCCTGATTCTGATCCGTCTGGAGGAGCATTTCACGAACTTCGGGCTGGATAGCCAATTGCTCTTTGAATACGCGGTGACGAACATTGCCTGCGAGCTGCTGGGCCCTTGCTTCGAGATGTGGCATGGCCGGGATGCTTACGAGAACCTGGTGTTTATTGTGAAGAGCAATGAAGCTGGGGCGGTTGACCAGGGCAAGATTCTGAAGCAGCTAACCCATAATACCCATCAGCTGCACAGCAGTGTGAATGAATATCTGAATGGTGGAATCTCGGTGATTCTGTCCTACCCGGGCGAATTCCCGCTGGATCTCCGCGCCATGTATGAGGATTCCCAGTCGGCGTTAAGACAGCAAGTGGGCAATGACCAGGGCTATTTCATCTCCTTGACAGACAAGCAGAAGAGCTCGCCGGTCCAGCCGCTCAAGGACTTATATGCTTCTCCGACACTGATGCATCTGCTGGAGACCGGCCAGTGGCAGGGGTATAAGGAACGGCTGCAGCAGATGAGAGAGCTCAGCAACAGCCTTCCGGCCTATAATGAAGAATATATTGAGGAGATCCGCACCATGATTCTCGGCTCCTTTCACTATATTGCCCATAAGAATCATAGCCTGCTGTCCGATCTGGTCGGGCGGGAGCTGCTGGATAAGACTCTCTTCCGTTCCATGTCCCAACTGGTCAGCTGGGGTGAGGCGCTGGTGGATACCCTGCAGGGCAAGCTCGAACGGGATACACAGAATAATCGGATGGGCATCGTCAAGGAGATGCAGAGCTGTATCGCGGCTAATCTGGCAGAGGCCAGCCAGCAATTCGTTGCGGACGCGGTCTCGCTCCATCCGGCATATGTCTCCAGACTGTTCAAGCAGGTCAGCGGGATCAGCATCAGTGAGTATATCCTGAATAGGAAGATGGAGCAGGCCGTAGCAAGCCTCCGGGATTCCGAACTGAAAATCTATGAGATCTCCGAGCAGCTCGGCTACGCCAACAGCCAATATTTCATCAAAGTGTTTAAGGAGCAGTTCGGCATGACGCCCCAGGATTACCGGGGGAAGCTGTAAGGTATGCTATTCTATAGAGCCGTGAGCAGAAGGGGCTCAGGCTCTATCAATCACTTATTAGCTAAATTAAATAGGAAGAGAGTTAAACGAAGATATATTGACTTGTAGTCGAATTTCTTCTAAAAATGTAAAGAGAACAACTTAAAAGAGATATTTTGGAATGCGGAATGGGTAATATAGGATTATAGAGAATAAAATAATATGGAGGTGCAGTGGGGCTTTAAAAACATGCTTTTGTTGGAGAAGGTGACTAAAGATGAATAGAAAATACCTAATGGCGGTCTTCATAGGTTTGTTCATGCTTCTTATGAGTGCTTGTCAAAAAGACAATCCCTACGATTCTCTGTTTCACCATGTGGAGGAGCATCGTACTGTGTTTGCCATGACAAAGGATGAAGGGATTGCCGCTCTGGACTTGGTCGATTACGAAGATAAGAATAACACGCTTACTCTGAATGAAGAACTCACGGCAGAGGATCAAAAGTACGGACAACGAATACGACTCGACAATAATCAATTGATTGAAGGTTATGAATTGGTGACACGATTGCCGAGATCCGAGATTGGATACCAGCAAGCAGGGAGAATTGTGGAGGCCTTCATGGGACACTATAGCCCTTCTGAGGAAGAAAAAGAGAAGGTGCTTGATTCTATCCATGCCGTCGATGACAAGACTTTTCCCGTCAAGCCGGAGGTTAAGCTAGTGACAGAATCGTGGGAGAGCAATGATAAGGGTGGGAGCATGAGTATTCATTATAGATTAACCAACAGTCTAGCGAACGCCGAGGAGATATCTTTGGTATTACAATTTCTCCGCACAGCTTCTCCCTAAATGATTATGCCTTATCCCCTGATATCAAAGGTTTCGGCTCATTCGAGCTGAAGCCTTTTTTGCTGCTGGCCTGCTAGAACCAAATACAATAGGCAGCAGCGAGCGCTGGGGGGGGGGGGCGGATGTATGCGAAAAACCGATTACATTGGACAGCGGTGAGGGCGCTTGGGCCGGATGTAATCGAAAAACCGACCACATTAGGCGCGGCGGAGGCGCGTGGTCCGAATGTAATCGAAAAAGCGATTACAATTGTCCTGGGCGTGGTGCTTGGACTGAATGTAATCGAAAAACCGATTACAATTCGACTGGGAACGGCGCGTGGTCCAAATGTAGTCGGAAAACCGAACACACCGCCGCCAGCGCCGCACTCACCCCTTTTAATTAGCTAAAATTTAAATATGATAACCGATTGACATAGATATGTTAACCGGTTATCATAAAGTTGCATCCGAAATGTATGCGCATTCAAAACAATCATAAGTATGGGGGGATTTCAGTTGAAATTGAGAAAAGCTGCAAGCTTCGCTATCGCTCTGACGGTGGTCACCGGATTACTCGCAGGCTGTTCCAAGGGGAATTCAACGAACAGTGCTGTCAAGGAAGACAAGGGGAATGGGGGAACACAAACAGAGCAAGCCTCCAAGGACGTTAAGCTAACTTTCTTCAATACTTCTGCAGAAGTCAATACCGTATTCGAGGAGCTGTTCAAGAAGTATCATGAGCAGAATCCGCAGGTGACGATTGAACTGATTCCTACGCCGATCGGCGGCGCGCAGCTTGAGAAGTTCCAATCCCTGCTGGCCTCCGGCAATCCGGCGACAATCGTGAATCTGGATGCAGGCACCATACTTCAATATAAGGATGATTTTCTTGATTTAGAGCCGGAGAAGGCGAAGTATGAAGCGCTGACCAATCCGGGAGCTATCGACGGCGCGTTGCTGGACGGACAATTTCTGGGTATTCCCTGGACTGCCCAAGGCTACGGTCTGCTGTACAACAAGCGTGCGGTAGAAGAGGGTATCGGCGGTGCCTTTGATCCAGCATCGGTGAAGACCCGTGATGATCTGGAAGCGGTCTTCAAGAAGATTGAAGCGGCTGGCAAAGCACCGGTCATGCTTCACGGGGCAGACTGGTCGCTCGGCGCCCACTATCTGGGATTGACCTATTCCCTGCAGTCGCAGAAGGTGGAGGACAACCGGAAGTTCGTGGAGGAGCTGAAGAACGGGCAGGTTAAGCTGACGGAGAATCCGCAGTTTACCGGACTGATGGATACCTTCGATCTGTTGAAAAAATACAACGCACGTAAGAGCGACCCGCTCGTTGCCGATTATAACCGTGACAGCGCAGATTTCGCCAAGGGAGCTGCCGCCTTCTACTTCATGGGAGACTGGAGCTGGGCGGTCATCGGAACGCTGGAAGGCCGTGATGCTGACTTCGGTATCCTACCGCTGCCTATTAGCAATAATCCAGAGGATTTCGGCAACGCACAAGTCGCCTACAGCGAGCCTAAGCTGTTCGCCATCGATGATTCGAAGTCTACACCGGAGCAGCAGGAAGCCGCCAAAGCATTCATCGAATGGATGGTCAGCAGCGAGGACGGCCAGAAGGCTATTATTACCGATATGGGGCTGTCCATGCCGTATAAGGATCTCAAGGCACAGAGCACCAACATCATGTCCAATGCCGTCAGCGAATATGTGAAGCAAGGGAACATCATCAATATCGGTGTGATTAATTACTTGCCGCAGGATTACTGGGCCAAGACCGGCGCTGCGATGCAGAAGTATCTGGTAGGCAATATCGACCGCCAGGGGCTTGCGCAGGAGGTTCAGGATTACTGGAAATCATATGCAGGGAAATAGAGAATCTCTATTTATTGAACTTGAAGACTTAAGTTAAGGGAAAAGTGGCGGAGGGGAATTTTGGAACTGAAGGAGCGATAGCGACCGCCTTTGTCTGCGGATTTCAACCGTTAAAAACGGTATAAAATCAAGAAATCTGCAGAAGGGCAGCGGCCGGAAGTCCAAAACTTCTCTGGAGTCGCGGCTAATCCCAAAACATAAAAAATTCTCCAGTTCAGCCTGTTAAGAGGAAAGGGGGCAGCACTATGAACAAAAAGCTATCACTGAAGAATGCGGGGACGTTTCTGGTCTTCGGAGGTCCCTCGATCTTCGCTTTTGCCGCCGTTGTGATTATACCGTTCATCGTCGGCTTATATTTGACCTTCACGAACTGGGATGTCCGGACAGGCGACAGCAGCCTGATCGGCTTCACGAATTATCTGGAGGTATTCAGGGATAAGGTGTTCCTTCAGCAGCTGTGGTTCACCCTGAAGTATGTCTTCTTCACCGTGGTGATTGCCAATGTGTTCGCTTTCTTCATCGCACTCGCCCTGACGAGAGGCGGGAGAGGGGAACAATGGCTGCGCACAGGCTTCTTCACACCCAATCTGGTCGGCGGGATCGTACTCGGATACCTGTGGCAGACGCTTTTCTCACAGGTGCTGCCTTACCTTGGTGCGAAATACGGCTGGGAGCTGTTTCAGACCTCATGGCTGACGAATACGGGGACGGCATTCTGGGCGCTGATCATTGCAACTGCCTGGCAGCTGGTCGGGTATCTGATGATCATTTATATCGCGGGCTTCACCGGCGTTCCGAATGATGTGCTGGAGGCGGCGAGCATCGACGGAGCGGGACGGACTTCAGTGATTCGCAGAATCATCCTGCCGCTGACGGTTCCTGCGATCGTCATCTGTATTTTCATCTCCCTGTCCCGATCCTTCTTAACGTATGACATCAACCTGGCCTTAACCAAGGGCGGACCGTTCAATTCAACGGAGCTGGCCACCTACCATATCGTGCAAAAAGCCTTCTTGTCCAATCAATACGGTGTCGGCCAGGCAGAGGCAGTCGTTCTGTTCGCTGTCGTAGCGATTATCGCCTTGACGCAATCCTATCTGCTGAAGAAGCTGGAGGTGGAATCTTAATGAATGCTAACCGGCGCATCCTCTCGGGCCTGCGGACAGGATTCCTGTACCTGCTGCTGTTCGCCTTTTTAACACCGTTTCTGCTGATTATTATGAATTCCTTCAAGACCACCCAGCAATTCTTCGAGAGCCCGCTGTCACTGCCGACAACGATTAATTTCAAGAACTATGCCAGCGCTTTCGACAATATGGACTTTATGCAGGGATTCATGAACTCGCTGATCATTACGGGGATTTCCGTTACGATCATTATTATTTTCTCGGCGATGACCGGGTACTTGTTCGTACGCTACAAATGGAAGGTGAATTCCATCTTCTTTTTCCTCATGCTGGCCTCCATGGCTCTGCCCTTCCAGGTGCTGATGATTCCCATGGTGATGCTGTACGGAAATATGGGGCTGCTGAATACCAAGCTGACGCTGCTGTTCATGTATCTCGGCTTCGGAGTGCCGTTCGGCGTCTTCACGTTCCACGGCTTTATCAAGGGGATTCCTTATGAGCTGGAAGAATCGGCGTTTATCGAAGGGAGCAGCACGCTGCGGACGTTTTTCAGTATTGTGCTGCCCTTGCTGAAGCCGGTGTTCGTCACCCTGCTGGTGCTCGATGTGCTCTGGATCTGGAATGACTATCTTCTGCCTAGTCTGGTGCTGCTGTCGCCGGATCAGAAGACACTGCCGCTGTCCACGTATACCTTCTTCTCCTCCTATTCTGTGGACTATGCGCCGCTGATGGCCGGGCTGATTATGACGATCATTCCCGTGCTGATCATCTACCTGTTCCTGCAAAAACAGATCATCAAGGGGATCACGGAGGGAGCGCTGAAATAGGGGAGGTTGACGTTATAGCTGAAATCTAACCCGAATTCATCTATAATTGGAACTAAAAAGCAAGGTGGTTCCTATGGCGAATCTGAAGGACGTCGCAAAGCAGGCAGGACTTTCTGTCAATACAGTGTCCAGAGTCCTTAACAATAGAGGGTATATCAGTGACAAGACGAAGGAGAAGGTCTACCGGGTGATGAAGGAAATGAATTATCAGCCGAATGAAATGGCCCGGGCCCTGTTCCGCAAAAAATCGAATATGATCGGGCTGATCATCCCGGCGATTTCCCATCCTTTTTTTGCCGAGCTGACCGGCTATCTCGAATATTATGCAGACCTTAAGGGCTACAAGCTGCTGCTCTGCAATTCCAACCGCAACGTCTCCAAGGAAGTAGATTATATCGAGATGCTCAAAAAAAACCAGGTCGATGCCATCATCATGGGCAGTGCCGTGCTGGATGTGCAGCATTACCTTCACCTGGGCCTGCCGATCGTCTCCTTCGACCGTGTAATCTCAGAGGATATACCAGTGGTCACCTCGGATAATCTGGAGGGCGGCCGGCTGGCTGCCCGGCTATTAATCGGCAAGGGCTGCCGGCACACGGTCTATATCCAGCGGGGGATCGACGGTCCCCAGCATCACTTCATGCTGGCCGGCTTGAGAAGGCAGGGGTACGAAGAGGCGCTGAAGCATGCCGGGCTTGCGCCAATGTACTTACAGCTGGAGGTTGAAGAGGGGAGCTACACCGGAGGGGACACTGCCATTGCCGCCTACCTTCAGGAGCATCCTGAGATTGACGGCGTATTTGCCAGCAGTGATGTGATTGCCGCCGAGGTCATTCATGCATGCAACCTGCTCGGCAAGGAGATTCCGTCAGCGATGCGCATTGTGGGCTATGATGATGTGCAGCTTGCCTCGCTGATCTCACCGCGTCTAAGCACTGTCCGGCAGCCGATTCAGGAGATGAGCGAAGCCATTATGGAGCTGGCGGTCCAGCAGATCGAGGGCCAGACGGTGGCGATGGTGAATACGTTCCCGGTAACGGCTGTGGAGCGCGGCACGACCTGATACCCCGGACTGGCAGCTTCCCTGCCAGCGTCTGCCCTAGTAGAGCATCAGGTTTAATATTGTGAATATTCCCGCAGCAGTCCTTCGGATGCTGTAGGTGCTGGAACGGTAGCAGCTGCATTTTGTACATTAGAATGCTGTAAAAATGCCTTCAAAATAGAATCTATTGTATTCCGGAGACAATTTCATAATTAAAAACCCTTGCTATACCTGGTTTTTTTGAGCATAGAAAAAGGAGTACCTCCCCAAATTCTCGAAGTTATAGGTGACGAAACCAA
>NZ_JBHUKY010000032.1:0-139226 GCF_042684125.1 Paenibacillus rhizoplanae | reverse complement strand
TCATTGTACCGTTTTCGTTGTTCACCCATGGCAACACACCTCCGTGATCCTTATTATCCCTCCGTCCGTTAAGTGGCGTCTACTATCTATTCTAAACCCACAGAAGACGCTAATGAGGCTGTCGGGCATAATTACAGGCTTCGAAGCCTGAATTAACGGCTCCTGAGTCCGCAACGATCCACAAAACGCCGATTTCAGCAAAATAAGGTCCTCTGAGTCCGTAACGCCCACTACTCCCCGCTGCCCGCCGCCTCACGCGGCTGGCGCATCGTCAAGCTGACGCGGCCCTTCTTCACATCCACGCCCAGCACCCATACGGTGACATTGTCGCCGACGGAGACCACGTCCATCGGGTGCTTCACATAGCTACCGCTAAGCTGGGAGATATGGACCAGCCCGTCGTTCTTGATCCCGATATCGACGAAGGCGCCGAAGTCGATTACGTTGCGCACCGTGCCCTGCATCTCCATGCCGGGCAGCAGGTCCTCCATCTTCAGCACATCCTTGCGGAAGATGGGCAGCGGCAGCTCCTCACGCGGGTCGCGGCCCGGACGCTGAAGACTCTCCAGGATGTCGCGCAGCGTAGGCACGCCCACCTCCAGCTTCACCGCCAGCTCTTCCGCATCCTGAGCGCTTAGCTGCTCTGCAACCTCCTTGCTGCCGAGCTGCTTCACATCCAGCCCCAGCTCGCGGAACAACTTATCCACCACCGCGTAGGATTCCGGGTGGATCGGCGTGCGGTCCAGCGTATTGTCCCCTCCGGGGATACGCAGGAAGCCGATGCACTGCTCGTAGGATTTCGCGCCCAGGCGCGGCACCTTCTGCAGTGCCTTGCGCGTAGTGAACTTGCCGTTCTCCTCGCGGAACTTCACAATATTCTTGGCAATCGTCGTATTCACTCCTGCCACATAGGAGAGCAGCGAGGCCGAAGCGGTATTCACGTCGACGCCGACGTGGTTAACCGCCGACTCTACGACGCCCCTCAGGCTCTCTTCGAGATGCTTCTGCGACACATCATGCTGGTACTGCCCGACACCGATGGCCTTCGGATCAATCTTGACCAGCTCCGCGAGCGGGTCCTGCACGCGGCGGGCGATGGAGGCGGCGCTGCGCTCCGCCACATCCAGATCCGGGAACTCCTCCTGCGCCAGCTTGGAGGCCGAATACACACTGGCCCCTGCCTCGTTAACGATCAGGTAGGCCAAGTCAGGGTCGCCGACCTCGGCAATCACCTCGGCCGTGAACTGCTCCGTCTCCCGCGAGCCGGTGCCGTTGCCGATGACGATGAGCTGGATGCCATATTTGGCGATCAGCTCCTTGAACTTGGCCGCCGCCTCTTTCTTCTTGTTGTTCGGCGGCGTCGGATAAGTGACCGCTACCTCCAGCAGCTTGCCGGTATCGTCCACTACGGCCAGCTTGCAGCCGGTGCGGTAAGCCGGGTCGACACCAAGTACATGTCGTCCCTTCACCGGCGGCTGCAGCAGCAGGCTGCGCAGATTTCCGGAGAAGATGGAAATCGCTTGCGTCTCCCCCTTTTCCGTCATCTCCCCGCGCACCTCGCGCTCGACGGAAGGGGCCAGCAGCCGTTTGTACGCATCCTCGGTCACCGCTTCGAGCAGCTCCTTGACCGGGGAAGGCCCCTTCACCAGCTTGCGGATAATGAACGCATGGATCTTGTCGGCCACAACCTCAATGCCGACCTTCAGCACATTCTCCCGCTCCCCTCGATTGATGGCGAGAATACGGTGCGGCGGCATTTTGTGCACAGGCTCCCGGTACGAATAATAATTCTCGTATACACTCTCCTGCTGGGCATCCTTGGCCTCGGAGACCAGAATCCCCTGACTCGCTGTATACTGGCGCACCCACGAACGGATGGCCGGATCATCGGCAATATTCTCGGCAATGATATCCATCGCCCCTTGCAGCGCCAGCTCGGCACTATCTACACCTTTGTCTGCATCAATATACTTAGCGGCCTCTTCCAGCGGAACCCCCTGCCGGCGCTGCTCCATCACCCAATCCGCCAGCGGTTCCAGTCCCCGTTCCTTGGCGACACTGGCCCGTGTCTTGCGCTTCTGCTTGAACGGACGGTACAGGTCCTCCACTTCCTGCAGCTTCACAGCTTTCATGATACTAGCCTGCAGCTCAGGAGTAAGCTTGCCCTGCTCCTCGATGCTGCGGATCACATCCTTCTTGCGGTCACCGAGGTTACGCAGATATCCGAGCCGTTCTTCGACATCGCGGAGGACATTCTCGTCCAGCTCCCCGGTCATTTCCTTGCGGTATCTGGCAATGAACGGAATGGTGTTGCCCTCATCTAGCAGCCCCACCGTAGTTCTTACCTGCTTCAGACTGATGCTCAGCTCCTTCGCAATAGCTGCAAGTATCAATTCCTGCTCCTGACGGGCAGCAGCATCCTCTGCCGCCTTCGCCGCCTGATTTGTATCAACGCTCAAGTAGATCCCTCTTTCTATACACAGTCTGAGTTCATAGCTCTCTACTGAAATATTATCACAGTTTGCCGCCGGACCAAAGTCCGACACCACCAGGCAGGCATACGGAATCCCGCAGCAGGCAAGTGGACAAACGTATCTTAATTCGCCGATTTCTGAGAAATATGCTTGAACAAGTGGATAAACAACATCTGCTATGGAACGTTTCCCCTATTTCGGCTGAAAAGAGATTATTTAAATGCCTTTTATCCACCTGCTGTCCCAGCAGCGTTCAATCGTTCATCAGCAAGTGGAAGAAATCCAGCTATTCTCAACCCCTAAGTTCTATATAAAATACGGCTACGCCGCCCCTTCCGGGATGACATAGCCGTATTCTTATTTTATAGGAATCTTTATCTTATTGGCATGTAAAGTGGTCCGAATCCCTCTCCCAATGTTACCGTACCACCGGAATCCCCTTGCTTCTTCTCCGTCTGCCATAGCTCACTGACAACAGGAAGCTGAGGAACATGACCAGCGCAGCCGCCGCATAAGGGAAATTGAGATTCATATCGAACAGGATGCCCGCCACAATCGGGCCGGCAATGTTGCCAAGGCTCGTATAAGCGGAATTCATTCCCATTACAAGGCCCTGCTGCGATTCATCTGCCATCTTGGAGAGCTGTGTCCCGACAGCGGGGCGAAGGATATCCATGGCGAGGAATACAACAAAGGTCACAGATACAATCGCCACGAAGCCATGCACGAACAGCGTCAACAGGATCGACAGGCCCGAGACCAGCAGACAGGCGGAAATGACCCGGCTCTCCCCGAACTTGTTCAGAATCCAGCTGAATGCGGTAACCTGTACCACAGCCCCGGCAATCGAGCCAAACGTCAGGACAAACGCAATATCCTTGGGCGTGAACCCGAATTTGTGATCCACAAACAATCCGAATACCGTTTCATAGTTGGCCAGCCCGAAAGACAGTACGAATACAATAATAAGTCCGAAAAAGTAAGGCTCACGATAAGAGCGTACGAGCTGGAGAATTAGATTATCCTTATTTCCCTTCTGGTCTCTGGCTTCTTCACGCAGCTCCGCCGAACGCGATTCCGGCAGGACGATTAACGTAATGACGGCCACGAGCCCGGCAGCACCCGCAGCAACAAAGAATGGAACGCGGATGCCCAGCTCGGCCAGATAGCCGCCGATTCCCGGCCCGATGATGAAGCCCGTGGTAATGGCCGCATTGATGAAGCCCATACCCTTCGCCCGCTCCTCCGAGGAGGTGGTGTCCGCCACATAAGCCATAACAGCAGGCATAATCATCGCTGCACCGATACCGCCAAGCATTCTCGAGACGAACAGCACCCATGATGCGTTAGCCAGACCGAACAGAAGCTCCGAGAACGCAAACACCACCAGACCGCCGACAATGATTTTTTTGCGGCCCATTTTGTCCGAGAGTCTTCCGGCGAAGGGCGAGACCAACAGCTGAGTCAGCGAGAATGCGGCCACCAGCAGCCCGACCATACTCCCGCCGATACCCAGTTCATTCATATAGGTAGGCATAATAGGGACAACCAGACCGATCCCCGTGAACGCCAAAAAGATATTCAGCATGAGAAGCAGCATCGCTCCCCGGTTCCTTAACAGTAATGACATTGTGATTCCCTCCGAATTTCCTAGGTTCATCTATCTATATCTATCTGTATCTGTTGATTAACGTTCCCCGGCGCGTATCCCCTGCAGCAGGATCTGAATGGCTGCACGGTAGTATGCCCTGATCTCCTCCGGGGTATTGGCGATGGTTGTAATCTCATTGACCCGTCCGATTCCTTCCAGCATCCCGCTGAGTGTGATTACACAGCTCTCCAGATTTATGTTGTTCAGGTACCCGGAATCCATTCCCTCCTGCAGCAGCTCACGGCAGACCCGTGCAACCAGCTCATATATCTGCGAGAGACGCTGGCGGATATCGTCCGGAAGTGTGCGGGATCTGGCGTATTCCTCCAGTGCGTGAATCAGCGGATTCTGAAAATCATTCGCATAATGATCACCCAGCGCGAACAGGCGGGCTTCCGTTCCGCTGAGCTTGCTCTGCAGCTCCTCCCACTCACAGATCCATTTCTGTGTATCCTCTTCCACTACATGCAGGAACAACTCATCCTTGCTGGGAAAATGGTGATATAAACTGCCCTTGCTGACCTTCGCAGCCAGGCAGACCTCATTCATGCTTACTGCTCCGTAGCCCTTTTGCGCGAATAGACTGGAAGCATTGTGCAGAATACGGCTTTTGGTTTCTTCTCCATCTGAACGTCCTCTGATCATTACCCCTCCTCTAGACCGACCGATCGGTCCAATTATATCACGCAGATATAACCTTACACAACCCCGGCTGAAATATACACAGCAGCACCCGTAATAGATGGTTATCCATCAGCCCGTCTATCACTTTCTGTATATCCATACACGCAAGTGGAAACGGCATTGCCGTCCTTTTTAAAGGACGGTACCGTTTCAGCGAGAAAGATAAGGATAATTATAGCGCGAAGCATATAAATTCTTATCTTTTTAAATAACCCCACAAAGTGGGGCTTTGCTTCGATGTTTACTCAGGTACTTTGCGGGGGCCCCAAAATATATAAATTCTTATCTTATTAAAAAAGGCAGCACCGGG
This sequence comes from Paenibacillus rhizoplanae, assembly GCF_042684125.1. Lineage (NCBI taxonomy): Bacteria > Bacillati > Bacillota > Bacilli > Caryophanales > Paenibacillaceae > Paenibacillus > Paenibacillus rhizoplanae. The sequence goes on along the minus strand of NZ_JBHUKY010000032.1, from coordinate 134,107 downwards.
ATTCATCCGGCCTGCCTTTTGTTACGATTATTGATGTTACATCCCTATGAATAGGTTCAGAAATCAATCAGCCCCAGGCTGATTTGCAGCGAATCATCCACCAGCTTCATGGTCTCGTCGTCCAGGTGGGTGATTTTATCTGTTAAGCGTTGCTTGTCAATGGTACGAACCTGCTCCAGCAGAATCACGGAATCCCGGTCAAAGCCATGAGCAGCTGCATCAATCTCCACATGCGTCGGCAGCTTGGCCTTCTGGATCTGGGCAGTGATAGCTGCCACAATCACAGTCGGGCTGAAGCGATTGCCAATATCGTTCTGAATAATCAGTACCGGCCTTACTCCACCTTGCTCAGAACCCACAACCGGTGAAAGGTCGGCAAAAAAAACGTCGCCGCGTTTAACAATCAATAGTTACACCCCGCTTACTAAGCGGCCAAGAGTACTGTCTGCATCTTCCTCTGCGAGAAAGGCCTCGCATGCCATGGTCAAATTAATCTTAGCCATTTCCATATAGCCCCGCTGCATGGACTCGCGGATGGTACGCTTCCTCCGATCGCTCAAGTACAGCTTCATGGCCTGCCTGATCAATTCACTACGGTTAGAGTTCTCCAGTTGAACGATCCCATCTACTTCCTGCAAGAGATGATCGGGCAAGCTGATCATGATTCTTTTGGTGTTCTGCAAATTGGCCACCTTCTCTTCCACCCCCACAAACCTTCTGCCCTTGTGTTCCAGTGTTACAATATACAAGGAATTTTATACAAGGAATATATGCCGCCAGTATATCAAGTATGCTGCATCCCATTATAAACTAGAAATGGCGGTTCGTATAGACTATAAGTCACAAGCTCTATACGGTACGTTCCTTATATTCAGTTCCTGTACTAGGTATCTGGTCAGGGTATTAGGCTTGCAGCAAGGGATTGACGAGGTTGGGTAAGGTACCTTGGCGTACATACACTCGCGGTACCCGGTGAGCCAGCATACAGATTACTTCGTAGTGGATCGTCCCTAAATGGAGCGCCAGTTCATCTGCCGTGATCGACTCGGTGCCCTGGCGGCCGATGAGTACAACCTCTTCGCCTGCTTTGATTTGTTCCGCTTCTAGAGCGAAAGATTTGAGTGATACCATACACTGGTCCATGCAGATCGTTCCGACGACAGGAACACGGCGTCCGCGTATTAGCACCTCCGCTTTGCCTGTTAGCATGCGGGAATATCCGTCAGCGTACCCCACGGGGAGCGTAGCGATAACCTCATCGCCTGCCGTGAAGTACCGGGTGCCGTAGCTGATGCCTGAGTCAGGCGGCAGGGTTTTGACATATCCAGCCTGCGTCTTCAGCGTCATTACCGGGTGTAGAGCCACCAGCTCGCGGTTCACCTCAGCCGAGGGGTAGAATCCGTACAAGCTTATGCCTACACGCACCATGTTAATGGATAGTAGAGGTGTATCAATGGCCGTAGCGCTATTGCCCGTATGTATGATCGGGATGGTAATGTCCATGTCCCGAAGCGCTTCCGCCACGCTCATGAAACGTCGGTGCTGCATTAGTGTATAGCTTTTGTTGTGTTCGTCTGCTCTGGCAAAATGGGTGAACATGCCCTCCAGCTCCGCCTGTGCCACCGCATGCACCTCAGCGATGAATGCAGGCGCATCCTCCGGCAATAATCCCAGTCTGCCCATTCCGCTGTCAATCTTGATGTGTACCTTCAGCCGGTGCTCCTTCGCTACAGGAAGGGCGCTAACCGCTTCCAGTACCTCCGGTGTGAACAGTGTAACGGTAATGTTGTTCTCCCAGGCTACAGCAATGCCTTCCGCTGGAGTATAGCCCAACACCAGGATAGGAAGTAGTATTCCCGCCTGACGCAGCTCCAATGCCTCATCCAAAAAAGCAACACTGACGTAGTCCGCTCCAAGCCGCTCCAGCTCCCGCGTCACTTCCACTGCTCCATGTCCATACGCATTTCCTTTGACGCATCCCATGAACTTGGTCTCCTGCGGCAATACGCCGCGAAAAGCTTCGTAGTTGGCACGCAAATCATCCAGGTTAATCTCGGCTGCTGTCGGCCGATAGCTTGCCTTCACTTCAGGTCACCTTCTTACATTGTAGTAAAACATCTCTGCCTTATTCGCACAGATCAGAAGTCTTACTGCCAATGGTAATGCTCGTGAAGGCCGCTGTCAATGTGAGCAGGGTGTAGACAAAAAACGGATACCGCGGGTAGAGGAATGATTCCCACCTTGCGCAGTATCCGCCCACTGATTTTTATTTACCCGATTGTTCCTCCATAGAAGCGGCTATTTGCATCATTTCCGTAACTGGCAGATTTGCGCTTGTAATCCGGTACTCTACACCCTCGCTCATCCAGGTCAGCGTCTGCTGCTCATCCCCGCTAAGCAGGCCGGCCGTGAAGCCCAGATCGACCAGTGTTCCGGGAGCCAGCGACACCGCACGGTCCAGCGGACGGGCTTCCATAATCGTATACTGGTAGACGCCGTCATAGCGGATCAGCACCGCATGGTCCTTGCTGCCTTCAATCTTGTTCGTGTCCTTCAGCTTCACACCGGCCGGAATGTAAGCCGGCTCAATGATTCCGAAGTCGCCCAGCTCGGCCGTAACTGGCTCACCGGCCTGTTCACCATCTTCAGAGACCACCGGATTGCCTTCTTGATCCACTTCCGCCATCGTGTTCTCGGAAGGGCTGCCGGCCGCCATATTCTTCTGCATATCGAAGGAATCTGCTGTGAATTCCGGATCGAACTTGAAGCTGTCGAAGGTCACATTCACCACAACCTTGGCTTCGGAATCCGATACCTGCACCTGCTTCGGCTCATAGGTCTTTTTGTTCAGCCAGATCTTCTGGCGGACCAGCGCGCTGCTCTGATAGTTGGCAGCGACCTCGAACACATAATTATCTCCGTCCTCCACGAACTGCCGGTTATTGTCTTTGACAATTCCCTTCAGCAGCGTCTGGTACAGATACACCTGACCCTGGCTGTCCGGCCAGTCGCTCTGGAAGCGGAAGCTTTTGCCGAGGCTCGGGGTCAGGACGAATACGCCCTCATCATTGCGCAGCACAATCTGCTTCACATCCTTCTGGACGTTCGACAGGCTGATCCGGTAATACGAAGGGTTCTTATACCATACCTCCACCTTGTAATCCTGCGGCTGCTCCCCGGTGTACAAGGTCATTGTGCCTGAGCCCTGATAAGCTCCCTGCTTGCTCTCCAGCTTGTCAGACACTTGATTCAAATCCTTGACCACAGAGGCGGCATCCTTCTTCCCGCACCCCGCCAATACTAAGGCCACGCTCATAATGATCGCGAGTACCCATGTTATCCGGCGCATGACATCATCCCCTTAACCTGTTTTGAATGCATTGATTAGTACATGTCTATGAAGGACTTGGCCTCAATATGCAGACGGGCATGACAAGCATGAAGAATAGTAGAGACGCTTTTACAAAAAGGCACCAGCCCGCAATCCCTGCCATGCTCCGGGATTGCAGTCTGGTGCTCTGATTCATCCTATGCCTGTTTTATGCCTCGTACCTGTTCCCTTATCCGCTACTTAGCGGCTTACCAGTTAATCGACTCTGCGATCTTCAGGACCTCAGCCCGGTCCAGGCCGCGGGTGCTGAGGCCGTACATCACGCCGTTCGCTTCCCAGTCCAGACTTCTGCCACCGACCAGAGCTGCATCGGTTCCCTTGAGCTTCACCTGCTCCACCTTGTCGTCCGTTGACAAAACAAATGCATTCTCTTCATTAGCCAGGCGCAGCTGCATCCAGATCCGCTTATTCTTATCCTTGCTGCCAAAGAACAGCTCAACAACCTGCCCGCTTACGCCCTCCTCATCCTTATAGAACTCTCCGTGGTCAAAGACAAAGCCCTCAGGCAGGTATTCCGGCAGCTTCACCTTGAAAAGGGCGTATTGATCCAGCTCCGCTGCCTCCTTGACGGTAAACTTCTGCTCTGACGCTTCCTTGTCAAGCTGCTCCTGCTCACTCTTCGTAATGGGCTTATCCCCGTCGAAGCGTACGATGGCCTCCCCGGCTGCATTGAAGATGGCCTTCGGCATAGCTTCAAAGGAAGTGACCGGGTTCCCGTCCTGATCGAAGATCTGGCCCTTCAACGCCTCTGGAAACACGGGCGTAGCGCTGCCATCCATCTGAGCGACCTCAATGTGACCCAGATTAACCGATTTCAACACCCGCTCCAGCATTTCCTGTGCAAACGAGGGTCTGACAAAAGACACGCTCACCACGGCTGCCACCAGCAGGGAAGCTGCAATCATCACCGGACGTCTGATCCGTTGGTTGTTCTTCATACTATCATCCTCCTGTTGTCTCTGAATGGAGCGGCTTCTCACCTGGCGGAGAACCGCCGCCGGATCGGACTCCCTGGAGAAGTCCTGACTGGCCAGATAACGCCCTAGCTCCTGAATCTCCTGCTCCGTAAAATCCGGCTGCACCGCCTTCTTCTTCCTCATAGCTCTTCCACACTCCCTATTTCGGATTTCAATTTTCGCATGCTGCGATAGAGAATGACTCCGACATTGCTCTCCGAGATTCCGGTAATCCGGGCAATCTCCGTATTCTTCAGATCCGCCCCGAACTTCAGGGCGATGAGGTTACGTTCCTTCGGGCTGAGCGTATCCAGCGCCACCTGCAGCCTATCGCTGCGCTCTCTGCCGAGGATGAGCGTCTCCGGCTCTTTTTTGCCAGACACCAGCTCCCGGATACTGTCCAGTGAGAAGAAGCGCTGCCGCGCGCGGCTCCGGTAATAATCATTCACAACGTTGCGGGCAATGGCGAACAGCCACACCTCAAGCGGCGCTTTCTCCGGGGAGTAACCGGGCAGCTTGGACAGCGTCTTCTCGAACACCTGGCTGGCCAGATCCTCTGCGGTGTAACGGCAGTTCACCCGGTAGGCGATATAGTTGAATATCCGTTTATAATAGGCTTCAAAAACTGCTGCAAACTCAAGCTCTGTCTCTATATGAGCAGGAACTCTATCATGTATCAAAGGCAGCAATGCGCGCTCTTGCATCCTTGTGGCACTCCTTTCCAGGAAGATTCTACTTGGCCAAGTAACTTACATGAGCTAATACGCTCTATCTATCGAATCCATTACATATGCAGGCACAAAAAAAGACAGAGGATCGAAGCTCCCCTGCCTACTGTAGTTTTTTTAGGAATTACTGGCTATGCGGATTATTGCTGAACGCGGCAAGGCTCCTTTTCTCAAGCGTGCTCCTTCTTCCCGGTCAAAAAGTAGATCAGCGCCAGCACTGGCAATGCCAGCCCGATTAGGGTTGTCAGACTCCAGCCGCCGTAAGCGTAGGCCCAGCCCCCGAGTGATGATCCTACGGCACCTCCAATGAAGAAAATCGCCATGAACAAGCCGTTCAGCCGCCCCCGGGTCTCATTGCCCAGTGAATAGATCGCCCGCTGCCCCAGCACCAGATTACCGGACACGCTCATATCGAGCAGAATGGCCGTCAGCACCAGCAGGCCTAGTGTAAAATTGGAGGTATCCCGCAGCAGGTAGGCCAGGATAAAGGAGAGAACGGCCAGTGAAATGCCTAGACCGGTCAATAACCGGGTCCAGCCTTTGTCAGCCAATCTGCCCGCAATCGGCGCGGCTACGGCTCCGCCCACACCAGCCAGAGCAAACAGGGCGATTCCTTGCTGGGACAGATGATACTCACTGGACAGGTGCAGTGGAACGGTCGTCCAGAACAAGCTGAAGGCGCCGAATAGGCTGGCCTGGTATAAGGCGCGGCGCCGCAGCACCGGCGTCTGCATGAGCAATTTACCCAGAGAGCGGAGCAATTGTCCGTAACTCAGGCCAGGAGCGGGCTTCCGTGCGGGCAGAATACGGGACAGGAGCAGCGTCAGTAGTGCAGTAACGACAGCCGAGACTATGAAGATGGACTGCCAGCCCCAGAGTCCGGCCATGAAGCTGGCGACCGGGCGGGCGAACATAATGCCCAGCAGCAGCCCGCTCATCACATTGCCGACGACGCGGCCGCGATCTTCCTCTGTGGCCAGATAAGAGGCATACGGCACCAGGACCTGCGCTGCTACCGAGCCCAGCCCGATCAGCAAGGAGGCGGCCAGGAACAGCGGTGCATTCGGTGCCAGGACGGACAGCGCCAGGGCGGCCACAACCAGAACCAGCGACATCACAGTCAGCCGCCGGTTCTCGATAATATCACTGAGCGGGACAATGAACAGCAGTCCGGCAACATAACCGATTTGCGTCAGGGTAACGATTAATCCGGTCGCTCCGGCCGACAGATGAATGGCCTGCCCGATGGGCCCAACCAGCGTCTGGGTAAAATAGAGATTCGCCACGATCAGTCCGCAGGATACGGCCAGCAGAAATGTGATCCAGCCGGGGACAGCCTTTGCGGCTTCAGGGGAATCTGCTTGTTGTTGCATCGGAACGTAAGCCTTCATTTGAAACTCCACCTTCCATTTTTTAAATACTGAACATCCAGTTCATTAATTGCTATGACCAAATAATATACTAAACGTTCAGTATTGTAAATAGGCAGTTTTATGGTATACTCCAATTATAGTTGAACTAACACTGTCAGGAGGAATCACCATGGAGAAAAAAAGAGGCCGCCCGCGCAATACCGAGGCCAAGAACGCTATTCTGAACGCTTCATATGAATTATTGCTGGAGACGGGCTTCGGCGCAGTTACCGTGGAGAAGATTGCGGAGCAGGCCCAGGTCAGTAAGGCAACGATTTATAAATGGTGGCCGAATAAGGCGGCCGTGGTCATGGACGGATATCTGTACGCTGCTAACGCCAGACTGCCGATACCCGATACCGGTTCCGCCAAAGAGGACATTCTGATTCATGCGGGAACGCTCGCACGGTTCCTCACCAGCCGGGAAGGTAAAGTCATTACCGAGCTGATCGGTGAAGGTCAATCCGATACCGGACTGGCAGAGGCGTACCGGAGCAGATATTTCGGCCCGCGCCGCCAGGAGGCCTGGAAGCTGTTCGAACGGGGGATTGCCAAGGGGGAACTGAAGCAGGGACTCGATATCGGGAACTGTATCGACTTGATCTATGGCCCTATTTTTTACCGGCTGCTGCTTACCGGGGGTGAACTGAGCGAAGACTCCGTCAGAGCGCTGGTGTTACTTGCCCTTCAGGCGCTTGAAGCTTGAGGTTTCTGCAAGTCTTCTATTAGGATATGGCAAATTGCATTTGTCCAGGCACAATGCAGTATGGGCAGTATAAGCTAGGGCTGTAACAGGCTTGACTTATCTTTGTTAACAGAACGTGACCCGCAGGCGGAGTTTTTCATTTATAATACAAGAGATTGGAATTTCCAGACTCCGGAGGTTATCTTATGAAAAAATTAATTACCGCTGCCGCTATTGCCCTGCTCCTCGCAGGCCATGCGGCGGGTTCATCCATAGATGTTGCCCATTCTGCTGCTGCTCCTCTATCCCTTGTTGTGGACGGACAAGCCGTTCTCCCCGGGGCTCCCCCCTTCCACTCAGGCGGCACATTATACGTACCTGCCCGCGCGCTGCTGGAGTACTTCCCGATAGAGCTGCAATGGAATAATACCCTCAAGCAACTAACCCTGTCCACAAGCTGGGACAAGACGATTCTTACGCCCGGTAGCGCTTCCATGAAAGTGACTTATACGCAAACGGATGGCGGATATCAAGAGGAGCTGGACTCTCCTGTATTACTGAAGGCAGGCCATGTATATATCGCGGCAGTTGCTTTGGACTCTCTTACAGGAGCTGTTACAGAGCTGAATCCGGGAGGAAGCCGGGTTAATATTACCCCGGGCAGTCTTAGCACAACCGTTAGAGTACCCGCTGCCCCCCTTGCCGTTGCAGAGAATAATCCCAAGGTGAAACTGTACGCCGCGCTCAAGGACGGCGATACCTACAAAGGATTCATCCTTGATGTGAACGGGAAAAAGCAACGCTTCAACTGGAACGTATCCAGAGACTACTCGCACCCGCCTCAGCTCTTCTATGCCGATGTAGATTCGGACGGCAAACCGGAAGCCACGGTTGTGTTCACCCTGGGAACCGGAACCTCGCTGGTTGCACAGGAGGTTCATGTGGTTAAGCCGGAACAATGGAAGGAAATATCGGTGCCTGCTGCGGACAAAGCGGCCTCTGCTGTAGTATCCTCCAGTATTTCGCTGGATAAGGATGATGTCCTGCTGAAGCTTGAGCTTACAGGACCCAAGCCGTCCAAGGTGACGCTCAGACTCCCGGACCGTGCTGAGGACGGCCTGAAGTATTTCGGCAGCAAAGCGGCTATTGGCGCAGTAACCTACTACTCAGTAGAGAATAACAAGTTGCTCGCAGATACCAGCTTAATGGTCGGCATGACCGAGAGTGTCGGTACCCTGAAGCTGGAATATAACGCAGGCAAGACGGGAATGGAGCTGGGATCTATTGCTTTTGAGCCGGACGAACGGGGTGAAGCCATTGTGGAGAAATAATCCGTTGCCGGAAGGAGAGACTTGCAAATGATTGATGCCCATATTCATCTAGACCAATATGAGGATCACGTATTGTCCTCCCTGCTGGAGGGACTGCCGGCGCAGGGCATAGAGTCGCTGATCGCGGTCTCCATGAACCTCGCCTCCAGCAAGCGTACCCGGGAGCTCGCAGCCAGCTATCCCGGCCTGGTGAAGCCGGCTTACGGCTTCCATCCAGAGCAGGCGCTCCCTGCGGAGGAAGAGCTGAATGCGCTGCTGAAATGGATTACAGACCATGCGGACAATATGGTCGCTATTGGTGAAATCGGCCTTCCCTACTACTCCCGGGCCGAAGCTGCTGCACGCGGTGAGGGCTGGGAGATGGAACCCTATCTCGGGCTGCTCGACAGACTTCTTGGACTGGCTGCACGTTTGGGCAAGCCTGTAGTACTGCATGCCGTCTATGAGGATGCGTGGACCGTATGCGATCTGCTGGAGCAGCATGGCCTTACGCAGGCCCATTTCCACTGGTTCAAGGGCCCCGCTGCTACCGTTGACCGGATGATTAACTGCGGTTACTACATCTCCTTCACTCCCGACATCCTCTACGAACCGGAGATTCAGGAGCTGGCGCGCCGCTATCCGCCGGAGCTGGTCATGGCGGAGACAGACGGCCCCTGGCCGTTTGAAGGACCGTTCACCGGGCGCACCACCCACCCGGCTATGGTCCATGACGTTGCCGCCGCCTGGGGAGCACTGCATGGATATTCCGTTCCAGAGGCCCAGGCCCTGCTGACGGCGAATACGGTGCGTTTCTACGGGCTATAGGCCTACCGCCGAATATTCGTTTAGTTGCATTTCATACATTTCACCCCTTATCTTAAAGAGGCATCCGCCGGACCAGTACTTCATTTTCTTTGAACTCCATGACATAAATATCCGGCTTGGTCGTCTGCAATAGGAAGTCCAGATCATATTCCGGGGCAAAATAGCTCAGCATCAAGGCCATGACCAGCCCGTGGGTTCCGATGACCACCCGCTCCCCTGCATGGGTCCGCAGGATTTCCTGTAGTGCCTTCACTGCCCGTGCCTGGCACCCGCTGTTCGATTCCCCGCCCGGCAGGGCATAATCCGGGTCGGCATACATCTTTTGCAGCTCATGCAGCAGATCCTCATCCGGTAACTGCCGATTGCCTTCCATCCAGACCTTCTCCCTTAGATCCTCCATGAGGGTGATCTCCTGCCCAAGCTGGTCTGCCAAATCAGCAATCGTATCGCTTGCCCGGACATACGGGCTGCTGTACAGTGCATCTATTCCTTCATTCTGTAAGCAGGCTGTGACTCTGCGGGCATCCTCTTCGCCCTTGGGTGACAGGCCGCGCGTCCATTCATCCACCCCGGTACGGAGCGAGTCCCCATGTCTCACCATGTAGATATAAGTTGTCATACGTTCCTCCTGATCCTCTATGCAGAAATTAGTGATCCGTTAACCTTCTTAGCTACTCTCTACTGCTGGATGAGCGGCTTCCGCTGTAGACCTCGCCACCGGCCAGAGCTGCCGGCCGAACACCACACCCGTCAGACCCAGGAGCAGCTGCAGTAAGCCAATGTTGACAAAAATACGGGCCGGACCTGCATATTGCACAAGCAGACCACCCAGCAAAGGTGCCACAATGAGTACCGTGCTGAGGACTGTGTTCTGAATGCCGAAGATACGGCCGGTCATGTGCGGCGGGGTTTCTTTTTGCAGACAGTAATTGAAGGTAATCATGAATACCCCGTTGCCGATCCCCAGCACAAACCCGATCAGCAGCACCCAAATCATAGATGCCCCCGGCTGAAGCAGACCCAGCGCCGCAATTGATCCGCCGATCAGCACATACCCAGATCCCAGCTTCCAGCCATAACCTTCTTCCAATTTCAGCTTGTTCAGGATTAGGATGATGAGCACAGCTCCCGCTCCGGTAGCGGCTACCATCCAGCCGAGCAGTGATTCCCGGTCTGGTGCGAACACCCGGAACAGGCTGGTGAATTGAAAGTCAACGACCTGAATGACCAGCGACCCGGCAAGCCCGAACAACATCGTATTCAGCAGCAGCCGGCTGCGGAGCATGAAGCTCCAGCCTTCCCGCCACATGGTGCGGAGCGGTATCTTGTTGTCCAGCGCTTCTGGCTGTTTGCTGTCTTCTTCCTCCGTATGGATATTTTTTACGGACAGCAGCAGCAGATAAGAACAGCCGCGCAGCAAGGCATTGAGCAGGATGCACCACTGCGGCGTAAGGAAGGCGAGCGCCAGACCTCCGAGCAGCGGACCGGCGATTTTGGAGCCTTGGTTGACCAGCCCGTTCAGCGAGGAGGCCTGCAGCAGTTGATCTTCCCGAACCAGGCTGCGGGTCAAGGACTGCTGGGCGGGCATATTCAGTGTGGACAGCGCTGAGCGCAGTGCCAGCAGCGGCAGCAGCCAGATCATACTCGGAGCGAACAGCACCAGTAGCGTTATCAGCGCCGTCAGAAGATCGCAGATGCGCATCAGCTTCAGCTTGTTCAGCCGGTCGGCGGCTACCCCGGCAATCGAGCCAAGCAGTATACTCGGCAGCGCCAGCGCTACCGGAATGAGCGCCAGCATCAGCGGCCCGGCCTGCCAGCGGTAACCGACCAGCACCTGAATCGCCAGTGCATCGAACCAGTCGCCGAAGCTCGCCGTGGCAAAAGCGCTGTACACCCGCATATACGTTTTGTTATGAAGCAGGCTGTTTCCCTGCTTGGTTGACTGTTCCATCTGACACTCCTCCAGGTTACATAAGATCGTAGATGAAGCTCCATCTATGATTCTAAAATAACGGAGAATTGTCAGAGAATTATCATGGGGTCTCCAGCAGCGGCAGCAGGATGTGCTCCAGGGTGTGTTCCAGTCTCGCCAGGCCACAGGCTTCAAGCTCGGCCGCAAACAGGCTACTATACTTTCGGTCCGAGACACTTCCGGTCAGGAACATCCGGCAAAAATGATGGATCTTGTACAACGCATAGAACCGCAGCGGCACGAATCCCGACATATCCAGCACCTGCAATCCCTCATTGATCAGCCGCTCCCCCTCTATCCACTGTTCACGCCGCAGCTTCCAGAGTCCCTTCACTACCTTGTAATTGCCAATCTCCCGCAAAAAAGGCTTGTCCTGCAAAATCCGGCTGACGGCTTCATCCATCCGTTCCAGATCTTCATCTCCAGCTCCCGCTGCGAGATGGATGAACAGCTCTGTAATTACCGTGACCGGGATGAAATTCTCGAAGCCGGGTCCGGCGATCACCTGGTAGGAACGCTTCAGGCGTTCCAGCGCTTTTTCCGGCTGACCTGCAAGGGTGTACATGTCCAGCATCGTGAGAATCTCCAGCTCGGTTTGTTCTGGCGGGTTCAGCAGATTCCGCGCAATCAGGCGCTCGGCGTACTCCACCTTCTCCCTGGGATCGCCAATGAAGAAGTAGAACACATTGAGGTAAAAAAGCCGGTCCTTCAGCGGAATCTCATCCGTATGGATCAGCCACTCCAAATCTCCCTGCACAAAATGAACGACCATGGAATAATGAGGGTCCAGCTCGTAGCCGAGGATGTCCTGCTGGCGGGCCAGGGTGAGCATGGAGTTGCCCTGACCGTAGACATGGAACTTCATGAACACCTCACGCATCGTGTCCCGCAGCTCCGGGTCATTCGTTGCCGGATTCACCGCCACGCCCGCAAGGCCACCCGGGATTGCCAGACTGTACCCGAATCCGCGAATCGTCTTAATGTCAATCCCGCCCAGTTGCCGCAGCTTCTTGCGCAGCCGGTAGATATGATCGTCAACGGTCCGCTCCACCGGATATTCCATCGGCCACACTTTATCCAGCAGCTGCTCCCGGCTGAAGGTCCGCCCCCGGTTACGGTACAGAAACTGCAGCAATGCGAACTCCTTGGGCAGCAGCTCTACCGTCAGTCCTCCGGCGGATACCTTATATTCACTTCCGTTCAACTCCAGATGCATGGCGATGCCTCTTTTCTTCTTCTGCTGATAAATCCACAAGTCGATTATATCAGCTTGAACCAAAAAATCCCCTACAGTTGTCGTCGCTGTAAGGGGATTTTTCATACAATATTGATGTGACTACAGCCGCTCTAATCGGGCCACCTCTTGACGCCACGCTAGCCTGCCATATTATTAATGGAGTCCTGCTCCGAGAACACGGAGATATGATCTATGGTTCCTGTCGATTCGGGGATAACGAATTTGAGCTGATACTGCTTGTTGACCTGATAAATATAGATGTTATGCTCGCCATTCACGGTAGTATCATCCGGCTTACCGAGTACTTCTTCAATCTGCTCTAATGTCAGGTTACGCAGGTCCGGGGCGCTGGAGCGTACATCAAAAATCTTCATACCCTTGTTAAAACCAAACACCACACTCCTCTTGGAGTAGGTGGAATAGACTCCCTTACCGGCCGACTCCTTCAGATCCGGTTCTCCCCAGGCTGCTTCCACCTCGTCGATCATCCCGCTATGCGCAGCATATTCCACGCCGGGCACCTTGCCCTGCTTAGCAAGCTCCAGCAGCTCCTTCAGCTGCTTACTCCGCTCCTGCGGGGTGGCGGGAGCGACGGTATCTGCTTCAGCCCCTGCAACCTCAGTAACCGTAGACTCTGATGTGGCTCCGGCAGCGGCTTCAGGGTCTGCGGTTACAGGCTCTGCGCCCGCAGCGGCACCGTCATCTGTACCGGATTCGCTAACCTGTGCACCTTCTGCTGCCGATGAAGCGCTATTCTCTGGCTGCACAGTCGCTGTAGCCGCAGCCGTATTGTTAGGCGATGTATCCGTTTTGCCGGAATTACAGGCTGTAAGGCTGAGCATCGCCCCAACGATAAGAATACCTGTGATTGTTCTAATTGATGTCGTCATGCTGCCATCTCCTTCGTTATGGGAAACATCCTCTTTTGTCTAAACTTTACCCTATGACGCAGGGGCTGTAACTAAGGTTGCAGGTGCAGACCTCCTGATCCAGGTATTATACACATTGCCTTATGCTATGAATTTGCCTGTCAGATCACGGTCCAGCGCCGTTTTATTCACCACATAAGTACGAGCCATCAGATCATGCAGCGCCCGTTTGCGCTGGGTGAATGCGACGAACAGGCAATCCACGACCACTACCCAGCCCAAAAACACATTTATATCGGCCGCAAGCGGACTCCAGTTCACCAGACTGCTTGGTATGGCGGATAACGCCTCGGTATTCAGACTCACAACCACTGCCAGGAAGCTGTTAACAATAATAAAACTATCCCTGATCAAAGCCTGCTTGATCACAGGATATCTTCCATTCTCATCAACGATTCTTGCCCCCAGAAGCAGCCTGCCCGGCGTCCCGCCGTATCGGACAACCATAAATATATTGAACGCCATAAGCAGTACAAACTGTATAAAAAGCGGAAAAGCTGACCCTGCAGACTCTGCCGCCGGCACTGAAATCCTGGTCAGTAAATAGGTAGGTAGGATAAGAATAAGTGAGTCAATGATATTAATCAGCACTCTTTTCCAAAAGCCTACAAATTCGTACAAATTGAGCTCTTCCTCAATCCGCGGCTCCATACATTCACCCCTCAGCTAGAAGTAGTCCAACATTCATGTCCATGTCCATAACCCCGGCAGCACAATCAGCAACAGCGCAACGGCAATGAGACTCCTACCTCCCATATAATCAAATTAATCACTCGTTCCCAGCACACTCTTCCCCTGCATATACCTGCGCACATGCTGCAAAATCTCAAGATTATGCTGCACAATGATCCGCTTAGCCCGATACTCTTCGGTTAGTTCCATGATCGCAGGTATGCTCTTCCTCCTGAAGCCGCGGTTCCAATCCAGCAGCATTACCCGGAGATACTTGAACGACTGCTTATAATTCCCCTGCTCCAGCCCCAGCCTGGTCTTCATGAACCTGCTGATGACCCGGGCATCCTGTATATAAGCCTTAGGCCTAATTAGAAAAATCAGATCCGCTTGCCGGAAGCTTTCTGTTCCCCATTGGTAATGTACGCCCTCTATAATCCACGACTCCGCATCCATAGCTTCCGCGAGCTTGGCATCCCGCACCTCCGGGGAGTTCTTGGTATTGTCCCTACGATCCCAGACAAAATTATCCGTTTCATAGTACGGAATTCCGTAACTTTGAGCTAATTTCCGGGCGATATACGTCTTCCCGCTGCCGCAGCCGCCTATAATACGTACTTTAATCTTCAGTCCCTCCCTTGGCAGATCTGAATAGAATCACTCTATACTTACAATTCTCTATGTATCCTGTTACTCCTCTTCCCCGGTTAAGCAGTGAAGCCAGCCCATCAATGATTGATCGGCTGGCTTCTGGAGCCGCAGTGTATGGCGGCATGTTGGTTGGTTGGATAATCTGGCCTTACGCAGAGCCCTCCTACTTTACAGCTTCACTACTCCGTCTTTAGCATTCCAGGTGAACGGCAGGCCGAACAGCGGCGTTAAGCTGCCAAGCGGAATGTACAGGCGGCCGTCTATACTTTTGGAGGCTAGCATCACCACTGTTTTACCGTTCACTTTTGCCTTCGTGCTGAGCGGTTTGTGAACTGCTGTATTCTTGCCTATTGTAATGATGAGCGCTCCGGTTCCCGCCTCCTGCATCAGGCTTCCGCCCAGCAGCTTCACGGATTCACTCAGTGGAATATACACCCGCGAATCCTCCAGCAGGAAGGAATTCTTCACCGGCAGCTTCTCCCCGCCTTTGACAAAAGCTCCCGCAATCATCGTAGATCCCAGACGGTAGCCGTTCTTCTCGGCAATGCCTGCCATCTCAAGCCCGGAGGTTGTAATGATAACCCGGGTGTTCTTCGAAATCTTCGGATACAGCCAGTGAATATCGTCATTGTGCATGCGGATGCATCCGGCGCTGACATATTTACCGATAGAGGATTCATTATTGTTGCCGTGAATGGCGTAGGTGGTGCCGTAAGTGTCATTTACCTCCAGTCCCAGCCAGCGGTCCCCCAGCGGATTAGCCGGATCGCCTCCGGGAATCTTATCCTTGTAATAGGGTCTGTTCTTGATTTTGACCACCATCTTGAAGCTGCCTTCAGGCGTCAGGCTTTTCGTTTTGCCGGTAGCGACCGGAAAAATCTTCACCAGCTTACCATCGCTGTAATAAGCCAGTTTGTTCGTTTTTTTGTTCACAATGATCAGATCTGAGGATGCTGATGCCGCTTGCGCCGATCCTGTGAAGCATGCTGTCAACAGCATTACAAATACCAGCGTTAATGCGATACTTCTTGGAAAATAAGTTTGAATCCGGCTAGCCTGTTCACGCTGATTCATAGTTGCCCCGCCTCCATTATGGATGATTCTGGATTGTCTTTTCTACATAGACGTTCATTTGCCGCAATAGTTGCAGAGCAGCCTGTACCTATTCTTATCAACTCGTCCCGCCCGGAGTGACGCAACGTTTGCAATATTGTAACCGTTCTTGGCGGAATCGCCTCCCTTGCAACCGAAGCATGAATATTCACCAGCCCCATCAGAGATAATAAGCCCGCATGACCATAACACCCATATCAAGGAGGCTAAATATTTTGAATACCAACTCATCTGCACAGATCCGGGAATGCGAGCAAATCGTTCAGCAGCTGATGGCACAGACCCAGCAGGGAACGCAGAATTACCAGCAGCTTCTTCAGCAGGAGCAGCAGGATGCCGCCAAGCTCCAGGAGCTTAGCCAGCATAACAGCAAAGCCATTCAGATGATTCAGCAGGCGCTGCAGGGCCATCAGACCGCGATGCAACAGCTTGAGCAGATCTCGCAGTCGGTCAGATCGATGGAGCAGTTCCCGCAGACAACCGGCTTCAATACCCATACAAGCATTCCAAGCTTCAATTCCGGGAACCAGATGGGACTAATGCATTCTATGGGACAGAACCAGCCAATGGGTCAGAGCCACAACACAGGAATGGGAGGGTATAACTCTTCCTTCAGCCCGTCCTTCACTGCAAGCAGCCAGCCGGTGAACTCACTGCATAGCCCGATCAACGCCGGGATCAACCAGCAGCCGATGCACCAGCCGATGCATACGTCAATGCAGACACCGATGTCCGCAGGCTCGTCCTTCAATTCTCCAATGAACCAGGGACGAAGCTTCCAGTAGGAAGAGCAGAGAGCATAGGCAGCTTCGCTTGAACGGCTGTTTTGTATGCTAAAAAGGGTTCTCTCAGACCGCAGCAGCGGAAGCTGAGAGAACCCTTTTGACGTACCCGCCCCCCATTGATGCTCTGCGGATCGCTTAGACTACCAGCCTGCCGGTCTTCTCTGCGAGCCCAACCGTCGCTTCCACGCCGGAGTTGAACTCCAGATAATCGCTCTCCACTCCATCGCTGAAAATCACGCCATCCTCCGGCATCTGCGAGGTGATACGCAGCGGCAGACTGCTGCTGATTCTCCCGAATACCAGTTCTGCTGAAGTGGTCCGGCTTGGAAAAGGCTCCCGCACGGTGAAATACAGCTCAGGATGGTTCCAGGCCAGCCCGCTGCCCGCGCTGACTGCGGCAATCTCCGCAGACACCCGGGCGGTCTGTTCAGCCTCTGCATGCTGCATTTGTGCAGCACGGCTGACGATTCCTGCGGCTCCGGCGAGCACACTCTTGAGCCAGCCCGTGGAGCCTAGGCCGGTCGAGACAATGATGCCGCTGGAGGACTGCTGCTCCAGCTGCCCGTTCAGCTCCAGCTGATACCGGGCCGAGACATGGGTCCGGCGGCCGATGAACAGATCATTCACCCCGTACAGGCTCTGGCCGTCATTCAGCTCCACCTTGGCAAGGGTAACCTCACGGACCTGGCGCTGGGCGCGCAGCACCTCTGTCACCACCTGCTGCACCTCCTTGACTCTGAAGGGCAGCAGTACGCCATCCCAGCGCAGCGGATCAGGATTCACTCCGATCAGCGGCTGCTCCTGAAGGTATTTCAGTGTATTGGCGACCAGGCCGTCCTGGCCCAGGACCACAACGGTATCCCCGGCCCCGAAGATGAAATTTGGCACATGCTGCCGCTCCAGCACCTGCAGCCGGCCGATGGCGCTGAGCTCGGTCACTGCGGTCTCCACCGCCTTGCGGTATTGGAAATCCTCGCTTAAGTAGTCGCTGAAATCGGCTCCCAGCCGTTCAATATAGAACTGGGCCTGCTGGATCGTATTGTAGCGGACCACCAGCTCCTCCAGGCGAGTCTTGCGTTTGATCAGTATGATTTTGTTCTCCGATCCCCGGCTGCTCATCGTCCGTTACCTCCTCTCTCTGCTCCGGCTCCGCCTCCTGCCGAACCGGCCATGATGCCTTGCAGCAGATCCGGCGTAATGTTAAGCTGGCCGATCTTTCCGGCATTCTCCGCCAGCTCCTGGAAGGCGATGGCGATCAGCTTATCCGGGTTCATGCCGACATTCGTCAGCGCCTGCAGGACGTTAGGCGATACATTTTGCAGCGAATTCATTACCGCCGTCAGCTCGTAAGCCTTGGCATCCGCTTCGGCTCTCTTATTCGCTGTTGCCAGCTCAATCAGCGCCTGCTTCTTCTCCTCCAGCTCCGTATCAAAAACCAGCTGCTCTTCCTTCATCTCATTCTGCTTCTGCTTCGCTGAACGGTCAGAATCAAGCAGCGCCTCACGCATCTGTCTCTTCTTCGTCTGAACGGCGATCTCCGTATTCAGCTCATTCTCCTTCACCCGCCGCTCCTGCTCGATCGAAGCATTGCGCCGCTCATATAGCGCATTATCCGCATTACGGAGCATCTCCTCCCTGGCCTGCGCCTCCAAGGCCCGCAGTGTCTCCTTATTCGGTACAATCGCCAGAATGGACAAGCCCATCAGCTCAATGCCCAGCTTCTCAATCTCCGCACTTTGTCCGATCTCAAGCGTAATCGTCTTGGCCAGACGTTCACTTGACTGGATAGCTTCTTTCAGCGGCAACTGCCCAAGCTGCTTCTTGGTCAGGACCTTGGCGATATTGATTACCCGCTGCGCCAGCTTGTGCGGATCGTCGGAGAGATAGGTATTCTTTTTCAGATTATAAGTGTAGTTGAGGATCTGGGTGGTCTTACGGTAATCAACAATCCGGTAGGTCAGCTGCCCCTGGACGGTTACCGTCTGATAGTCTGCCGTAATCTCCTCGAACATGAATGGAACATCGATTGAGGAGACAGGCACCACAACCACCGAAGTCGTCGGCGCATAATAATGAAAAGAAAGTCCGACCCCTTCCCGTACTACCTTGCCGTTCTTCACCTTAAGCACATAATCACTGGGCTGAAATTTCACGTAGCGGAATCCGAACATGGTCATTACCTCCTAGGGTTGAATTGTAAGGAATAAGTTATTAACTAAATGTTATTATTAATTTGTTATTAACAATATCATAGCAGACCCTTTTGATATTATCAATATGTTATTAACTAAATAGGCGAAAAAATATTGTACATATTCAAATCCTGCCTCGTGTTTTGTCCATTGAGTAACAACAGGCTATAATTTATGATAGTCTAAACGATAATGATTATCATTATTGGTAATCACAATACCTTTGGGAGGCATACTTACAATGAACAAGACACGACAACCCTTCGCTATCCTGGGCATGCTCTTCCTGATGGGCACCTTACTGCTCGCCTGCAGCAGCGATAAGGAACAGGCCGGCAATATAGCAGCAACCACCGCTCCCGCCACGGAAGCTTCCGTAAGCCCTGCGGTACCAGCAGCTACAACCCGTTCATACACGGATTACAAAGGCCATACGGCGGAGATTCCTGTGAACCCGCAGCGGATTATCTACTCTGGAGAAACGTACGGCGATCTGACCGCACTCGGTGTACAGGCCATCGGCTATCCGCTCTCCATGGGTGAAGGCCAGGTATTCGAGGACAAGCTCACTGGCGTGGAAGATGTAGGATTCCCGATTAACCTGGAGAAGACGATTGAGCTTCAGCCCGACCTGATCATCTATGCCGGCATTGAGGAAGCAGATTACGAGGCTCTGTCCAAAATTGCTCCAACAATTATCTTCAATACCTTCGCCCCGCTGAAGGAACGGATGCTGGAAATCGGGGATATCCTGGGCAAGAAGCCTGAAGCGGAGGCGTGGCTGGCTGAATACGGAGCGAAGGAAGAAGCGATGTGGGCGCAGCTTAAGGCTGCGGGCATGAAGGACGGCGAGACGGCTTCCGTCTTCACTTATTATCCGGGAGACCGGCTGTTTGTAATGGCAACGACCGGCCTCTCGCAGGTGCTGTACGGAGAGCAAGGCTTCAAGCCTTCCCCGGCCATTCAACAGGTACTGGACGACGATATGGGCTTTCAGGAAATCTCGCTGGAGGTGCTGCAGGAATATGCCGGGGACCGGATCTTTCTCCTGACTCCGGTAGCTGAGGAAGCCAAGCAATCGACGGACAAGCTGCTGGAGAGCGCGGTGTGGAAAAGCCTGCCCGCCGTTAAAAACGGCTACGTCTACACACAGGACATCACGAAGACCTCCAGTGATGCTACCACAAGAGAATGGCTGCTCGGCGAGCTTCCCGCCATGCTGGGCAAGCAATAATCCCGGATAATCATTCTCATTAAATCAAATTCTGATCTGCCCTGAAAGGAGAACCAAGCCTTGCGCCAGCCTGCCCATCCCGCTCAACCTCTGTCGCCGCCCCCGCCCGCCTCTCTCCGTTCTCTGCTGTTTCAAATGAAGAGCATTGAGCTGGTGATGCAGAGTGCTGACACCGTATCGGCCGTGCGGACTGCGGAGCAGCATACGCTTCTGCTGTTTACGGGCGGCCGCGGTGAACTGCACATCACGGAACAGGCCACACTCTCTGTACATACGGACAAGTGCTGTCTGCTGCCTCCCGGAGCCTCATACCGTCTGGATAATCAGGAGCTGACACTCTATTATTATCTGCTGTCCTTTAACGCCGTTACTACTGGGGGTTCCCCTGCGCTCTGCCTGGATGAACTGCTCCCGGGGCGGACAGAGCTGATCTTCCACCCCTTCACCCGGGTGATCCGGCTGGCCGAAGAGCTGCTTGCACACCCTAACGGCGGGGATGATCTCCAGCATTTCAGACAACAGCTTCGCTTCCAGGAGCTGCTGCTCCTGCTGTTAGAGCAGAATTACTCTACCCGCCAGCTGCCAAGTCCGGCGCAATCTGTAGAGAGTACGGTTCACTTCATGCAGAATCATTATAGGGAGAGCATCACAGTGAAGCAGCTCGCGGAGCTGGCCGGTGTCTCCCCCTGGCAATACACTCCTATCTTCCAAAAGCTGACCGGAAAGCGGCCGCTCGATTATCTGACCGATCTGCGCATCGGGCACTCGAAGCATCATCTGCTTGCATCCGCCGAGCCGCTGCGCGAGATTGCCCGGCGGGTCGGCTTCTCCGATGAATATTACTTCAGCCGCCGCTTCCGGCAGAAGACAGGCGTGACGCCCGGGCAATATGCCCAGTCTCAGCAGCGCCGGATTACCGTCACAGATTGGACCGGACATTCCGTAGAAATCCCTGAGCGTCCGAAGCGGGTTGTCTACCACGGGGAGACACTGGGGGATGTGCTCGCGCTGGGGGTTAAGCCTGTCGGAGGCGATGAGGCATTCGCCCGGGGCAGCGTCTATAGCCACCGGGTCAAGCATTTAGCCAATGTAGGATTTCCGCTGGACCCGCAGCTGACCCGGTCCATCCGGCCTGACCTGATTATCCTCGCAAGCCCGGATGAACAGGTCTACCGGAGTGTAGCCGGCATCGCTCCGTCACTCACCTTCGATTCCTTCGCACCGCTTGAGCAGCGGCTGCGGATTCTTGGGGAGTGGCTCGGGAAGCAGCGCGAAGCAGCGGTCTGGCTGCAAGCCTACCATGCCAAAAACGCCGCCATGTGGCAGCGTCTGTACGCCGGGGGGCTCCGGGCAGGTGAAACAGCTTCGGCGCTATTCTATGACCATGGCAACCATCTATACGCCATGGGAATGACCGGCTTGTCCACGGCCTTGTATGCGCCCGGCGGCCTGCAGCCGACAGCGGAGATCAAGGACATTCTGGACAAGGACCTGGGGTTCCGCGAAGTGGACCCTGCGATGCTGCACAGCTACGCGGGGGACCGTGTCTTCATGCTGATTCCAGAGCGGGAGGACTCCCGGAAAGCCATGGAGCAGCTGCTCCAGACGGAGCTCTGGAGCAGTCTGCCTGCCGTGGAGCAGGGCCATGCCTATATGCTGGATGGAGCCAAATGGAATTCCGGCGATGCGCTGACCCGGGAGCGGCTGCTCACACTGCTGCCCAGACTGCTGGGCGGTCAGAAAGGGGAGTAGCCTGAGCACCCTGCTAGGGCTTGAGAAGCCCACGGATGGCTGCGAGCCGCTCGGGGTCTACCGGCTTCAGCGGGTCGCCGTCCTCCCGGACTGCCGAACCGAAGTGTACC
Organism: Paenibacillus rhizoplanae; assembly: GCF_042684125.1. Classification (NCBI taxonomy): domain Bacteria; kingdom Bacillati; phylum Bacillota; class Bacilli; order Caryophanales; family Paenibacillaceae; genus Paenibacillus; species Paenibacillus rhizoplanae. Next base: position 112,150 of record NZ_JBHUKY010000032.1, on the reverse strand, counting down.
CGGCGGACACCGGTCCGCGTAACGAAATCCTTCAGGTCTGCGGCATTCAGGCCGCTGCCTGCGAGGATGGAGAGCGAGGAACCGGCAGACAGCCGTTCCAGCACAGCAAGCCTCACCATACCGCCAGGCGTATTGGCAGCAGCAGTCCCGCCGGAAGTCAGGATATCCGTAATCTGCGGATACCGCTTCAGGACCTCCAGGGCTTCAAGCTGGTCCTTCACCTCGTCGAACGCACGGTGGAAGGTGACCTCCATCCCCGCTGCCCGCTCCAGGAGCCGGTTCAGCAGTTCTTCATCTATCGTCCGGTCCTGGCGGAGCATTCCCATCACCACATACAGCCCGCCTACCCCGGCTATGTGGCGGATATCGCGCAGCATGGTCTCAACATCGGATGTATCATACACGAAGGAGCGTGCATGCGGCCTTACCATCACTCTCACCGGAATGCTGACCTGCTCCCGGACCGCTTCAATCAGGCCCAGACTGGGCGTTAGTCCGCCCTCCCGGATGCCTGTGATCAGTTCAATCCGGTCAGCACCATAACGCTCCGCTATGACCGCATCATTTACTGTAGTAGCTATAACCTCTAACAGCATAATTTGCTGCACTCCCCTTCTTGGTCTTAATTCTTGTAAACCGCCTTACCCTTAGTATAATGAGAAACATAGTAAATAGCAGGAAGGAATGTTTGCAGATGAGCGCAGATCATACATTACGAGTAGTATCCGTTCAAGAGATTAGCCTGGAGCTTAGAGAGGAATTAAGCTCTTTATTAATTGCTGTTGTGGAAGATGGCGCATCCATCGGATTCCTGCCTCCGCTGGGGGAGGACGAGGCCGCTGCTTATTGGCAAAGTGTCTCCGGGCCTGCGGTGCGGCTGTGGATAGCGCTGGAGGGTGAGACGGTTGTCGGCACTGTGCAGCTGCATCTGGTACTGAAGCCCAACGCTCCGCACCGGGCGGAAGTCGCCAAACTGATGGTCCATCCGGCACACCGCCGCAAGGGAATTGCGGGCGTGCTGCTGGAGACTGCCGAGCAGGCTGCTGCCGCCGGGGGACGGACACTGCTGGTGCTGGACACCCGCGAAGGCGATCCATCTAACCTGCTCTATCAATCACGGGGATATATAGAAGCCGGGAAGATTCCTGACTATGTCATTTCCGCCGGCGGAGGTATGGACGCCACGGTGATCTATTACAAACACCAATAACCGGAAGCATTACTGGACCAGAGACCAGGATTTTTCCCGCCTTTTGGAGAGTGTGTTCTCTGGATGAAGCCTCTATACTGAAGAAGTTGAAATTTGGAAATTCGGAATGGAGCGGCCTGAATGATAAGACAAAGTATACACGCGTGGAAAATACTAATGCTCTCCCTGCCCAAAGGAATCATCGCTTTCGTCATTGCTGTTACAGGTCTGAGTGCGAGCCTGCCTCTGATTATTGTATGGGTGGGGCTGCCTCTGCTGGCCCTGACCTTGGCCTGGTGCCGCAGCATGATGTCCAGTGAACACAAGATCGTTGAAGCCTGGTCCAGCGGCAACAGCCGCCAGGGAACCGGGCAGCCCGCTGCCGCAGATCATGCTCCCGCCTTCCGCTGGGAGGGGCTGCGGACATTAGGACACCAGCTCCGCGAAAGGGAGTCGTACCGGGGAATCCTGTACAGCCTCCTCCAGCTGCCCGCAGGCATTCTGGGCTTCACGCTTGTGCTGGTCCTGCCTACGGTTGCCTTCAGTGCTCTTCTGTCGCCTTTGGCCCAGCGAATCAGTGCATCGGTATTCTCCTATGATCTGAATATGCTGGACCCGGAGTTCTTCTTCTTCCTGTCCGGCACAACCTCGGACGAACGCTCGTGGATTCTATGCGGAACCGGATTTGTGCTGCTGCTGATTCTGCCGCTGCTGCTTGTGGCTCTTGGACGTTTGTACGCGGCCTGGATCAGCGCAGTCTCAGGAACACACGTGAATTCCGCCAGTACCCCGCTTGAAGTCATACATACCTGATCTCTTCCCGCATATCTATTAATAGTTCACTTGCCAAAGCTTACGAAGCGGGTTGTGCCCGAAGTGAATGCAGGAAGGGCGGCCCGCACAACCTTGTGAGGAGGCGGTTCAGTGCTCATGATCCTGGTGTATCTGTTTGCTGTGCTTGGCGTGTCTCTCCTGCTGTTGGCTGCGGTTCTTCAGTACAGACTCTCCCGTCCCAGGGCAGCGGGCCATAGCGGGGCTACCCATGCCCTGTCAGCCTTCAGCCTGAAATTCCCCCAGCGGTTCATTACCCCGGACGAATCCCATCTGATTGCCCTGGATGAAGAAGGCCAGGCACTGGCCATCGGTCTGCTGCATCCGGGGAAGCCGGAGCCGGCGACAGCCACCATGTATACGTTCGATGCCATCCTTGGAGCAGAGATTGTCGAGAATGCCCTGACTCTCAGCAAGGTCAGCAAAACCAGCCGGATTAGCACCAGTGCACCCAGAACACGGGCAGGTGCCGCCGCAAGCTATGAGTTCACAGAGGCGGTCCCGGACAGCATTCCTGCCGAAGAGATCCGCGAGCTGACACTTAGAATCTATTTTAGCAGCGCAGATACGCCTGTGGTATCCATTCCTTTTCTCCCGCCGCGCCTGCCGGCCCGAAAAACAGATCTGCAATATTCCGCAGCCCTCCTTGAGGCGCAGCAGGTACATGAGAGAATCCGCGACATCGTCTCTGCATAAGGGAAGCCGTATCCTTCAGAATCAGCAATTACCGGACAACCGCTGTAAAATCCTCCAGAGCCCGCCCCTGTCTCAGCTTATCGATGATGGTCAGCAGGAAGCTCTCCGCGAGGCTGCCTGGTAATATCGCGTCCGCAGCTTCATCCAGGGTGAACCAGGCTGCGTGGTCCAGCTCGTCGCTCATGGCACTCAAGTCCTCCGTATCGGCCACACTGATGTAATTGAGCATTAACGTATTGGACGGGGCGAAATACTGGCTGCGCATATATTCATAAGCAATCACTTCAAGCCCCGCTTCTTTCTGTAGGCTTCCGAACGTACCACGGTAAAATTCAAGAAACCCGTCCTTTATAGCGCAGGGAACAGGGTTTCTTGGCGTGATGTGGAATATAATATAAGGGGCCCGGACACTACGGGCTGCATTAACATCATAGAGATGGAGGGAACTACTCGACATGAACATCATTAATTTCGCGCATCGCGGCGCATCCGCAGCCGCCCCGGAGAACACAATGGCGGCCTTCCGCAAGGGTCTTGAGCTTGGCGCAACCGGCATTGAGACTGACGTACAAATGACCAGTGACGGAGCAGTGGTAGTGATCCATGATGAGAGTCTAAACCGTACCACTTCAGGCAGCGGTTATGTGAAAGATAAGACGCTTCGTGAGGTGCTGGAGGTAGACGCAGGCTCCTGGTTTAGCCCAGAGTTCGCAGGAGAACAGATTCCGACACTGGACGAGCTGCTGGATCTGCTGCAAGGCCGGGAGACGATTCTAAATATAGAGCTGAAGAACGGAACCTTCCTCTATCCCGGCATGGAAGAGAAGGTAATCGCCGCTGTCCGGGAGCAGGGTATGAGTGAGCGGGTCGTGATCTCCAGCTTCAATCATTATTCCCTGGCGTACTGCAAGTCGCTGGCACCGGAGATCCGTACGGGTATTCTCTACGGGGAGGGACTCTACCGTCCTTGGAATTACGCGGCTACCCTGCAAGCGGATGCGCTGCATGCCCATCACTCCTCGGTACTGCCGGAGTTCGTGAATGCCGCAGCGGAGAAAGGCATTGTCTATCATCCGTGGACGGTTAATGATCCCGAGCGGATGCAGGCGTTAATCGATGCTGAGGTGGCGGGGATCATTACGGATCATCCAGATGTTCTGGCCGGGCTTTTGGCTGCCAGAGGCGTCTGAATTATGTTACACAGCTGCGCTGTCCATAGGATGGCGCAGGCTTACTTATAACACTTATAAACCTTATTGCGCTCTTGAGCTGCTGAGCAGCTTCACGGAAGGAATACGGCTCTCCTGCTTGTATACGGCATAACGTCCGCTGCCCAGCTGCTTGGCGTTGTACATGGCGGAATCCGCCTCCTGAAGCAGCTGCTTCGGATCGATACGGCCCTGGCTTATCGTGATCCCGACACTTGCGGACACGAATAATTCATGGCTCTCCAGCTTATAGGTACGGGTGATGCGCTCCAGAACCTTAAGAGCAAGCTGCTCTGCCTCCTTGCGGCTGTAGCGTTTGGCGATAATGACGAATTCATCTCCGCCCACCCGGAAAATATGCCGCTTGCCCTTGCAGGTGAATTGCTGCAGGCTGGTTCCAACGGCCTCCAGTAACAAATCCCCTGTATGATGGCCGAGGGTATCGTTAATCGATTTGAACCGGTTCAGGTCCAGATATAATACCGCAAGCTGCTCGCTCATTTTGCAATGATCCCAGAAATGATCCATTCCGTTCTTATTCAGCAGGCCGGTCAGCGTATCCCGGTATGCCAATTCCTTGAGCTGCTCACGCTCCCCAAGGATCATGCGCATCCGCAGGAACAGATACAGAATACCGGCGAGTGTCAGCATGTACAGGAACAAAGAGATCAGCAGGCTTCTGCCTTCTGTAGTGAAGCCGGTTAAGCCTCTTCTGCCGAGCAGATGCATGCCCCCAAGTCCTGCACTAATCACCAGCACCACAAGACTCGAGCGGACTGCCCGGGTTCTTTGCGTTTGTCGTGAGAAATCACTTGTCAGTCTGAGCGAGCTATATACGGTCAGTACCCCTATAAGTATGGATAGAATTGTCAACATATAATTGCGGGCCTCTTCCACTGGTCTTACGCCCTCCTTCAGCCTATCAATGAATTTATAGATTTATCGCTTTCAAGCGCTACTGTACAGGAACAGACTGAACAAATTCTGAACAACTCCGGCAAGAGATGCTGTAAATGAATACCCGTTCAGGATGAGCACTAAGCATATTATCGGCAGGACCGGCGCTTTATTGTAATGAAATGCCCGGAAATATCCCGTTCTATCCGTCCATATGCTCAGCGCTATTGTACAATTCACAGCTCCAGCTGTCATTCTCCTTGACCAGGCAGGTGATGGAGGTGTTCTTCAGCAGCACGCTCACATCAAGGGAAGGCACAAGCCCGGCCAGCGTACTCCGCAAAATAGCCCCATGGCTGACTACCAGCACATTGCTGCCGGGATGGCGCGCAGCAAGCTCTTCAATCGCCCGGACTCCCCGCTCGCGGGCCAGCTCCTGACTCTCCAGCTTCAGCTCCATCGTCTTCCACTGGCTGCCGAAGCGCTCGATCCGCTCACTCTCGGTAGTTCCTTCAATCAATCCGCCGTTCATCTCCCGGATGCCCGGAACGAGACCGGCCAGCGGGATGCCCAGCCTTCCGGCGATGGTCTCCGCCGTCTGTCTGGCCCGCAGCAGGTCGCTTGAATAGATATAATCCCACGCTTCACCGCTAAGCCGCTCCGCAAGCACGCCGGCCTGCCGGAAGCCTTCCTCGTCCAGAGGATTATCCGTATGACCCTGTACCCGGCCCTCCTGATTCCAGCTTGTGCTGCCGTGCCGGATTAAGCCTATTCTTGTCATGATCGCTACCACCCTTATATGTAGATATTCTAATGTGATCCCATTATAAACTAACAAGCTACTGGATGCATGCTCCATTGACGGTAACGGGAGACGATTATATGATGGTAGCTCAAGTGCTGCATTTTGGGGCCTGTTCCAGTATCATCCTAACCTGCAGATTAAACTGCTACAACCTAAAGGAGATTTTGTGTATCATGAAAAAAATGCTCACCCTCTTTACCGCCTTCTGTCTGCTGGCTGTCCTTCTTCCAGCACTGCAATCCGGTGCCGCTGCGGCGCCGCAGGCCAAGCTTGCCGTATATGTGGACAAGGAGAATCACTCCTTCATCCCGCTCCGCTTCCTGAACGGCTTCGCCGGTATCCAGTCTGTACTCACCGCTTCGGGCGGCCAGATTCAGATGTCACGCGGCGGGAATTCCATTATCTTCACTCCAGGCAAGCCTGGGGCTTCCGTCAACGGCAAGCCCGTTACCGTAAGTGTCCGGCCTTTCAGTGAGAACGGGACCACCTATGTCCCCTTGTCTCTTGTAAGCCAGACACTCGGCATACAGCTCCAGTGGAATAGAGAAGCTGGGTCGCTTACGCTGACAAGCGGGGCTGAAACAGGCACCGCTGAGACAGCCACCCTGCCTGTACAGAACGGCAGCCTGATCAAGAGCGGCTCGCCCGCTGTAGTCAGCGGACATCATACCTACAAGGTCGGCGGCCGCTCCTTCAGCGTCCAGACGGTCACGGTCTCCCTGCTGCATCCTTCGGTGAAGCTGGACGCCGTTCTGGCCGGGAATACCGTCGGCAAGACGGAAGCCCTTGCCAGCATCGCCAAGCGCAGCAATGCTGCTGCCGCGATCAACGGCACGTTCTTCGCTGCCTATACTGACGGCGCCTTCAAGGTTCCTTACGGCTACATCATCAGCGGCGGGAAGATGCTGAAGAACAGCTCCGGAGACAAACGGGCTGTCTTCGCATACGATAGTAATATGCTGGCTGAGCTGATTCCGGGCAGTGAATTCAAGGCCCGCTTCGATTCCGGTTCCGTTCTTGGCGCACTCCAGGCAGGACCACGGCTGCTAGTCAACGGGAAGGTCGCGCTGAATGTGGCGGGTGAAGGCTTCCGGGACCCCAAAATCCTGACCGGCGGAGGCTCCCGCAGCGCGCTGGGCATCACCCGCGATCATAAGCTGATTCTGCTGACCTCCGGCGGGGCAACCATCCCCCAACTGGCGGAAATTATGAAGCAGGCCGGAGCCTACCAGGCAATGAACCTCGATGGCGGGGCCTCCAGCGGCCTCTACTACAATGGCAAGTATCTGACCACTCCGGGACGCCTGATCAGCAACGCGCTGGTTGTCCAGACTAAATAATGCAGAGCTGATTTATTCTAATACGCTGAATCCTATGAAACTGCCTTGATGGAATGCTGCGAAGCTGCCATTCCTAAAGGGCAGTTTCTTTTTTTTGATACCAGCAATTCCCCTACGCGCTCAACTCCATCCGTACATCAGGCAGAATAAGGAATCCTCCTGCGGGGGATAATACAGGGAGCACATCCAGATTTCAGCAGACAGGAGCCCCCGAGATGCCTCAGCAAACGAAGAAGAGCCGCCAGACTACCAAAGATCCCGTAGAAACCTCCGTGCCTGCACCGCTTCCGCTGAAGCTCTCCCTTGAGGATAATTTGCAGGAACTCAGCCGCCGGATCGGCAGCAGCTCGGATATTGTCATCCGCCATTATAAGAGTGAAGCTCAGCCTCCCCTTTCCCTTGCCTTCATCTATATTGACGGTCTGGTCAACGCTGATACTGTCAATCAGTCAGTACTCCAGTCCTTAATGGAGAACAGCACGCTGAACGGAGATCGGATTACCACAGAAGCTGCCTTCAACCTGATTAAAGAGCACATCCTGCCCGTTGGGGGAGTTAAGGAGGCCCGGACCCTGGAGGTGCTGCTGCCCTTGCTTTTTGACGGCTATACCCTGATTCTGTTCGAGGGGCTTCCGGTCGCACTGGCCGCCGACACCTCCGGCTGGGAGAAAAGAAGCATTAATGAGCCGACCTCCCAAGGGGTTATCCGCGGGCCCAAAGAGGGCTTCACAGAGAGCCTGCGCACCGGGACCTCCATGCTGCGCCGCCGCCTGAAAACCACCGATCTGCGGATTGAGGAATATAAAATCGGCCAGCGTACCGGGACCGGGATTGCCCTCGTCTATTTGAAGGGCCTCGCCAGTGAACAGGTGCTAACCGAAATCCGCCGCCGGTTGAACGCCATCAATACCGATGCCATTCTGGAGAGCAATTATATTGAAGAATTCATACAGGACGGCGGCCTGACGCCTTTTCCCACCATTCAGAATACCGAACGTCCCGACGCCATAGCCGGGGGCATTCTGGAAGGTCAAGTCGGGATTATCATTGACGGCACTCCCTTTGCGCTGCTGGCTCCGTCTACCTTCTTCAATTTCTTTCAATCCAGCGAGGATTACTACCAGCGGTATGATATTTCCTCCTTTCTGCGGCTGATCCGCTATGGAGCGTTCTTCGTCTCTATGCTGCTGCCGGCACTCTATATTGCCGTCACTACCTTTCACCAGGAGATGCTGCCGACCACACTGCTGATCAGTCTGGCTGCCCAGCGGGAAGGGGTTCCGCTCCCCGCCTTCGCAGAGGCACTGCTGATGGAGCTGACCTTCGACGTCCTGCGTGAAGCGGGGGTACGTATGCCGCGGACCATCGGACCGGCTATCTCTATTGTAGGTGCGCTGGTGCTGGGGCAGGCTGCCGTTCAGGCCGGGCTGGTCTCGGCGGCGATGGTCATTGTGGTTTCTTTTACCGCCATCTCGAACTTCGTGATTCCGTCACTGGCCATCGCCAACTCCATCCGGCTGATACGCTTTATAATGATGTTTATCGCCGCATCGCTTGGGTTGTTCGGCATCATGTCCTTCTTGATGGTACTGCTGATTCATATGGCAGGCCTGCGTTCCTTCGGGGTGCCCTACCTGTCTCCGGTAGCGCCGATGATTCCGCGTTATCTGAAGGATATCTTCATCCGCGTTCCGCTGTGGAGCATGGACATACGTCCCAAAACTAACCTGGGTAAAGAAACCCGCAGACAAGCACCGCACCAGAAGCCCAAGCCGGCGGAAGGCGCGAACGGGCCCACCCAGGAGCAGCAGAATCCGCAGGGGGAGGGTCCGGCATGAACGGAAAAATCGGCACTACCCAGGCAGCCATGCTCATCGTTAATACCATATTGCCGACGGCCACCGTCGTGCTGCCCATCATTATCAGCACCTATGCCGAACAAGACGCACCGCTGGCCATCATTATGTCCACCCTGGCCGGTCTGCTGATTGCCGCGATCGTCGGGACTGTGATTCGCAGCAGCAACGGCGCTCCTTTTCTGGACTGGGTCGGGGAGAAAAGCTCTCCGGTTGTCTCAACCATCCTGGGTCTGCTGATGCTGCAATTCTATCTGGATACCTCGGCAACGATCCTGCGCGAATTCGTCAATTTCATCAAAGACAATGTGCTGATCAACACGCCGGTCACGGTGCTGGTAATTCTGATCCTGTGCATTACGATCTATATGGTAAGACAAGGCATCGAAGCCATCGCCCGGGTGAACAGCCTGATTATTCTGCTCTATCTGTTCTTCGCACCGCTGTATCTGTTCGGGTTATATCATGATCTGAATGTGCACCAGCTGCTGCCGATGTTCGATCATACCCTGGCGGAGCTGACACTGGCCAGCCTGACGCCGACTGCCTGGATGTCCGAAGTAGCCGTGATGCTGTTTCTGGCGCCATACCTGCAGTATCCCCAGAGGGCGCGGATCATCGGCTGGACGGGCCTGCTGTTCGTCGCTACGCTGATGATGCTCTCTCTAGTCTCCGCTCTGATGGTATTCGGAAGCCAGTTTATCAAGCTGACGGCCTATCCGGGCTTCTCCACCGTGGGGATCGTCAGAATCGGCCGGTTCATAGAGAAGCTGGATATTCTCTTTATCTCTTACTGGGTGCTGTCGATCTATCTCAAATTCGGGATCTTCCTGTTCGTGACGGTAGAGTGCTTCAAGCAGACGTTCCGGGTCAGCAGCAGCCGGCCCTTCATCGGGGCGCTGGGTCTGGTCATTGCGCTGGAATGCCTGTTCTCCTGGCAAAGCTCAGCCGAGCTTAATGACTACAACAAAGAAGGACGGTTCGTGGTCTTCTTCCTGTTCAATGTGCTGGTTCCGCTGGGGGCGGTTCTGCTGAACAGAGTGCAGAAGGCCAGATCCAGGCGGAAGGGGCTTGGGACATGAAGAACAAACAGAGAACCCTGCTGTGCCTGATCCTCTGTCTCCCGCTTCTGTCTGTTCTTCTCTCCGGTTGCTGGGATGACCGCGAGCTTAATGAACTGGGCATTACCTCCGGCTCGGCCTATGACTGGGAGAACAATCAGTGGAAAGCGACCTATCAGGTGATCAACCCTTCATCGGGGGCCAGCGGTATGGGGGGCGGCGGAGGCGGCAGTACCAGTTCGCCGCCGTTCCTCACCTTCACCGTCAAAGGCCGGACGATCATGGAGGCCATTGAACGAACCAATCTGACCAGTACACGGGAGATGTTCTTCTCCCACTCCAGAATAACCGTCATTGGTGAGAGCCTCGCCAGGCACGGGATTAATCAGCTGATTGATATGTTCCTGCGCAAGCAGGATGCAAGGGAAACTGTATTCGTATTTATAACCCAGGGGGACGCCGGTGATATCCTGGATCAGCTTATGCAGATGACCAAAAATCAGGGGGCCGGTATCCAGCTCATGATTGAACAGGAAGCGAAGCTCGTATCCTATTATCCCGGAACCCGCCTGTATGAGCTGGCTATGGCCCTCTCCTCCGAGTCCCGAAGTGCCGTGTTGCCGGAAATTCTCCTGACGGGTCCCCAGACGATGGATGAGACCAGCGAGACAGGCGTTACAGATCTGCCTTCGCGCCTGGCGCTGGGAAGACTCGGAGTCATCAAAGGGGATACGTTCGTGGGGTGGCTCAGCCAGAAGCAGGCTTTTGGCCTCTCTTTTCTGACCAATAGCATCGACTCTGCGACCATCGCCTTCGCCTCTCAGCCTACGAAGAGTGACAAGCTGGACGCCTCATTTATTCTGCAGAATTCGGCCACTACGGTTCGCCCCGTCTGGGATAAGGATCATTATGTGATGAATATTGAGGTCAAAGGCAGCGGAGTACTCACCGAGCTTGGGAGCGTCATGGATCTGAATGACCGCAAGGCCATCCGTGAGATGGAAGCCTCTCTTGAACAGCGGGTGCTGAGTCTTGTCAATGATTCATGGACGGAGGTCAAGCGGCTGGGGGCCGACGTCACGGGATTTGCCGTGAGAATCCACCGGAGCGACCGCAAGCGCTGGAAGCAGATCGAAGAGGAGAAAAGCTGGGACCGCGTATTTCAAGAGATTGAGATCCGCCCGCAGGTCTCGATCAAGATTGAACGGACCGGCCTCAGCAATAAATCGTTCAAATCCGTTCAACAGGAGTAAAGGAGCCTATCTATGAAAATAGCTATAACTCTTATACTCTACGCGATTGCTTATCTCTGGGGGTGGACGAAGCTGCGCGGAGAAGGCCGCCGCCTGCAGCGTCTCTGGTTCGGCTGTATTCTTGGATACTGCGCCTATATTAACCTATGCGGGATAACCAGAACCCCCCATGTATCGCTAAGTCTTCTATATACGGCGTTCTTCCAGCCTATCGGCAGAGCCATCATCTATTGGTTAGGAGGCTGATTCGTAATCATGCCCAACAAAGAACAGGTCTCTTCCCTCCAGATTGCGTTCATGATTATGCTGTTTGAGATCGGCAGCACGCCGCTGTTCCTGCTCGGAGGCACGGCGAAGCAGGACTCCTGGCTGGCGATGTGTATAGGCTCCGCCGCCGGATTCATCCTGCTTCTGCTGCTGATGTGGATTCAGTGGCGCTCTCCGGGCACAGACCTGATCGGGATGCTTAAGCTCCATTTCGGCAAGCTTCCGGGAGCCTTCATCGGCGGTGTCTATAGCCTGTATTTTGCCTATCAGTCCATGCGTAATGTCCGCGATCTCGGGGAACTGACGGCGATGACCATGCTGCCAAGAACACCCATGTCTGTCACGATGCTTGTTTTTGTGTTGCTTGCGCTATACGCCATCTGGAAGGGGGCCGAGGTTGTATTCAGGCTGCCCGAGGTCCTGCTGCCCGTGATGCTTTTCTTCTATATCCTGCTCGTTATCATGCTTGGAATGATGGGATCTATCGACTTCGGCCGTCTGTCACCTGTCCTTGGGGGCGGGCTGATGCCGGTGATTGAAGCTGCGCTGCCGGAAATCGTCTCGTTCCCCTTCGGGCAGATGATTGTTTTTCTGATGCTGTGGTCCTTATGGGAGAAGCCTGGTCTGCCTGTAAAATATACGGTGAATGCCTATCTGCTCATCAGCCTGTTCCTGATCTTCATGAACGCGCTCAATGTGGCTGTCCTTGGCCCGACCATCTCGGGAATCAGCCAGCTGCCTTTTCTCAAAACCGTCCGCACTTTATCCAACCTCAAATTTGTGGAACGGCTTGATATCCTGGTGACTGTCCAGCTCTTCGTGGGGCTGCTGATCAAGATGATGATCTTCTATTTCTGTTCCGTAAAAGCTCTTGCAGAGCTGACCGGCAAACCGGCCAAATGGTGGGTCTTCCCTGTGGGGGCAATCATCTACGGCTCCTCCTTCCTGGAACGGGATTACACCCAGCATATCGCCATCGGCCTGGGGCCAAGCCTGAAGCTTGACCCGCTCTTTCAGGTCGCCATTCCGCTGCTGCTGGCCCTGTCGATCTGGGTGCGGGGCCGGTTACAGCGTTCAGCTTGAAGCAGATTGCTCCGGCTGTTACTGCTGGTCGAACTTCAGATTCTGCGGCCCGGACGGAAGGTTCTCCGCACCTGTAGAGCCATCTGTTACGGGTACATCCTTGCCTACTTCCTCAAATTCACACTCCCCCAGCCACACCTTCCCGCTTCCGCTCAGCAGAATTCCGATATTGATCACGTCAGCTTCGGACGGAATATCCATTACGCAGGCATAGTGGTTCCATTCCGTGGTTCCTTGTATGCTCCGGTTCTGCATGTTATCAAAAGCTAACATATTCTGCTGATTATCATCCACTCTCATCCACAGGCCGCTCCAGCCGGTGACATCCTCCGTTCTTACGAACCCGGAGAAGCGCATCCGTCTCCCCCGATACTCTCTTGCCTGAAACTGCTGCATCAAGGTTCCAAAACCATTGTCGTCCTGCGTAGCCTGTTCATTGGAATGAAGATGCATGGAGGGACTTGTCTTATAGCAGACGCGGGGATCGATCTCTACCTTATAGTTCTCCGGGTGGGTACCTGTAATATACCAGCCTGTAATCTCTGACATTGTAAATACCTCTCTTTCTTGAATCAATAGTCTCACCTGCGATCTGTACTGGGCAGGCGGCAAATCATAAATTTCCTTGAAAGCTCTTGTAAAAGCCTCCTGACTCTCAAAGCCGCACTGCAGCGCAATCTCAAGAATACGTGTCTCGGAGTACAGCAGGAGATTGGCTGCTTGGCTGAGACGGCGGGCCCGGATATATTCATGGACATTTTTATTCACATATTTCCGAAAAATCCGGTGAAAATGATATTTGGACAACCCCGCTGCCTTAGCCACCTTCTCCAAATCCAAATCCTCTTCCAAATGCTGCTCAATAAACTCGATGCTCTTGTGAATCAATTGGTAGTGCATTACTCTCACCCCCTCCACAACTCAAAGTATATAGCAGACACCGGAAACACTTTTGATAAATCTTGCTGTATTTATCTTTCCCTAGGGAAACATTATTGTTGCAAGGACAAATTTATTTACGTATACTAATATTGTGGCAGGATGCAATATTCTGTACCCTGCACAATATACTATACAAGTGCATACTTCATACTTAAGGATAACTATAACTATTCATTCATTAATCATACGAAAGTGGGAGAGCTTATGGCTGGAGCCGTAATTCCATTGTCTGAAGCTACGAACGGCAGCACACTGAGGATCAGCGGCATCGAGGTTCAGGGCGTGCTGCGGAGAAGACTGCTTGATCTCGGGTTTGTTGTCGGCAATGCTGTAGAGGTGCTGCGGCGCAGCCCGCTTGGAGACCCTACGGCTTACCGGATCAGCAACACTACTATTGCCCTGCGGCGGGAAGAGAGTTCCCTGATTTATGGCGAACTGATTGGAGGCGGAGAAGGATGAGTGAGTATACCGTAGCTTTTGCCGGCAACCCCAATACAGGCAAGAGCACGCTGTTCAACCTGTTGACCGGGATGCGCCAGCACACCGGCAACTGGGCCGGCAAAACCGTAGTTACCGCCGAAGGGTACTTCACCCACAAGGAGCATACTTACCGGGCCGTCGACCTTCCCGGCACCTATTCGCTCTACTCCAACTCCGCCGATGAAGAGGCGGCCCGGGACTATATTATTTTTGAGGAACCGGATGTAACGCTGGTGGTTCTGGATGCAACGTCGCTGGAGCGCAACCTCAATCTGGCCCTGCAGGTGCTGGAGATTACCGGACGCGCCGTGGTCTGCATCAATCTGATCGATGAAGCCAAGCGGCTGGGGATTGATATTAATCTGAAGCGGATTGCGGAGCGCCTCGGGGTGCCTGTCACGGCCATTTCGGCCCGTAACGGAATCGGCATCGAAGCGCTGCTGGATCAGGTCGCACGCGTAGCGACCGGTGAATTCAAGGCAGAGCCGCTGAAGATCACCTACAACGAGGAGATTGAGCAAGGGATTGCCGAGCTGATCCCGATGGTGGAACAGACGGTCGGCGCCAGATATCCGGCACGCTGGATTGCCCTGCGCCTGCTGGACGGTGATCACAGCCTGCTGGCTTCCCTCAGAGCCCATATGGGACGCAAGGGTATATCTGTAGCGAAGGAGGTGGCCCGCCATGGAGTCACCGCATGCCATTAACGGCCAAGACCCGCTCGATTCGCTGCTCGCAACTGCGAAGAAGCTGGCAGACAAAGGGGCGGTCCGCGACGAGATCGTCAGCGGAATCTACGGCGTATCGGCCGGAATCTGCAGCGATGCTGTCACCTATCACGACAAGAAGAAGCTCGGCAGCACCTATAAGCTGGATAATATCGTCACCTCGAAAATCTGGGGCTTCCCCATTATGCTCGCCGGCCTTGGCCTGGTGTTCTGGATTACCATTGCCGGAGCCAACTATCCTTCCGGCTGGATTGCCTCCCTCTTCAGCTGGATCGAAGGCTATCTGACCGCCGGCTTCGAGGCTGTTCATGCCCCGGCCTGGCTGCACGGCGTCCTTGTGCTGGGACTATACCGTGGAACCTCATGGGTCATCAGCGTCATGCTGCCGCCTATGATGATTTTCTTCCCTGTGTTCGCGCTGCTGGAGAATTTCGGGTATCTGCCCCGGGTTGCTTTTAATATGGACCGCTTATTCAAGAAATCCGGGGGGCATGGCAAGCAGGCCTTGACGATGTCGATGGGCTTCGGCTGCAACGCTGCCGCTATTCTGTCCACCCGCATTATTGAATCGCCCCGCGAACGGATGCTGGCCATTCTGACCAACAACTTCGTCCCGTGCAACGGCCGCTGGCCTACGCTTATTCTGCTCTCCTCCATGTTCATGGTCGGGGCAACAACCACCGGGGCACTGCGTACCTTCTCGACTGCGCTGGTGCTGATGGGGATCGTGCTGGTCGGAATTATCGTCACCCTGAGCGTATCGTGGATCATGTCCAAAACGGCGCTGCGCGGTGTGCCTACCCACTACACCCTGGAGCTGCCGCCTTACCGCCGCCCGCAGATCTGGAAGACCATTGTCCGCTCCTCCAAGGAAAAATCACTCAATGTCCTGACCCGCGCCATCATCGTGGCCGCTCCGGCAGGGATCATCACCTGGATTCTCGGCAATCTGTTTGTCGGCGGTGAGAGTGTGCTGAATCATATGGCGGCCTGGTTCGATCCGTTCGCACAGCTGCTCGGCATGGACGGCTTCATTATTATGGCCTTCATCCTCGGCCTGCCCGCTAACGAGATTGTGCTGCCTATCCTGCTAATGGGCTACATGTCCTCCGGGGCCATGGTCGATATCGAAGGTCTCGGCAGCATTAAGGACATCTTCCTGAGCCACGGCTGGACCTGGCTGACGGCGCTGAATATGATGCTGTTCTCCCTGCTCCACTATCCTTGCGGCACCACACTCGTGAACATCTACAAGGAGACCAAAAGCCTGAAATGGGCCGTGCTCTCCGCTGTAATCCCGCTCGCTATCGCTATCGGCGTAACCTTCGCGGTGGCTTCGGCGGCGCGGCTGTTCGGCTGGGTGTGAGCGCAGGAGGCTGTGGGCGGGGCTCCGAGTGAAGTAGGAGCGCAGGCTTTTTAGGCAGACTAAATGCTCGGTTTTTCTGTGGAAATACGTCTGGCACTGCGATAAACGCACGGCCTACGCCGCGCACCCAGTCCAATTGTGTTCGGTTTTTCGAGTACATTTGGTCCACGAGCCGCACGCTGGCACATTGTATGCTGTTTTTCGCTTACATTTGCTCCACTGGCCCCTGCGCTGGCACATTGTATGTTGTTTTTCGCACACATTTGGTCCACTGGCCCCTGCGCTGGCACATTGTATGCTGTTTTTCGCATACATTTGGTCCACGAGCTTTCATAATGCCCTCCCTATCCGCATAACGCCGCGGATACGGGAGGGTTTTTAGGTGCGCAGAACCACCTGTTCCTCTGCCATTTGACTCTACCTCTCCCTACATGTTAGGGTGATTTGGAAGCCATAATTCTACCTTGGAGGGATGTTCATGACAGCAGTGAAGCTCAGCATTGATTACGATGGATTTGAAGAAGGTAAGCGGATGGAGACGGAGATTGAACGCTTAAGCGCAAGCCCTGAAGCCGCCGGCCTGACCAGCCTTACGATTGGCGACTGGGGACAAGCCTATGAGAACAGCTCAGAGGAAACCGTTCAGGCACTTGTGAAGCATAGCGCAAGCTTCCCGGCACTGCGTAAGCTGTTCATTGGGGATATGAGCTACGAGGAATGTGAAATCTCGTGGATTACCCAGAGTGACCTCTCCCCGCTGCTCCCTGCCTATCCGGAGCTTCAGTCATTGACCATCCAAGGCGGCACCAGTCTGCGGCTAAGTCAGCTGCAGCACGACAAGCTCGAAGAACTGATTATCATTACAGGCGGACTCAGCAAGGATGTGCTGGCGGATATCGCCGGCTCCACTCTACCTAACCTGCAGAAGCTCGAACTCTATCTTGGGGTGGACAATTACGGCTTCGACGGCGGGCTGGAGGACCTTCTGCCGCTGATCGAGCCTGGGAAATTCCCTAAGCTAACCTATCTCGGACTCAAAAACAGTGAGATACAGGACGAAATTGCCGCAGCCCTGGCGGATGCGCCGATTCTGGACCAGCTCCATACCTTGGATATGTCACTGGGAACGCTTAGCGACACCGGCGCAGAAGCGCTGCTCGCCAGCGAGCGGGTCAAGGGACTGAAGCTGCTCAACCTGAGCCATCACTTCATGTCTGACGAGATGATGCTGCGTCTGAAGAACAGCGGCTTGCCGGTCGATGTCAGCGACCAGCAGCAAGCCGATGACGATGATGACTGGCGTTATCCGTCAATCACAGAATAATGCAGCCCGCAGAGCCGCTGGTTGTCTTCTGCCAGCCCGGCGACCGGCGCTCAGCCGGTATCCAGCAGGCGCGCTCGCGTCTCGGGATGCCACCGGCGCTGCTGATTCCCTACACCGGGCTGCTGGAGGGCCAGCCGCTGGCTGATCTGCTGGAGCGGGCTGTGCAGTCGCAGGTCCGGAACGGAGCGCCGGCGCAATCCCAGCTGGAGTCCCCCGGCCGCCGGAGCGGCGGGCACTCCGCGCCGGGGTCCGCAGCGGGAACGCCGCTGCTGCGCCTGGAGTCCCCCGGCGGCAGCTTCACGCTGGAGCGGGCGCTTATCGCGCTGGGCGCACCGGATGCGCCGGACGCGGACGACTCGCTGCACCCGTTCGGGCAGCAGCCGGACCTGAGGCCGCTAAGCTTCAAAGCGGCCTCCGCCCTGAAGGAGCTGCCCGGCGTGCTGCATCACCCGTCCCAGTGGTTCCGCGGCTACTGCCGCCTGCTGGCGCGGCTCCGGCAGGAGGCCGGGCAGCTGCTGCCCGCCTCACGCTGGACCAACGATCCGGCGGAGATCGCAGCCATGACGGACAAGCGCCGGACCCAGCAGATTCTCGCCGAGTCCGGCGTCTCTGTTCCCCGGCCGCTTCGCGGCAGCGGCGGACAAGTCCCCGTGGACTATGCCTCCCTGCGCGAGCTGATGCTGTCGCAGCGGATGCACCGCGTGTTCATCAAGCTGGCCAGCGGCTCCGCCGCCTCCGGCGTGATTGCTTATCAGCTGAACCCGGCCACGGGGGCTGAGTCGGCGGTTACCACCATCGGAGTCGAGAGCTACATCACCCGCCCTCCGGTGTATTATAATTCCGGCAAGCTACAGCGCTATACGGATTCTGCCCGCCTTGCCGGAATTATCAACTGGCTCTACCGCCACGGCGCCTATGCCGAGCAGTGGATTCCAAAGCCCGGTCTAAACGGGCATTCCTTCGACATCCGCCAGTTGGTTGTCGCTGGAGATGCCTGCCACGCTGTCGCCAGGGTCAGCACCACACCGATTACGAATCTGCATCTGCGCAGCCAGCGGATGACTCCGGCGGAGGCCGGGCTGAGCGAGGCACAGCAGGCAGAAGTACGCCGGACAGCGGAGGCCTCCCTGGCCGCTTTTCCAAACTGCTCGGTCGCGGGCATTGATGTGCTGGTGGGAAGCTCCGGGCAGACGTATACGGCGGATGTGAATCCTTTTGGCGACTTATTGTACGATGTTGAATACCAAGGCTGCAACACCTACGAATGGGAAATGAAGCAGCTGCCTTAGGAGGAATCCGGCCCCATGACCGATATGAATGCGATTGTCGGCACCCACGATATCTTAATGATCACACTCGATACTCTGCGCTACGATGCGGCTGTGCTGGAGGAGGCGAATTGCCCCAACCTGTGCGGCAGCGGCTCCTGGGAGCAGCGGCATACCCCCGGCAGCTTCACGTATGCGGCCCATCATGCCTTCTTCGGCGGCTTCCTGCCCACTCCGGCTAACACGAATAAGGCTGAGCATGTGCGGCTGTTCCACTCCAGGAATACCGGGATGAAGACCCATCCCCATACCTGGCTGTTCGATACTCCGGATATGGTGTCGGGGCTGGCAGCGGCGGGTTATCAGACGGTGTGTATTGGAGGCGTAATCTTTTTCAGCAAAAAAGTACCCCTCGCCCGCGTCCTCCCCGGTTATTTCCAGCAGAGCTACTGGCGGATGACCTTCGGGGTCACGAACCCGCGCTCGACGGAGCATCAGGTGAATCATGCGCTCAAGCTACTCGGCAACACCCCGCTGGACCAGCGGCTGTTCCTGTTCATGAATGTGTCGGCGATCCATGGCCCGAACCATATGTTCCTGCCGGGCGCGCGCAAAGATTCGGTGGACAGCCAGCGTGCAGCGCTGCGTTATGCCGACGGGGAGCTTGGGCGTCTGTTCAATGCGTTCCGGGGGCGCGGCAACCCTGTCTTCTGTCTGGCCTTCTCCGACCACGGCACGGCTTATGGCGAAGACGGCTATCAGGGCCACCGGCTGGCGCATGACACGGTATGGAATGTTCCGTACCGGGAATTTATTTTATAGGCATTGAACTGAAATTCGATCCCGCACAAGGAAGGAGAACGTATGACGTCCATCCGGCAATCTCTGCATCACACGAACCAAGACGGACACCCTCCCTTCTCCGCTGGGGAGCTTCAGCAATGGACGGAGCAGATCACGGCCCATCCTTACCGCAATTATCTCTATTCCTATCCGCACAAAACCGCTTACCGCGAGTTCGCGTCCCCCCTTCCTTTAGAGGAGCTGTGGCGGGATGAGCCTGCGGAGAGTTTGTTCTTATATATGCATATTCCGTTCTGCGGCGCGCGCTGCGGCTTCTGCAACCTGTTCACGCTGCCTGATAAAAGAGCGAATGTACACGCAGAATACGTGGATGCGCTGGAACGGCAGGCCCGGCAGTGGGCAGCCTTCACCCGTCACAAGCCTTACGCACGCTTCGCCATCGGCGGCGGGACGCCCAGTCTTCTGGCTCCTGCGCAGCTGAACCGGCTGTTCAGCATTGCTACGGATATTATGGGAGTGGATCTGGGGACCACTTCCATCTCCGTGGAGACCTCACCCGAGACGCTGACGGAGGAGAAGCTGACGATTCTGAAGGATCATACGGTGGACCGGGTCAGCATGGGCATCCAGAGCTTCGTGGCCGCCGAGTCGGCTGCGATCTACCGTCCGCAGGACCCCGAGGTGGTGTACCGTGCGCTGGAGCTGCTGGGGCAGTTTGATTTTCCTATCCTCAATCTGGATCTGATCTACGGACTCCCGGGGCAGACGGTGGACTCCTGGCTCTATTCGCTGAATCAGGCGCTGCTGCATGAACCGGAGGAAATCTTCCTCTATCCGCTCTACACCCGTGAGCATACGATTGTGAAGCCGGGCGACCTGGTGAACCAGCTGGATATCCGTCATGAATGCTATGAAGCGGCACGTGCTGTGCTGGCAGAGCGTGGCTACCGCCAATACTCGATGCGCAGATTCGCCAAGGAGGATGCCGGGACCGGCAAGGATATTCTTGATTACAGCTGCCAGGAGGAAGGGATGGTCGGCCTCGGCTGCGGCGCGCGTTCCTATACCCGGAATGTGCATTATGCCTCCCGCTACGGCGTCAGCCGCAAGGCCACGGAGAGCATCATCGCGGATTATGTTGCCGCTGAGCATTATAATACAGCCGATTATGGCATCGTCCTGAGCCTGGACGAGCAGAAACGGCGGTTCATTCTAAAAGCAATCCTGCACAGCGAAGGGCTGACGATTGCGGACTATAACCAGCGGTTCGGGACTAAGCTATGGGAGGACCATCCTGAGCTTGGCCTTTTGGTACAGAGCGGGTTCGCCACGGATGATGAGGGTATTCTGCGGCTGACTCCAGATGGGCTGGGCTACTCCGACTCCATCGGTGACTGGTTCATCTCCGGCGAGATCCGCGAGCAGATGCAGGAGTTCATCCTGCCATGAAGGCAGTCCTCTACTACCGGGGCTCCCTCTCCTCCTGTAACTATGACTGTCCTTACTGCCCCTTCGGCAAAACCAAAGACAGCGCCGCCACCCTCGCCAAAGACCGCGAAGGTCTGGAAACCTTCGTCCGCTGGGTAGCGGAGCAGGGGGCCGCAGGCCACCGCCTGTCTATCTTTTTCAATCCGTATGGCGAGGGCTTGACGCACCGCTGGTACCGGGAGGCGCTGATTACCCTGTCCCATCTGGAGCATGTGGACAAGGTCGCCATCCAGACCAATCTGTCGGCCCGGCTTGATTTCACTGCTGAACTGAACCCGGCGAAGGCCGCCTTCTGGGCGACCTATCATCCGGGTCAGGTGAGTGAGGAACGGTTTCTGGCGCAGTGTATGAGCGTATACCGGCAGGGCATTCCGTTCAGCGTGGGCAGTGTGGGGGTGCGCGGCGCTTTTCCGGCCATTGCCTCGCTGCGGGCTGCCTTGCCGGAGGATGTCTATCTGTGGGTGAACGCCTACAAGGACAAGCCGGATTATTATACGGCGGAGGATATAAGCTTCCTGAGCGGGATAGACCCGCATTTCCAGATTAATGCGATGGACTATGACAGCCTCGGTGCCAGCTGCAACGCCGGCAGCAACGTGTTCTATGTGCAAGGGCCGGGCCTGGTGAAACGGTGCTACAAGGACCGCGCAGTCATCGGCAACCTCTACCGCGACGGACTGGAGGGCCTTGCAGCTGAGCGGAGCTGCCGCATGAAGGTCTGCGACTGCTACATCGGCTATATTCATATGCCCGAGCTGGGCCTGGAGCAGATCTACGGCTCCGGCCTGCTGGAGCGGATTCCTTACGGCGCGGGGAGGACAGAGTAGTGACTACTGGTAAGCTACAAGCACACAAGACCTCTGCCGGTTTAACGATATGGCTTACCGGTCTGTCGGGGGCGGGCAAGTCTACGCTTGCCGCGCTGCTCACAGACCGGCTCCGGGAGCAGGGGCAGGCGGTGGAATGGCTGGACGGCGATGAACTGCGGCGCAGCCTGGGGCGGGGACTCGGCTTCAGCCGCGAGGACCGGTTCGAGAACATCCGCAGGGCAGTCTATCTCGCCGGGATGCTGAGCCGGCATGGCGTGATTACCGTCGTATCGGTAATCAGCCCTTATGCCGGCATGCGCAGCTATGCCCGGCAGGAATTGCCGGGCTTCGTCGAGGTCTATGTGAACTGCCCGCTTCCCGTCTGTGAAGCAAGGGACGTCAAAGGGCTGTACGCCAAAGCCCGCTCCGGTGAGATCCCGGCCTTCACCGGGATCTCCGATCCTTATGAAGCTCCGGCTGACCCGGAGCTGACGCTGCACACAGCGGAGCGTACACCGGAGCAATGCATGGAAGAGCTGATCAGCTGGCTCACGGAGCATCGGCTTTATCGGCTATGATGGAATAGGAGCAGACGGAATAAGGAGGGGCATTAGTGCCCCTCCTTTGTTTATTTAGCGCGTATTCGGGGAATTCGGGTGCACTAATGCTCCTCATTCGCTCATTTAGCCCGCATCCAGCTAATTTAGGTGCACTAATGCTCCTCATTCGCTCCTTTAGCGCGCATCCAGCAAATTCAGGGGCACTAATGCTCCTCATTCGCTCATTTAGCCCGCATCCAGCTAATTCAGATGCACTTCAGTCCTTCCTATGTCTAACGCTCCCCGTCCGCTGCATTCTGGAGTTACGGATACTCCAGATGCTCTAGATTACTTGCGCGAGTTAGATTGGCGGCGCAAGAGAATCAGTGCGGCGGCTCCAAGGACTACGATTCCGGCACCCGCTCCGGCGTATGGCAGCCAAGATGCAGATGTGGTTTCAGGCTCAGTTGTTGGGCTATCTCCAGAAGCTGGAGGGCTTGCTGAGGTTGGATGGTTACCAGAGACCGCCCCTGGATCATCAGCGATCCCGGGCGGCTCCGTGGGCGAGCCCCCTGACATCCCTGCGCCAAGCTCATTCAAATCCTCCTGGGCACCAGAGAATAATGCGGTCCGGCTGCACAAGCTGACTGTAAGTTTAGTTGTCCCTCCCTTACCTTCTCCTTCCTCTCCGCCTGCATATACGATGTAGCGTTCCCCCTTGGTGAACTCGAACCCGCAGCTCGCCCCCGACAATGCCGTAGTTACAGTAACCTTCTCCCCCATTTCACCCTTCCACCGCGCTCCCACTTGAAAGGTTACACGCACCGGATCAGCGCTGGACTGCATAATTTTAAATTTCTCTTTAATCGAAACTACTGTGCCCTCAAAAACAGCTGCACTCTTCTCCATTGCTTCCAGCGGTGAAGGAGACACTACGCAAGAACAGGCATAGGTTACCTGCGGGCGTACAGTCAGCAGTGTCATGAAGACCATCAGCGCACAGAGAATCATCAGCCAGGCGCCCCGCATTTTCCTTATCGTTACCATCATCATCACGCTCCTCATAACCCTCAGACGGAAATTTCCAGAGAAAGGTTACATACTCCCGTCATCTACTCCCCCGCCTCAATCTCCCGCGCAATGGCGGTGAGCCGCTGCATTCCCTCGCGCAGCAAGGCTTCACTGGCGAACGAGTAGCTAAGGCGCAGCCAGGACTTCATCTCCCCCAGCGGATCACAGATTTCACCCGGTACGAAGGAGATCGAATGCTCCAGGCAACGGGCCAGCAGCTTAGTTACCGGAACACTGTCCGGCAGCTTGACCCACAGATTAAGTCCGCCCTGCGGGGGCGTCCATTCCCAGCCGGTGGCCGCGAGCTCTTCCTCCATAATCTCCTTGTGCACCTGAAGGGCAATCCGCAGCTTGCCAAGATGCTGCTGTAAGCGCGGCGAGGTATAATAATGCAGAAAAATCTTCTGATTCAGCAGTGGCGTCCCGTTATCCGCCAAGGACTTGGCGGCGATCAGCCGCTCCATGAACGGATAACGGCAGGCCACCGCACAGATCCGCAGGCCGGGGGCCACATATTTGCTGAAGCTGCTGATATACATGACCCAGCCCTCTGTATCATAAGCGAAGAACGGCGGGGGCGGCTCCTCTAAGAAGTACATGTCGCGGAACGGATCATCCTCCACGAGCAGACAGCGGTAGCGCTCTGCAAGCTCCACCAGCAGCTTGCGCTGCTGGACCGGAATCGTATACCCCGTCGGGTTATGATGGGTCGGGTTGATGTAGAACATCCGCGGCTTATTCTTACGCATCAGCTCCTCCACCGCCGCCAGATCATAGCCCTGCGGCGAGATATCCACAGCTACCAGCCGCGCTCCTGCCCGCCGAAAAATATCCAGCGCCACACTATACGTAGGCCGCTCCACCAGCACAACATCCATCGGACCGAGCATGATCCCGGCAATCAGATTGATGGCCTGTTGTGCACCTGAAGTAATCAGCAGCTCGCGGGCCGACAGCTGGAGCTTATACCGCTCCTCGAAATGGCTGCTTAGCGTAACACGCAGCTCTTCGTCCCCTTCCACGGAGGAGTAGGTGCCCATGACCTTCGGGTAGAGATCGAATACTTTTTTGACATAATCGGACAGGAACAGGTTCGGCAGCAGCCCCGGATCAATCAAAGCCTGAGAGAACTGGTGCGTGACCGGCAGCCGCTGAATATCGGACATCGGGCTCCTGACCATATACCCCGGCACTGCCGCCCCATCTTCCGCCGGAGGGTCCAGCCTGCTGCCCAGGGCCACATAATAACCGGATTTGTCTTTGACATACAGCTTACCGCTTTCAGTCAGCGCCCGGTAGGCCTTGAACACGGTCAGCCGGTGAACCCCCAGCTCCTCCGCCAGCAGCCGGATCGACGGCAGCTTGTCATCAGTCTTCCACTCTCCGCGCTCCATCCGGTTCAGCATGAACTCATAAACTTGGCGGAATAAGGGATTATTCTGCTCGGCACCCGCTATTTTTGTCATCAATCTGCCGCCTCTCTGCAACCTATAACGGGGTCGCCCCCGCTCCATCGCTCAAAATTCACTCGACATGGCTCCTGCTAACGCTTGCCGACGTCTACACAACCTCGCACGCCCAGCTGCTAACTTCTCTTAACCTTATTGTACAGCATTCCCCTCCGTAACTGTTCTGCTATCTCTAATCTGTTCTGTGTCTATAAGGATATGATTAACTGAAATCTTTAAGACGCTGCCACATTACCACCACAAAGGGGAACTGAACCATGATTCTGTTAGCTTATTCACTTGTCTGTCTGATCTTCGGCACTACCTTCCTGGCCATCAAAATCGGCGTAGACGCCGGAGCGCCGCCCTTCTTCTCTGCGGGACTGCGTTTTTTCACGGCGGGTGCGGTGCTGTTCCTATTCATGGTTCTGCGGGGCAAAGCCCGCTTCTCCCTGCTCCTGCGCAAGGAAATGCTGCTCACAGGAGCTGCGCTGACCTTCGGCACCTTCGCCGCGCTCTACTGGGCGGAACAATATGTATCCTCCGGACTTGCCGCCGTATTGTCTGCCACCGGGCCGATGATGATTCTGCTCATGCAGATGGCCTTTATGCGCCAAAAAGCGCCCGCCTATTCTCTATTCGGCTGTATCATCGGCTTCACCGGCGTCCTGCTGCTGGTGCTGCCCAGCCTGGCGGCTGACGTCACTCCGCTCTGGCTGATCGGCTGTGTGGTGGTGCTGATTGGGGAACTCTGTTATGCGGCAGGGGCGATCTATTCCAAAAAAGTAATTACCGCCTTCTCCGCCGAGTCCCCCGTAGCTTTGAACGCAGCCCAGATGATGTACGGCGGGGCGCTGCTGTTCATCATCTCCCTGTTCACAGAGCCGGTGCACCCTTCCTTCCTGTTATCGTTCCAAACCGCCGGCTCTCTGCTCTACCTGACCGTTATCGGCTCCATGGTTGGACATACCCTGTTCTACTGGCTCGTCTCGAAGACGAATCCCGTCTTTCCGTCCACCTGGCTGTACATCTCTCCGCCGATTGCCGTCGGTGTAGGCTTCCTGTTCTATAACGAGGCGGTCACCTGGGTAACGCTGCTTGGTGTAATTACCATTATCGCGGGAACCATCCTTGTGAATGCTGGCGCGCTGAAGCAACTGTTCTTCAAGCCTAAACCGGTAATACCTGTTCTGCTAAAAGCAAGTGTTGAACCCCTGGTTCAGGAGTAACAGCTGCGCTTCTCCCCGAACACAAACAGCCTGCACCCTGACTTAAAGGGATGCAGGCTGTTCTGTTATCTTCACAAGCTTCACGCCAATGGGTGTCTACGGCTTCTCTTCCGAACTGAAATACAAATTCAGCGGCAATTCCTCATCACTCTGGTTGCTGTTCGATATCTTGTAGGTGATATACAGCTTATTCTCACCCTCACCGTAAGTCCATGATTCTTCGATAGATCCAGTCAGCGGCTTAAGCGGAAGCGTCATCCGGCCAATCTTCTGGATGGATTGCTCAACTTTGTCCGCCTCTTCCTTATCCGCAGGCTTGTAATGTTCCAGGAATACGCGCACAAGCTCCCTCGCATTCTCATATCCGGACTCTGATCTGGGAAATACTGTCCCGATCCGGTAGCCAATGATCTTATCCGTTGGTACATCTGCCGTAATCTGCTGGATGAATTCCATATCATTCACGGTCAGGATTTCATCCTGCATCACTGTCCCCAGAGTTGTATCGTATTCCCCTACGGCATCCGTAATTTCCAGAGCAGCAAGCCCTTCTGCTAGCGGCTGCCTGAACACAGCCTGGTGCTTTTCCACCTGTGTGAACAGTTCTGCGTACTTCGGGGTGTCCTTGCTGCATCTTTCTCTCCAAACCTTACCATATTTCCCAACGTCGGACACAACTCGCCTATCTTTTGTTTGCCCAAGGCTCAATAATTTTATATATGACGTACTATATGTTGCATTTATGATCATTATTGCGTATTATATAACCAAGTTAGGGAATAAGCTTCCATTAGGACGTCTGATTGAAAGGGGGAATCGGCAGAACGGTACTCCTTTTCTATAGAGAAGTACCTGCATCTATTCGTATACCGGAAAGCGGAGGAACATTGTGATCGAACTGACAGCCCGACAATTGCAAATTATTGAGATTGTGAAAAAAAGAGCGCCGATTACCGGTGACCAAATCGCCGAAAGCCTGGGCCTCAGCCGGCCGACCATCCGGGGAGACTTGTCCATCCTGGTCATGCTCGAATATGTGGATGCGAAGCCTAAGGTCGGCTACTTCCCCGGCACCAAGGCGGCAGCGCGCCATAACAGCCGGGGCCTGCTGCAGGATACCAAGGTTAGCGATATCCAGAGCATCCCGGTCATTATCCGCGAGAATACGACGATTCAGGATGCTGTAGTTACACTGTTCCTGCAGGATGTCGGTACGCTGATCATCTGCGATAGCAACGGTAAGCTAACCGGGGTCGCCTCGCGCAAGGACTTCCTGAAGGTCACGCTCGGTAATCCCGGAGCGGTAACCATGCCTGTGAGCATGGTCATGACCCGTCAGCCCAAGGTAGTCACTGTTTCGCCCGATGACACAGTGCTTGACGCCGCGCAGCGCATGATATATCACGAGGTAGACAGTCTGCCGGTAGTTGTTCCCGGCAACGGGGAAGGGTCCGCCACTGGGCTGGACGTAGTCGGGCGGTTGACCAAGACTTCCATCGTAAAGCTTCTCCTCGAGCTTGAAGCCAAAGGATAACGGAGGAATTGATAGAGCATGGAGCCATCCACCCATTTCATTACGATATGCTCGGATTCTATTGGAGATACGGCGGAGGCTGTTGTGCAGGCCGTGATACACCAATTTCAGAATCAGCGTGTCACCATCAGAAGATACGGTAATGTCAGACATGAAGATGAACTGCGCAAGTTAATGGAAGAGGCCGCTCAGCATCAGGGCTTCGTAGCTTATACTCTCGTTCAGCCTGAACTGCGGGAGGTGATCCGTGAAGAGGCCGTCCGCCTCGATCTGCGGGTGGTTGACATCATGGGGCCGATGATGCAGGCCTTCATTGATATCTTCGACGATGCGCCCCAGGCTCGTCCAGGACTGCTGCACCAGCTGGACGAGGATTACTTCCGGCGGATGGAGGCTATTGAATTCACCGTAGCCTGCGATGACGGGCGCGACCTCGGTGCGATGCTGAAGGCGGATATCGTCCTGCTCGGCATGTCCCGCACCTCGAAGACGCCGCTTAGTATCTTTCTGGCCCACCGGGGCAAAAAGGTTGTGAATTATCCGGTTGTGCCGGAGGTAGGCCCGCCGCAGCAGCTCCTTAGCCTGCCAGCAGGACGGATCATCGGGCTAACCATGAAATCCGAATATATGCTGAAGATCCGTTCCGAGCGGCTGAAGATGCTGGGTCTGCCCACAGGCTCACAGTATGCCAGCCTTGAACGTATTACAGAGGAAATGGAATATGCGGCAGCCCTATTCGCTAAGCTGGGTTGTCCGGTCATCGATATTACGGATAAGGCCATTGAAGAAACGGCCGGCATTATTATGGGTTATATCTAATCAGACTGAACTGGAGGGAATCTTATGGAACGCGAATTGGCACTGGAAATTGTACGGGTCACTGAACTTGGGGCATTATCCTCAGCCCGCTGGATCGGCCGGGGCGACAAGCATGCGGCAGATGAAGCTGCCACAACTGCAATCCGTTCCATGTTCGATTCCGTCTCCATTGACGGGACCGTCGTGATCGGTGAAGGAGAAATGGACGAAGCCCCGATGCTCTACATCGGGGAACGGGTCGGTAACCGTAACGGTCCTTCCGTCGATGTGGCGGTGGACCCGCTGGAAGGCACTGAGGTGGTGGCCTGCGGGCTGCATAATGCCCAGTCTGTCATTGCCATTGCGGATAAGGGCAGCCTTCTCCACGCGCCTGACATCTACATGGAGAAGCTGGCCTGCGGACCGGAGCTGGCCGGCAGGCTCAGCCTCGGGGACCAGGCGGAAGTAACGCTGCACAAGGCCGCCCGGATTACCGGCAAATCGCTCTCCGAGCTGACGGTGATGGTGCTGGACCGCAAGCGGCATGAGCGGCTGATCGCCATTCTGCGCGAAGCGGGCGTACGCATCAAGCTGCTCAGCCACGGCGACGTTGCCGGAGCGATTGCCGCCGCGCTGCCGGACAGCGATGTCGATCTGTACATGGGCTCCGGCGGTGCACCGGAGGGCGTACTGGCTGCCGCCGCACTGCGTTGCCTGGGCGGGGAGCTTCAGGGCAGGCTGCTGCCCGAAGGCCCTGCAGAGATGCAGCGCTGCCTGCAGATGGGCCTGGACCATCCGGCACGGGTGCTGTCCATGGAGGACATGGTCGGCACCGGTGATGTGATCTTCGCCGCAACCGGAGTGACCTCCGGCGAGTTCCTCAGCGGCGTCCGCTTCATCGGCAAGGAACGCGCCGAGACCCATTCCGTGATCATGCGGGCGCAGAGCCGCACGATCCGTTACATCCGCAGCATCCATTTCCTGCCCGGCAAGGAGATCCCGCAGATCGCTGCGGCCAGGCAGGATGCGGCTTGGATGTAGGTTTCTGCCCGGCAACTTATCCGCCAAGCAGGAACAGGCTCCGCCATCCTTTTAATAGACGTCATTCGTTGCAGCGACAAACAAGGGTTTCCCTGAAGTCCGGCGGGACTTCGGGAAACCTTTGTTTGTGTCATTCACATGTTACATTCATCGCTTGCCAGCTGCGACCATGCTCTGGTCTAGCAGCAGTTCACTATAACCGTCCGCCCTCACGGCTCTGGCCGGCTCGCGCTCCCTCATTCCTTGCAGCATTCTGTGCCTGCTTCTCCTCCAGATCCGCCAGTCTGCGGTCCGATGTATGATCCGGTGTCTTGTCTATGCCGTTACGCGTGCCGGAATACAGATCTCCTGTCATTCCCGGCCGTTTCATATCCTCCACTGCGCTTCGCTCCGGGAGATCATGCTCCGTGGCTGAATTCATGGTATCCAGCCCTGTATCATGTCTGCCTTCAAGACCTGAGCCGTTGAACGCCGCATCCACGGCATCTGTGACGGAGTCCCGCGGGGCATCCCCGGCAGCACTTGTATCATTCATATAACGGTCAGCGTTCGCTGAATTATGATTGCGGAATACAGAATACACTTCACTTTCCCGCTTGTTATCTGCATCCACCATGACCAGAATGCGGCCTTCATCCACATCATTATCGTAGCTTGCCGCTTCATCCTCAGGAATACCCAGCCCGATCAGACCGCCCACGAGACCGCCCGTTCCTGCCCCTACGGCCACTCCGGTCAATGTCGCTGCGATCGGTCCTGCTGCGATAATCGGCCCGATTCCCGGAATCGCCAATGCGCCAATGCCTGCCAATAGTCCAGTCACACCGCCCAGCACGCCGCCAGTCGCCGCCCCGGATGCCAGCCCCTCGGGCGCTTTGGTGCCTGTCTCTTCATTGATCGCTTCCGCATCGCGTCTATTTCTCGCTATCACTGAGATATCCTCTGTCAGAAATCCATGTGCCTTCAGGTCTTCAATAGCCCGCGAGGCTTCATGCTCCGTATGGAATACCCCTACAATTTTCTTATTCATAACGATTCCCTCCTGGTAGCTGATTTGTAATTTAGTTCTCGCTTAACTTTCACACCCCTTACTTAACCAAACGCTCCTCCGCGAAACTGGTAACTTTCAATCTTTGCCCGGGTTCCACAAAAAAAATTATGAAACAGGAAATTGCCTGCCGGACACATTTTCCACAAATTCAGTGGTTTGAAGTCAGCTTAGATTACACTGAATTCTCCGGTTCATGGCAGTTATTAAGCCTTTGGGAACAATGCTCTAATCTCCTTACAGCGCCGCCAAAAGAGACTATACTCCTCGTATAACAGGTAAGCTACTCTTATAGAATCCAGGGGGAAACCGCGATGAATATGCGTCTGAAGGTACTTAAGAAGCATCTGCTCTTCTGCTGCAGTGAGCACTGCAATAACCAGGACGTAGAGGATGTCATGCAGGAATTCAAGGAGCAATTGGTGGAGCAAGGGATCAACAAAACGGTCAAAATCAACAAAACCAGCTGTCTCGGCCTATGCGGCAACGGCCCTTTTGTCATCGTGTATCCGGACGGGGTCTGGTATTACAATGTAACGACGGAGGATGCGGCCCGTATCGTGGAGGAGCATTTAGTGAACGGTCAGCCCGTAGAAGAGCTGGTTATGCTCAAAATAGAAGCCTGATTCCCAGCAGCCCCAGCCAGCCAGCCTTCAGCCTCATACTCCTAGTCCCTCCCCTTCCCGGGCTGGGACTATTTGCGGTTGTCCGGTCATCCTCCTTCTGAGGTATACTAGAGATATATGTTCATTAGGAGTGCCATCATCCTTCAGGAAGTGAGGCTGTAAGCATGACTGTATTCAAATATAACGCCCATCGCCCCCACCGGGCCAATCCTGACCTGTATCTGCATTACTGGGGCCAGGAGCAGTGCGCCCCCGGTCATTCGTTCGGACCCGGGGTGCGAAGCCTGTACAAAATCCACTTCATACACGCCGGAACCGGCAAGGTAACCGTCGGTGAAGCCACACATACACTGGGCGCAGGGCAGGCCTTCCTCACTTATCCGCATGTGGTAACGCATTATGCTGCAGATCAAGATGACCCTTGGCTGTATTCCTGGATTGCTTTTACCGGGGAGGAGGCGGGTTATCTGCTGGCACGGACTTCACTGACCCCGGAGCAGCCGGTGTTCCCGATGGACCCGGTGCTGATGCCCTCTCTGTCTGCCAGGTTATCTGAAACGGGGAGCAGCAGGGATCTGCTGGATCTGCCGCTGAAGGTGATGCTCTATGAGTTTTTCTCCCTGCTGCTGCGCACGGTCCCGGCTGCCGACAGCCCGGCTCCGCGCAGCAGAAGTGTCTATGTCGAGCAGTGCCTGCATTACCTTCAAGCCCACTACGCCGAGAATGTGACGATGGAGAGCCTGTCCGCTTCCCTGAAGCTGGACCGCAAATATATGTCGGCGCTGTTCAAGCGGACGGTCGGCTTGCCTCCACAGCAATATTTGCTCCAATTCCGTATGTCCAAGGCCTGCGAGCTGCTGACGGAGACCGGCTGCACCATCGGGGAGATCTCGCAATCCGTGGGGTATCAGGATGCTTTGCTGTTCTCCCGGATGTTCAAGAAGGTGAAGGGCTGCTCGCCCAAAGAGTACCGGCTCCGCCATGCAGATACAGACATTGTGCTATAAAAATCATCCATGCTGACATACGATTGAAAGCGTTTATCCGCTACAATTAGGAAGGTATGAAGTCCCGCACAACTTAAACTTAGGAGGAATCCAATATGTATATCGCCAATCCTGAACGTTATGACACGATGAAATATAACCGCACTGGACGCAGCGGCCTGCTGCTGCCGGCCATCTCCCTCGGGCTGTGGCATAATTTCGGAGGCAATGATGTCTTCGAGAACGGCCGCGCTATGGTCCGCCGTGCCTTCGACCTGGGGATTACCCACTTCGACCTTGCCAATAACTACGGCCCGCCCGCCGGCTCTGCTGAAGAGAGCTTCGGCCAGATACTGAAGAAGGACCTCGCCCCTTACCGCGATGAGCTGATCATCTCCAGCAAAGCAGGGTATTATATGTGGCCTGGCCCTTACGGGGAATGGGGCTCCAAGAAGAATCTGGTGTCCAGTCTGGATCAGAGCCTGAAGCGGCTGGGACTGGATTATGTCGATATCTACTACCACCACCGCCCGGACCCGAATACGCCGCTGGAAGAAACGATGTCCGCCCTCGATCTGCTGGTGCGGCAGGGCAAGGCGCTGTATGTCGGCATCTCGAACTACAGACCTGAAGAGGCGCGCGAAGCGGCGCAGATTCTCCGCCGCCTGGGCACGCCTTGCCTGATTCATCAGCCGAACTACTCGATGATGTCGCGCTGGATCGAGGACGGCCTGCAGGATGTGCTGGAGGAAGAGGGCATCGGCACCATCGCCTTCTCCCCGCTGCAAAAGGGGATTTTGACCGACCGCTACCTGAACGGCATCACGGCCGATTCCCGCGCAGCCGGACCGAGTGTCTTCCTCTCGGAGAAGGAAATCACCGCAGAGGTTATCGCCAAGGTAAGCAAGCTGAACGAAATTGCGGCGGCACGCGGACAAAAGATGTCCCAGCTCGCCTTGTCCTGGGTCCTGCGCGGCGGCAAGGTGACCTCTGCACTGATCGGGGCAAGCAAGATCAGCCAGATCGAGGATGCCGTAGCTTCACTGAATGCGCACGAGCTAAGTGCAGAAGAACTGGAGCAGATTGAGCAGATTCTGCGCGGATAAGCGGGGGCGGATAATACACCTGCTGAACCTGCAGATCACAGAGCACAGATCATGACGGCAATCCTGCCCACCCGCTTATTCGCGCGGTGGTGCAGGATTGTTTTTTTGTGCAGATATCACTAACTAGTAGAGCGTCAGATTTAAAATGGTGGAGTAGAGGCTTAGCGATGTCAGAAGGGCTGAAGGCGTGGAGCTATCTCCCTTAGGTGTGGGTTCGGTCTTATTGGGGTGTTTGGCTCGGCGTTACGGACTGAGACGCGCTTATTTCGAAGGAGAGTCACAACTTGGGCAAGTTGCGGACACCACGACCCTTATTAACTAATATTCCACTCCTAAACGTTCTTTAGAGAGACAATAAGCTCCACTCGGTCCGTTACTCCGCAAAAAGTTCCTTTTTCTTCAAATTAACGGCTTTGTGGTCCGTAAGGAACAGACTCGGTTGTTCTGGTTTCTTTTCACCGAACCCCTGAGATATGTCCTTGCCCACAGATTTAATTGGATCAGTAAGACGACACCGCCTAAACTATTATGTTGGGTTTTCCGCATACATTGGGCCTGATATCTTCGCGCAGGCACATTGTATTCGGTTTTTAGCATACATTGGGCCTGATTACCTTCGCGCAGGCACATTGTATTCGGTTTTTCACATACATTCGGCCCGACATCTTCGCGCAAGCACATTGTATTCGGTTTTCCACATACAATTTCTCGCAATTCTTTTACTTTTTTAAAACTTCAGGTCTCATCAAGCCCAACCACAATTTAAAGACGGATGCTGTACCAGTTGAACCTTGAAGCAGTCCCGTCCGAGTGCTTACGCTGTGCCTGAATGCTATAATGAACTCATTCATACCCATCAATACCCATCACTGCAGTAACGAAAGGACATCCGATGAAGACTAACCGATTGGGATCATCCGATTTAGACGTAAGTGCCATGGGCCTCGGCTGCATGTCACTGGGCACCGCTGAAGCGCAGGCAACCGCCATTATCCACGAAGCGCTGGACCGTGGGATCAACTTCCTGGATACTGCCGACCTCTACGATGAGGGCCGCAATGAGGAGATTGTCGGTCAGGCCATCCGGCACCGCCGCGCTGACGTTATCCTGGCAACCAAGGTGGGCAACCGCAGAATTCCCGGTAAGGAAGGCTGGAGCTGGGATGCCTCCAAGGGCTATATCCGCTCCGCTGTGAAGGAGAGTCTGCGTAGGCTGCAGACCGATTATATTGACCTGTATCAGCTGCACGGAGGAACGCTGGAGGATGATATAGAAGAGACGATTGAAGCCTTCGAGGAGCTGAAGCGCGAAGGGGTTATCCGGCATTATGGCATCTCCTCCATCCGGCCGAATGTAATCCGTGAATATGTACAGCGTTCCGGAATTGTCAGCGTGATGAGCCAGTATAGCATTCTCGACAGACGCCCGGAGGAGAGCATTCTTCCGCTGCTGGGCCGCGCGGGCATCAGCCTGATTGCGCGGGGGCCGCTGGCGAGCGGCATTCTGACCGATCATGGCAGCAGCAAGGCGCAGCGGGCGTATCTGGACTATACGGAGGCTGAGCTCACGGCGCTGCATGAGCAGCTGATGAGCCAGACCACCCTCACCCGGACGCTGACGCAGACTGCACTGCAATATCCGCTGGCTGATCCGGCGGTTGCTGCTATTATCCCTGGGGCCAGCAGCCTGGAGCAGCTGCGGCAGAATATTGCGGCTGCCCGTTCGCAGCCGCTCTCTGCGCTGGAGCTTGAAGCTGTACGGGAGACCAGTAAGGCGGGCCGGTATACCCTGCACGTGTAGAGCGCCGATCGGTAAAGAGGAACACACTAAAGAAGCTGTCCGGAAACTGTAGGCATTACAGTCTCTGTACAGCTTCTTATTTTTTGCTTATCTTCTTATTTTCTACCTATGAGCGCGTTTCCTTGCCTTAACTATCCACGTAATCAATGCAGCCACAATTACAACTGCGGTAATGAGCCAGGTCAGCAGGAACGCCATGCCCAGCCCGATATTGGCATCCAGAGCTTCCCTTCTGCTCTCCAGAATCAGCATCACGGCAAGCGGCGCTCCACTGGCTATCAGGAGAACGGTCATGCTGTAGCGGGCGAAATTCGTCCGCTTCTGAATAGCTGCGTATAAGCACAAGTATGAAGCAATCAATAATACGAAGGATAATACAGCTTCCCATTCCAGTCTAACCATCGTGTCATCACTCCTTCTCCATAGGAACCGGGGATTGCGTTATAGTATAGCGGCTGCAGCAGCCAGATGCAAATGACACTGCCGCTAAAACAGTCTAGCCAAAAAACTGCGTAATATAGACCATCGCCAGCAGCCCAAATATAAACGAATACGTCGAGGGCCGCTCAAATCCGTGGCCGTGACTCTCCGGGATCAGCTCCTTATACACGATGAACAGCATCGCTCCGGCAGCGAACGCCAATCCGTATCCAACCACATTCTGTACATAGCTGGCTGTGAAATATCCGATCACGGCCGATACCATCTCCATGAGACCGGTCAGGGCGGCTATGGTCAGGGCCTTGCGCCGGGTGACGCGGGCATTCATGAGGAAGATTGCCAGAATCAGCCCTTCCGGCATATTCTGCGCGCCGATCGCAATCGCCACCATCGGGCCAAGGCTTGTCTGCTCGCTGGCATAGCTGAAGCCTGTGCTGAGCCCTTCGGGGATGTTATGAATGAATAGCGCAATCATGACGAGCAGCGCTTTGGAATCCAGATTGCTGAGGCCGGGCTTATTCTCCACATCGATATGCGGAATATGGCTCTCGATCAGATCGAGCAGCAATACGCCGGTAATCAGCCCCAGAGTCAGCGCAGTAATGCCCGATTCCTTGATCGCCTGCGGCATCAGCCCGAAGGTGCTTGCAGAGACCATGATCCCGGCAGTGAAGGCCACCAGCACATCCTTCCACAGCTCGGACAGCCGCCTTACGAACAGAATAGGAATAACGCCCAGCACTGTTGCCATTGCAGACAAAAAGCTGCCTAAAAGTGCACCCGCCAAATCTTCAACCCCTTTTGTGGACAGGACTATAGATCAAGCATATGCTCCCGGCAGCTATAAATATGACCAAGCTTTCAGCTTGTGAAAAATAGTCCCAAATACCGTCCCAGCCCTCTGTCTTCAAGCTCTGCCTTCGGGACGAACTGAAGGGCGGCAGAATAGATATGATAATGCTGCTTCGCCGGCTCCGGCCCGTCAAAGGTCAGATACCCCAGATATGCTCCGCTCAACCTGCTGCGCAGCACGGTCCGCACCTGCCCGCCGCTATAATCGGCTTCCCGCCGGATCATCCCCTCTTCAACCGGACCTGTGAAGCTGGGCCAGCCTGTGCCGGAATCGAATTTGTCTGCTGAGCTGAATAGCGGATCACCGCTGATCACATCCGTGTAGAGGCCCTCCTCGAAGTGGTCCCAATACGCATTCTGGTAGGCAGGCTCATCGCCTTTGTTCTGGGTGACCTCATATTGCAGCTCTGTAAGCCGGCCCCGCAGCCGCTTCTTGTCCTCACGGCTGTTCCAGTGCAGCGCTGTGAAGTCGTCACGGCCCGAGCCCTTCTGATATAGCTTATAATCCAGCGGATGGGTCCGGTAATACTGCTGATGCTCTGCTTCCGCCGGATAGAACGGCGCAGCCGGCAGGATGGGTGTCACTATCGGTGCCTTGAAGCGCTTGCTGGCCTTCAGCCTCTCCTTCGACAGCTCCGCCTGCTTCCGCTGCTCTTCATTCTGCACAAAGACCGCCGGAGCGTAAGAATGCCCCCGGTCCATGAACTGCCCGCCGTCATCTGTCGGATCGATCAGCTGCCAATAGATGTCCAGCAGCCGTTCATACGGAAATAGCTCCGGATCATAGACAATCTGCACCGCCTCCCGGTGCCCGGTAGTTTCCGACCCTACCTCTTCATAGGTTGGATTCTCCGTATGCCCGCCCGTATAACCTGACACCACCGAGACGATGCCCGGCAGCTCATCGAACGGCTTGACCATACACCAGAAGCAGCCGCCGGCGAAGGTCGCCAGCTGCAGCGTATCATTCGAAGTCAAACAGACCGCCTCCCTGCAAGCTTTTCCCCTATTATATCTGAATATCCCGTTTCTCCAAAACGGTCAGGGCGATAGTTAGAGACAACAAGATCCAAACTGCTGGAATCCACAACGCGCGCATATAATCCCCCGTCCCCGAGAGCAGGATCAGCTGTGAATTCTCCACATACATCCCCGAGAATTTGAGAATCTGCGTCATTAGAGAATGCTCAGAAACCGCGCGAAGAATCGCAGAGGAGGCGTCCTTGAGATACCCGCTGAGCAGCAGGTTGCCGAAGATGAAGAAGAAAGCGGCCACCACCGCCGAAGCCGGTTTACGGATCAGCATCCCCAGCATCATGACTACAGCACAATAAGCGCCCAGATAGAGTAGGTTAAGTCCCAATGCTGTCATTCCAGCCCACAGATCCTCTGTATATCCGGCATGTCCTATCGGCGCTCCTGTGATCAGCGCTGCCGCAAGATAGAATAGATAGAATAAACCGTAGAACTCCAGCAGCCAGCCCAGAACAGCAAGCAGCTCCAGCACGTATTTACCGGTAAAATATTTCGCCTTACTATGCCCGGCTGCAATAATATTCTGCACCGAGCCATGCTCGAAGCCTTCGGTTGCAAAAAAGCAGGCATGCAGCGGAATAACCAGATAGAACAGGATAGAGAATGAAGCAGCCGTCTTGAGCGGCTCTGCATAACTACCCAGGTCATAACCACCTTTGCTGCCCAGAATTAGAACAAGTGCGAGGCTGGCTAAGGCGAAGACTGCGGTGACGCTTTTAAAGGCCAGATCCTTACGCAAATAATAGATTTCAGCTTGCCAGAGGTTCCTCATCTTCCGCCGCCCCCGATCAAATCCATATAATACTGCTCCAGATTGGGCGCCGTCAGCTGAAAGCCGTCAACCGGGATCTCCCGCTGCACGAGCAGAGACATCAGGCGCTCCAGATCCACCCCGCTGCGGGGAAGCTCGATCTCTCCGGTCTGCTTGACCCGGATATCCCCTTGCCTAAGCTCCTGCCTCAGCATCTCAGCTACGGTTGCTGCCGGAGAAGATGTGGTAATACAGATCATCACCTGCGCAGACTGCTGCAGTTCAGCAGCCGAAATCTCTTGAATCAGCCGGCCTTGATGAATGAAGCCGTATTTACCGGCCAGCAGCTGCAGCTCGCTCAGAATATGGCTGGAGATCAGCAGAGTCACGCCTTGTTCCCGGGACAGTTGCTCCAGAATATGCCTGACCTCCACAATTCCCGCAGGGTCCAGTCCATTCACCGGCTCATCCAGCACCAGGAACTCCGGCCGGTTCAGCAAGGCCACGGCAATTCCCAGCCGCTGGCGCATACCAAGCGAATATTCGCCCGTCTTCTTCGGTCCCGACTCATCCAGACCTACAATCTTCAGCACTTCCGCGCTCCTGCCCTTATCCCTGATTCCGAAGATACGGCAGTAAAAGCCCAGATTCTCCATCGCATTCATATGCGGGTAGAGTGAAGGCCGTTCGATCAGGAAGCCGATACGGCGTCTGGCCGCAATCAGCCTCTCCTTGCTCTGTTCTCCGAACAAGGCCATCCTTCCGGCTGTCGGATGCACCAGACCGCCGATGATTCTCATCAGCGTTGTTTTGCCCGCCCCGTTCTCCCCCACGAAGCCGTACACATCTCCCGCCTCAATTCTCATGCAGAGCTGATCCAGCGCTACCCCTGAAGGGTACTCCTTGGATAAGCCCTGAGCCTCAAATACCGCTGCCGTCAAAGCAAACACTCCTTCTTCCATTCAAATCTGTTGACGGCTTAACGATATCATCCGGTGTCCCTTTCGCTAACGCAAGTGTCATATTCATGCGAGATCATGTCGTTTTTGAGGATGTAAATGTATAATGTAGGGATAAATGCAAAGGTGGAGGAGCTAATGATTCATATTGCTGTGTGTGACGATGAGCCCCGCGTTGCCGGAGAGGCCGAGCGCCTGATTCTGGAAACCGGG
The DNA here is from genome assembly GCF_042684125.1 of Paenibacillus rhizoplanae. Classification (NCBI taxonomy): domain Bacteria; kingdom Bacillati; phylum Bacillota; class Bacilli; order Caryophanales; family Paenibacillaceae; genus Paenibacillus; species Paenibacillus rhizoplanae. Next base: position 72,977 of record NZ_JBHUKY010000032.1, on the reverse strand, counting down.
GAAAGCCTGAACGAGCACATTGAGATTTCCATATATTATTCGGGAGAAAGCTTCGCCCGGGACCTTCGGGACGGCAGGCAGTTCGATATTATCTTCATGGATATTGAGCTGGGCGGTCTGGACGGCATTGCAGCGGGGCAGCTCCTGAGGGAGGATGACGGCAATGACCCGGTGCAGCTTATCTATATTTCCAGCCATGAAGAATACCATATGCAGCTATTTGACCTGCGTCCGTCAGGGTTCATTAAGAAACCTGTTGCGCCGGAAAGCTTCAAGCAGAAGCTGGCCCAGGCCATACATAAGACCCTCCGTCTCCGGCAGCAGGGCCGGACCAGCTTCCTTCCAGTGCAGCTGAAGAACCAGGAACTAAGGATTCCTTACCGGGAAATTCACTATCTGGAGAGCAGCATCAGACGGATTACACTGGTTACTCAGGATAGGGAACTGCAATATTACGGGAAGCTGGTAGAGGAGGAGCAGAAGCTGGCGGCCAGCCATTTCGTGCGGATTCACCAGTCCTATATCGTAAACTTCTATTCAATCCAGGCCATTAGCGCCAAAAAAATCATCCTCACTACAGGCTGCGAGCTGCCGGTCAGCGGCAAATACAGCCCCGCTGTGCGTAGGGCTTATCTGCGTTTCAGGGGGGAGCTGGTGTGAATTCTGTACTCCTCGATGAAATTATTTATCTCGCTGTACTTCCGCTCCTGGCAGTCATACTGCATCTCTTCTTCAGCCGCTTCTTCACCTGCCGTGTAGAATCGCGGCTGCGGCTGACTGTGCTGTACATTCTGTACATAGGTGTTCAGGCTCTGCTCCATCACAGCTCCCTGCCCGCCCTGCCGCTGATGGCAGGCAATATCGGACTGATCCTGGGCCTGTCCCTGCTTTACCGGGCCAGCACTGCATGGCGGTTATATGCTGTGGTATTTATCTCGGCTCTGATTATCCTCAGCGATGCGGCGGTTCCACTGCCACGTACAGATTTCGGTTACAGGCTCAGCCTGCTGTGTTCAAAGCTGCTGATGTTATTGCTCGTTCTATTGCTGCGCAGGCTGGTGAAAGGCGAGGGCCAGGGCCAGCTGACCGGATGGTTAGGATCTGTTGCCTTTCTCTGTCCTTGTCTTAGCATTGCCGTGTTGTTGCAGCTGTCCGGCAGTCCCTTCTTCCAGCTATATCCGCAGTTATTTCCTGTTGTTCCCGCCTTGCTGCTCGCTATCAATCTCTTGATCTTCCTCCTGATTGACCGCGTGCTGAGCGCGCAGTCTGAACGCAGCCAACGCCTGCTGCTGGAGCAGCAGAACAGCTATTATGTGAACCAGTATCACCGGAACCGGGAATTTCAGCAGGAAGCCCTCCGGTTCCGCCATGATTTCAACCATATTCTCCTAGGCCTGCGTTCCAGAGTCCTCAGCGGAGAAGAAGGTGCCTCTACAGCCGAGCTGGATGCTCTGCTGGGCTGGACCGGACATGCCCAAGCTTACTGCAACACCGGCAACCCGGTCATTGATTCCATTCTGGACTACAAACAACGGGAGGCCGCCGCAGCCGAAATTGATCTGCGCCTGGAGCTGAGCCTTCCGCCCCGGCTCATGCTGAATACCGCTTTAATCAGCGTTATTCTGGGCAATGCTTTTGATAATGCACTGGAAGCAGCCAGCCTGATCCCCAAAGAGCAGGGAGCAGAACGATACATCGCCATACATATGCATTACCTGAATGACAGCTTATTTATACGGATTCTGAATCCTTATTCCGGGTCCGTCCTCCAAGGACCAAACGGCGAGCTGCTAACCACCAAAAGCGATAAGCGTTCCCACGGGATCGGACTGCGGAATATCCGCCAGACGATGGAGCAGGCCGGCGGGCTGTTTCAGTTTACTTACAGCGGCCAGCTGTTTCAGCTGGAGCTGGTACTTTTTCATATTGAGAGAGATGAACGTGGCGGAGGACGGGTGTCCGAGGGGGAATGATGGGGAATGGGCCTACTATTTCAGTTTCTTGCGCTCACGGCGGGTCTTGTGCCTATGGTTGCTGTCCCATAACTCCTTGTGCATTAAGCCTGCGAATACAAGCATGACAAGCGTCAGCACCAGCACATATTCCCGCAGGATATCGGATAAGCTGCCGGACAGGTTCAGCCCGAGAATAATGTTCAGCCTTCCCCACAGCAGATTGAGACACAGAAGCGCTACTGCCCCATAAGTTACCCACACACTGCGGAGGTACAAATTATAGGTGCGCATAGGCCCTCGTCCGATGAAGTATTTGCTGTAACGGATAACATACGCGGTAAAAGCAATCAAGGCTATCATTTCCAGTGTGATCAGGATCAAGTCAATAATGTCCATGCAGATCATCTCCTCTTCTGCCTAAGCCGGTACGGTGCAGATCAATAAGCCTCTCTAGATCATTGGATTCATACGCCTCCTGAATTTGGCCCAGGGTCTCAATTTCCTGTTTGACCCGGCTGGGCTTCAGCTCGTGCTTGCGAAAGATATCGAGGAGCTTCACTTGTTGACGACCTCCTCATCATTAGGTTTTCTCTCTGCGGTTCCTCTCTCAATCAGCAGCTTCACGAGCGTACGGTTATATTCGCTAAGCTGCTTCTCATTCTCCTCATCGCGTTTCTGATAATTCTGTATGACTTTCTCTTTATTCGCAATTTGCTTAACACTCCAGATCAAGGCAGTAGATAACAGAACATTCAGCACGACCGAACCATTGTTATCCACGAAAAGGCCAGTCAATGCACTGAAATCCATCTGTATCCCCCCATTTCCTAATGTAATCGGAACGGATTCACGCCTTTACCCCTGTCCACTTTTTTGGCGCAGTCCGTTGCCGCCACTCTAACAGAATCTCCCTCAAGTTAATCTACACTAGCAATAGCAATTTGGATTGGGTAGAACAGTATATTTTCCGTACATCCGGGGCACAACCTTAGTTTCTCCAGTTGTTATGCGAATCATATTCATATTTTAAAAACCCTTGAAAGGCCTACACACAGGCCCCTCAAGGGTTTCTACACATGGTAACACTTAATGGGTGATCTTCACATTGCCGAACACGGCCTTATTCCCGGCGGCATCCCCCGGATTACTGAGCGCTATTCCGATATATACCTGGCTGTTCATTGGAATCTGCACGGTTCCGACCGTCTGCCAGCTATTCCCGTTAGATGAAATATAACCTTTGAAGGTATTTCCGGTTCTCTTCAGCTTTAGCCATTTAGGAACCGAAGCCGCCGCAGTCTGATCGGTCATAGTGCCCGCAGTCGCTGCCCGGTACTGGAAGGTTGCCCCATTCTCCGGGGTAAGCATCATATCCGCGTGCTTGGAATTCGAACTGAGCGACTCCCGAATCATAACGCCGGCCTTGGCCCAGCCGTCCAGCCCGCTAGTGGACTGCACCTTAACTATAATCTCCGCATTGCCGCTCACGGATTGATAGATATAATTCAGCTGGTCTCCATTTCCCCAAATATCCGTAGTGCTGCTGCTGAGCGTAAATTGCTTCTTGGAAGTATTATAGGTGGCACTCCCCGGCTTGGAGCCGATATTTCTGGCCTTCCAGCCTGCTGGCAGCTGAGCCGGATAGTCCTGTTCTCCCGGGGCCGTCCAGTCAGGGGTCGGCCAGGTTGTACGTTCATTGATTTGGATTAACTCGGATTCAGGCCAGGCCCCATAGGCGAAGAACGACAGGCGCTTCACACCAGGATAATTCTGGCGGATTCCCTGGTAGATCTCCTGATATTGATCATTCGTCCAATCATTATCCAGCGTCGGCACAATGTCTACTGGGCTGCCGCTGATCCGGTCGCTCGTATCCTTCAGGATACCGTAGGAAGTGCTGTACACCCAGTCGCTGTTGAATTCCCAGTCATCAAAATACGCCATCGGGGCGACGAAGTCGATATCATCCTTGAATTTGGCGACATTCTGCCCCACCTCAGTGAATTCCGGCGGCAGAATATACACGCCAAGCTCCACATCCGGATTCGAGGACCCGGTAATGTCCTGCCGGATATCACCTACATACTGGCCGATTTGTTCGGTTCTCCATTCATTCCACTGCCGCCGCTTCGCAGAATCCACATCGAAATTAATAGTGAGCGGAGAATATCCGAACGCTGCCTGATATTTGGCTACCGTATAATTGCTGACATCCATGTTGTAATTATCGAAGCGAATCCAGTCTAACACCACACCGTCCACCGCATAATTCTCAATGACCTCCTGAATGATGGAGCGCTCATACTGCTGCACTTCATGATGTAGCGGATTGACGAAGTATTCGTTGCCGTTCGCGCCTGTGAACGGAGTCTGAACCCCGCCTACCAGCGACTGCATCTGCCATTCATCGTGCGCCAGGAAGGCCTCCTGGTCATGGAACTGTGGAATCCACGCATGAACCTTAATTCCTGCGGCGTGTGCGGCTGTAATTACCTCCTGAAGGGCATCGAAGTTCTCGTAGCCTTGGGCAATCGGAGCGATATCACTCTGATAGAATACCCGCCCGGACGGGACCTCATCATCTTCATCCTGCTTCACGTTCAAGCTGATGACATCCACTCCGTATTGTTCGGACAGCTCGATAAAGTCCTCGACATCCGCTACATTTTTGAACTGGTTAACGGTTCGTACAATGACTTCCGTCTCAAAAGGCGGATTGCTCTCCTCCTCGGCCATAGCCGGAACCGAAGCACCCATTCCAGAGAAAACCAACGCCAAGCTTAACACCGCAGTGAACCTTGCTCTCAGGGTAATTGTCATAGACACGCCTCCATAATAATAGTCTTATTCGGATCACAACAAGAATTATTTCTTCGCGTTAATCTTCTGGACATTCTCCTGCCATCTTTGCGTTTTGAACTCGAGCAGCTTATCCAGCCCGGCTTTTTTGGCGTTCTTTCTAGCCGTTTCCAGCGCGGACAGCACCTCTTCATCCGACTTCGCCTGAACCATCTGGGCAAAAGCCAGGGTATGAATATTCTGAACATTCTGGGCGATGATCCCCATCTCCGTATCGGGAACCGGATCGGTATTCACGAATTCCGTAATATCCAGAGCAGTTTTCCAGGTCACCGTGGACTGCGCTACCGTCTCCCATGATTTCTGGTTGGCGGCAAGCGAAGCCTCCAGGCTCATTTTTGCCGTATCAATAAGAGTCGTGTTGCCCGCCCAGTTGAAATCTTCGAACTTCCGCATCGTTTCCGTACGCTCGTTGGCAGGTGTCGTCTTGTATTTCTCGTTCGGAACCGGGGCGCCGTCTGCATCCTCTTCATCCCAGTACAGACCCTTCGGACCGAAGAACAGTACCTTCTGTCCCTCCGGACCCGTAATCCAGTCATAGTAGGCGAAGATGGCCTCCGGGTTCTTGGCGGAGGTGGTAATGACATTGACGTTCCAGCCCAGTGTCTCGAAGCCGCTGACAAACACCTTATTCTTGTCTATTCCCGCCTTATGCACCGGCCAAATAATCTCATATCCGCTGTCCGGGTTGCCCGCAGTCAGCGCCCGGTGCCCCTCGGCTCCGTACGTAGTGATGTTGGATTCGACCATCACCGCTACCCGGCCGGTATTCACCTTCTCCTTCACCGCATCCTGGACCTGCTGCAGCGCATCCTGGGTAATCAGGCGTTCGCGGAACAGCTTGTTGATATAGAGCATCATGTCCTCAAAAGCAGGATCGTCATAGATCGGGATCAGCCTGTCGCCTTCAGGATAACCCATAAGGGAGATGAATTTGCTGGTGGCATTCTCCTTGAAACCGCCGTACATAATGTCAAGGCCGCCTCCCTTCTCACCGACCTCCAGAGGCACTACATCCGGGTACTTATCGCGCACCAGGAGCAAATATTGATACAGATCCTCGAAGGTCTCAAGCTTCGGTCTGCCGAGTGCGTTATAGATATCTTTATTGACCATATAGCCCCCGTTGCCGAACTGCCCGGAGGTGTACCAGTTGGGGATTTGATAGATTTTGCCGTCCTCAGAGCGGAGCAGGTTCAGGGTGGATTCCTTTACATATTTCTTGAAATTCGGATACTTCTCATAATACTCATCAAGCGCCACGAGCCTTCCTGCCTGCACCAGCCGCTCCACTGTGGCTCCCCGGTCAGTGAAGATCACATCCGGCAGCGCGCCGCTGACAATCATCGTGTTAAGCTTTTCTGCGGCCGCTCCCCCGGATTGCACCGGCTCAACGGTAACCTTACGGTTCTCCTGAATCCATCTCGTCGCCTCATTCTCCCCCCAAGAGGCCGTTGTAAGCCAGTCGTAGTTCCCATAGAAGCTGAAGGTAGTAGGCTTAATGCCCCCATCATCTGTGGCTGCCCCGGCCTCTCCCTCACTTGTGTTCTGCGAAGTGCCGGATTCCCCGCCACTGCTGCAGGCAGTGAGCAGCAGCAAGCCGGTAAGCAGAAGCGATACCCATTTCAACCGAATGCGCATGTTGTCCCCTTCTTTCTACACGATATGAAAGACTGCTATTCTTTCAATGAACCGATCAGTACGCCCTTAACAAAATACTTCTGGAGAAAGGGGTACGTCAAAATAATCGGGATAGTGGCGATCATCATCGTAGCCATAGTCAATGACTTCGTGGTGACCGTGCGATTCCGGTTCATATGATCCAGTGCAATGGCATTCGATGAGCCGATCTCAGTCATAATGTTGGAGTTCATGATCTGCCGCAGCAGAGTCTGTATAGGAAGCAGAGGGTCCTTCGTGATATAGATGGCTCCCGTGAACCAGTCGTTCCAGTAACCCACCGCTGTAAATAATGCAATCGTAGCGAGTACCGGACCGGAGACGGGAATGACAATTTTGAAGAAAATCCCATAGTTGCCGCAGCCGTCGATTTTGGCCGATTCCTCCAGCCCGTCAGGCAGTGCAGCGAAGAAAGTGCGGATTACAATCATGTTGTAGACGCTGATGATACCAGGAATAATCAGTACCCAGAAGGTATCCAGCATATGCAGAGAGCGGATGAGCAGATAAGTGGGGATCAGCCCGCCGCTGAAGAACATCGTAACCATGAAGAATACCATATACTGCTTGCGGTACAGCAAGGTCTTTTTGGACATGCCGTAGGCTAACAAGGCCGTGAAGAAGACAGACAAGGCCGTCCCGCTCAAGGTTCTAAGGACGGTGATCAGGAAAGAGTTCAGCAGGCGGTGATCCTGAAACACAATATAATAATTCTCGAAGGTGTATACTCTCGGCCACAGGGTTACGCCGCCCAGCGCCGTATCGCTCCCCTGATTAAAGGAGATCACAAGCGCATTCCAGAACGGATAGAGCATAATAACAGCCATCAGTGTCAAGAGGATATAGATCGTCCGCTGCATGATTTTGTCGCCCAGGCTTAGTCTCATTGTTCACTCCTCCTATAGATTGTAGGTCTACCAGAGACTAACATCTGCCCGGCGGGCGATTTTGTTGGCTGTCACCAGCAGAATTACACTGATCACCGCTTTGAACAGTCCTACCGCTGTCGCATAAGAGAATCTGGCATTCAATATCCCGACACGGTATACGTAGGTGTCAATGACATCGGAGTATGGCCGCAAGACCGGATTGGTCGCCAGCAGCAAAATGTCCTCAAATCCTGCACTGAGCAGATTACCGATGGCAAGAATCATAAAGATGATAATAATAGAAGCAATACTGGGGAGGGTAATCAGATAGATTTGCTTAAAGCGGCTTGCACCGTCTATAGAGGCTGCCTCATACAAGGCCGGATCAACGCCCGCTATCGCGGCCAGATAGACAATGCTCCCGAATCCGATCTCCTTCCACACATTGACACTCACCAGAATGGACCAGAAGTATTTCGGAATCGCCAGAAAGTTAACCGGTTCTACGATCAGGTCCAGCCGTTCCAGCAAATAATTCAGCGTTCCGTTATCCACAGATAACAGCGAGAATACGAATCCGGATACAATGACCCAAGACAGGAAATACGGCAGATAGCTGACGGTCTGGATGAACCGTTTGAACGCCATATTCCCGATTTCATTCAGCATGAGCGCAAACAGAATAGGGGCCGGGAACGTAATCAGCAGCTTCAGCAAGCTAATCACAATTGTATTTCTCATCACATTCCAGAACTCGGGCGCTTCAAAGAACATTTTGAAGTTCATAAATCCGACCCATGGACTCTTCATCATGCCGCCAAAGATATCATACTGCTGGAAGGCCATAACCACGCCATACATTGGAATGTAGCTGAATATAAGAACAAAGATAATGCCCGGCCAAACCATGGACTGTAAATCTAACTGATCCCTAAACTTATGCCTTACCCTTGGTTTCTCAGCCATCTTCATCCGTCTTCCCCCCGGCGTTAAGTCTAATGAAATAATGGCAAAAACGGTTTGTTGTGCTCCAGCATCTCATCCAGCAGCTGTTCAGCTACGGTGACTGAAGGGACCAGCGGATGATGCACCAGGGCTTGCAGGGCAATGTCCCGGTCTCCGTGAACGGCTGCTTCGATGGTCAGACTCTCATATTGCTTAACCGCCGCCAGCAAACCTCTGACGGATGGTGGAATGCGGCGTAGCGGGACCGGCAGCGGACCTTGCTTGGTCACCAGACAGTTCACCTCGATGGAAGCATCATCCGGCAGGAAATCAATGATTCCGTTATTTCGTACGTTCAGCGTCTGGATATCGCGCGAATCATTATAGATGGACCGCATCAGCAGTACCGCCGCCTCCGAATAATAGGCTCCTCCGCGCTGCTCCAGCTGCTTCGGCTTCTCCTTCAGCTCTACGTTCCGGTACAGCTCGAACAGTTCCTCCTCCACCAGCTTCACCACCTCAGCCCGCGAGCCGGTTGATGCTGCCGCTTCCTTCTGTTCCGCAAGCATGTCGTCTGTCATATAGTAATAGCTCAGATAATAGGAAGGGATCGCCTTCAACCCATTCAGGAACCGGTGGTCCCAGGAATCAAACGGTACATTGCTGGCCTTGTAATTCTGAGGATAGTCAATAAGCTCCTGCAGCTTGCTCTTTCCGTCAATCACGACATCAGATACCCAGTGCAGATGATTGATGCCCACGAACTCGGCGTAGATCTTCTCCGTAGGAAGTCCGAAGAACTCGGAGAGCCACTTTTGAAAACCGATGGGAGAGTTGCACAGCCCTACGCTCTTAACCGAAGAATATTTGTGTACCGCCTCGGTCACCATGCCCGCCGGATTCGTGAAATTCAGCAGCCAGGCTTCTGGGGCCAGCTCCTCCATATCCCTGCAGATATCCAGAATGACCGGGATCGTCCGCAGGCCTTTCATCATCCCACCGGGGCCTGTCGTCTCCTGACCGATCACATTGTACTTCAGCGGAATCAATTCGTCCCATTTCCGCGCTTCCAGCATGCCTACCCGGATCTGTGTGCAGACAAAGTGTGCTCCGGCGATGGCTTCCCTGCGGTTAAGCGTTTCCGTTAATGTTATCGGCAGGCCGGACTCCGCAATCATACGCTTGCTTAGTTCCGTAATCGTATGCAGCTTCTCCCGCCCCTCCTCAATATCCACGAGCCATACTTCGCCGATGGGCAGCTCTTGATGGTGCTTGATAATCCCCTCGATAAGCTCAGGTGTATACGATGACCCGGCTCCGATTACAACCAGCTTCAATGTTTCCTCCATGACAGAACCTTCCTTCACCATTTTCATTTGATTACCTGCTCCAGAGACAGGCGGTCCAGGATTTCATGATTCACATCCATTCCGCTGCTTTCCATCGCCAGAACGACCGAACCAACCACCGGCTCACGGTTTAATATCCTCAAGGTGGCACCCGGCGCCGACTGCTTCACTCTCTGCTCAATGGCGCGCTTGATGATTCCCGAGCGGTCTCCCTTAGTGAGCAGGCTGCCAGCCAGTACAACGTCAAAAGTATCCTTCTCCATCGCCAGTTGGCGGATCGTTGCCGCCGCAGCCAGTCCCAGCTCATCGCCTTGCCTGACCAGTAATCCAGTAGCAACCTCGTCCCCGTCCTCTGCCGCCTGAAACAGCAGCTCGGCAATATCAGCCGGCAATTCCCGGTAATGATCCAGATAGTCCTCCCGCAGCTCCGGAACGCTGGAATAGCCCAGCCGCCGGGTCAAGCGCTCTGTCAGCACCGTCTTGCCCGCTCTTCCATCATGCGCCCGCATGACACTGCGGAATACCTCCATACTTAGATCATAGCCGCCGCCAAAATCACCAAACCGGTAACCGAACCCCCCGCATTGGTGCATAACGCCCAGCGGATTCTTGCCGGCACAGTTCACACCTGAACCGCAAATCAGCACAACTCCATAATTCTCCCCGGTGCCGGAGCGCAGTGCATTCCAGGTATCGCAGGATATCTCCGTCCGGGGAAGGCTGAGACGGCTGATGATCGGCCGCAGAATCCGGAAGTCAGCCTCTCTGTCAGCTCCTGCCATTCCGAACCAGGAATACTCCAGCTGGTCCCTTGTCAACCCTGACGCCATGACCGCTTCCGATACCGCCTGCTGTAAGCTTTCTTCTGCCTGCTCGCAATTCTTTTGGTGATTTCCGTTTCCTCCCCGGCCTACAGCGATAACCTGACCCTGCTCACTTGCAATCATGGCATAGGTTTTGCTGCCCCCAGCATCCACTCCCAAGTAATACTTCACAGATCATTTCACTCCTAATGTTCAGGTTAATCTTACATTTGCTGACGATTCGCGCACGAGAAGCTGAGGAGCGAGCTTCGTTACAGCGGGCGGCATCACCTCCCCATGGATTAATTGCATCAGCAGATCAACCCCGATGCTGCCCATTTGCGCCTCAGGCTGCCTGACCGTCGTGAGCCGCGGGTAGAATTCGCCTGCGAACTGCTGATCATCGAATCCCACGACCGAGAGATCATGGGGGACCCGAATCCCCTCGTCGCGCAGCGCCTGGACTACTCCAAGAGCAATGAAGTCATCTCCGCAAAAAAAGGCTGTCGGCAGCTTATCTTCACGGACCCAGCGTTTGGCGACCTCATACCCCCCGCTTACCGTGAACCCGCAGGAATCTGTGCCGAACGACGTTAGCCCAGCTTCCTCCAGTGCCTGGCTGTACCCCCGCTTACGTTCCGCAACGCTCAGGAATACCGAAGGGCCGCCGATAAAGGCAATCTGCGTGTGTCCAAGATTAATCAAATGCTTGGTTGCCTCATAACCGCCCTGGTAATTATCGACCACGACACTGGGAACATCCTCATGCTGGAACTGGTTATCCAGCAATACAAACGGAATGTTTTTTCTTTTCAGCTCCTCTACAGATGCTTCCTCTTCCAGCGGAGACAACAGGATAATCCCGTCCACACGGTCCTTCTGAAACAGGAAGTTATCCCCTTCATCCTCATTCTCGGCAATGGATAACGCCAAGAAATACCCTTGCTCCGTCAGCTTGCGGTTGACCACACGAATTACGCGGTCATAGAAAGAATCGTTAAAGTTGTTAATCGACATCCCGATGACTCCCGTCTTGCCGCGTACCAGACTCCGCGCTGCGGAATTGGGCTGATAATTCAGCTCCTCCATCGCTTTAAGCACCTTCTGTCTATTGGACTCACGCACAGACGGTGAGTGGTTTAGCACTCTGGATACAGTCACTACCGAGAGCCCCGACTTTTTGGCTACATCATGAATATTCATCTTAGATTACCCGCCTCCTGCACTCCAAAGTTTAAACGATTAAACTTTCAGTGAAAATAAAAAATTCCTTACATATCATGATATATCCTTGTGCTCACTGATAATAGAACATTTAATGTCAGCTTCGTCTCAATACAAACCTTATTAATCTTTACAAAAATTTAAAGGTTTTTACTTTGGGTTAATATTACCACCGTTCTAAATATCCGTCAATCCAAAAGCTGGTGCCGTCCATTTTAAAAGATCGGCAGACCCGGAACCCGGGTCTGCCGAGGATTTATTTCCCATTTTCCACACTTCATCAAAGTTCACATAAAGAAACCAAACTAACAAAGAGAAGATCTAAGTCAGTTTGGTTTGTATTCATCTTATATTCAGTTCAACTCATTAAACCTTTCGAGCATAGTGGCTACCTCTGCTCTGGTTGCAAGACCCGAAGGATTTATAGTCAAATCCGTGTTGCCCTTCATAATGCCCTTGGACACAGCCCAAGTAATGGACTCTTTGGCATAACCTGAAATTTGATTTGCATCTTTGAAGCTCAGGCTTGAAGTTTTTGCTTGAAGGTCAACACCTTTAACCTTTGCGTATCTATGCAGCATAACAGCAATTTGCTCACGGGTGATGGCATCATTGGGAGCAAATTTACCCTTATCATACCCGTTAACAATTTTGCTTTGATTGGCCCAAATAACCGGATCTGAATACCAACGGCCACTTTGAACATCAGAGAATACATTTGCAAATTTAACATTCGGTTTATTCTCCATGCGATAGATTACAGTGGCCAGCATGGCACGGCTCATTTTCCCGGAGGGTGAGAATTCCGTTCCAGAGGTTCCTGTGAATAGTCCCTTGTTGTAAACATATCTTACAGAAGAATAGAACCAATCGTCATGTGCTATATCTGTAAAAGGAGTTTTTTTCGCAAAGGCAACAACAACAATGGTGTCACGGCTAACCTCTGGAATGGTGTAAATGTCATGACCTATAAATTTCTCACCGTTGACAAAGATATATTCGGTCTCAAACCCTTCATCCGGAATCATTCTGATGGTTGCAGAGGTTGTTGCGCGAATGGTCTGAGCTTCAAAGCCCTCGGCAATTTTGCCATTTCCGCCTTTAACAGAAGCTTTAACGGAATAGTACAGATCAACTGCGGTGTTATTGACTGTGGTATTGTCAGCCGGAGCAGCCCAACGTTTCGGGCCGACAATTTTGGAGTTCTCGAAATCGGAAACACCAATGCTAAGCTTTTCAATAGCTTCAGTGATTTCCGACGCCAGCGCATCCTTGTTATTAAAAACAGCCTCAGCCCCGGCAATCACCTCTCTCAGTTTTTGAGCGGATTTTGTCGGATACCAATGATCCGGATAGTAGATGTTTTTGGGATTATCCGCAATAGTAACTGAAGCAAGTAAAGCTTTTGCAGCAACAATGTCTTCATATAATAGAGATTTTGAGGGGTCCTTTATTCCAGTGCCCACAATGATTTGCACATCTTCAACCGGTTCAATGTACCGGTGTGTCGCATCTTTGTTCGTTATAATGAAGCCGCTTGAAGAGATGCTGAACGTGCCGCTGTTCTTAGCTTGAAATACAGCCGTTCCAATATTTTTCAGTATGGAATCCTCTTTTCCGTTGGCGGTCATATCCAGATAGACATAGTTGATGGCACCATCGGCATATTTCATTGAAATGTCCTTTTCCACATTCACAGCGGTATTGTCGAGTACATAAGAATCAAACTGCAGCTTTCCTTGAAAGCCATATACAGGTGCCCTTCCGGCACCCGTATAGGAAAGACTAAGCTTAACAAATATTTTTTCTCCGACTTTAAATGATGATTTTAAGGAACCCGAGCTGTCCGTTACTGTGATGCCCACACGATAACTAAGGTCTGCAGCATCATTTGCGCCATAGGCATATGATGGTAGGGCAGCCCCTAGAAGCATGATGCACAAAATGATTTTTAAGTATTTGATCATCTTTTAAGTGCCTCCATTAGTGTGAGCTGCGCATCTACAATGTCAACAATGCCGTCACCGTTTGTATCAGCTCTCATCCAATTTTCTACAGAACTAAAACCGTTGTAAACATTGTCTAAAATAGCATTCAATGTTGCCATAACGTCGATTTTATCCATAGCACCACTACCATCGGTGTCTCCACGCAGAAGAACAGGAGATTTCAACGTTGGTTCAAAACCAAGCTTGGCTGTTAATTGCTCGCCTGTGACAAGCTCCTTTGAAGCACCAATATATGCTTTCTTAAGATTGTCATATAACAAAGTTTGTTTGTTGCCTCCAATCACAACCGTTGCCTTGCCCATGTTCATTTCAGTGTATATGGTGTACAACGAGAACCCTTGTGTCTGACGAACTTCATAACGGTAACCATAATCTTTTACTTTGATTTTGATAACGTCTGACAGTTCTTTATAGACCGTCTTCCCGTCCTGGCCTTCAAAGGCAGACAGTCTATAACTAACCTTGATGGCAGTTTCGCCTGGAGCTAATGCTTCAATTGTCCCATCTTGCGAAAGTCTGATGATGTTCTGATTATAAAGAACGTCCCACACAACGTCTTCTGCTTTTAGAACGGTGCCGTTAACTGTACGGAGAGCTTTCACAGAAAGCGCCGTTGTCCCGCCTATGCCAAGCTCGATCGAATCAGGCTGATCCTCGGAGCCTTCCAGGTCAGAGATTAGTTTAATGCTTTCATACTCTGACAAAACACGATTCACAAGATACACCGGAACAGCCGTTTCGTTACCGGCATCATCAACCGCTTTAAGCATCAGGGTTTGGTTCGGGTCCTCACTCGAGGCCTTACGATTGACAACGAAGGTTCCGTCCGGACTGATAACAATTCCGTCTGAAGTGCCGTCTAACGTTAATGTTGCGGATGGATCTGTTAGACCACGGAAGCTGTAGCTTGAGTCTGCGCCAACAAAAACAACTTGATTGCTGACAGTGTTATCAACGTTTTCCTTATCAAGGCTGGTTTGAACATCTTCATCAAGGAGTAACGCAGGTGCTTTTGTATCAACAGTAAATCCAATAGCCCCTGATGACCTGCTGCCTTGGAGGGTGTCACGGTTTTCAGCAACCGCTATAAAGTCAACCAGCTGCTGGCCGTCTTCAAGACTTTCTTCAAAAGACCAGACCTTCTTAAATTCTTGAGGCGTGTTTTTATCTTCGGTGTTAAGATTTAAGGTCATTTTAACAGGTCTGTCGAAGGTGTACGTCGCCTTTAATTGGTCAGTGTTTAAGTAATAGCGATCTTTTGACCGGTCAACGTTTGTTTCAATGCTTACAAGCTGAGGTTTAGCCGTTGAAGGCATAACAAAGCTTGGCGATGATACAAATTCGGTTGACCGATAATATTCCGCCTGCTTCAGGGGAGACTCCACAATTCTAGCAGCCTGCACTTTAACAAAATATGTCTTGCCTTCCTGTAATAGAGGTTGGTTGGTTTGGCTTTCTAATGGTTTTAGAATGATGTCACTGCCCACTTTAAAGTGACCAAAGGAATTCTCGATCTCAACCCCATCCTCGTCTTCGATCGCCACAAGATAATGTGTTGCAGTATCGTCGCTTCCCGTTATAGCAACCTTCACATAGCCGTCACCGCTGTAGGCCGCAGACACAGATTTAGGGTTTTGAGGGAGCAATGGATTTGTGAAAGTGAATGTTGAAGCAGTGATTTTCTTGCTCATTCCGCCTTGATGGTTAACAAGCATTGCCACCACATGATATTTCCCTTCAGGGAAGGACTCAGGAAGCGTGAATACGTGAGAACCTGATTCAATTTCATCTAACTCCAGGTTGCCGATACTAATTAAGGATGAAGTATCTTGAATGTTAGAGGATTCGATGGTTTTCATGATTGACGGGTCTTTCGTGACATAGACATTAAGTGCACCCGAATATTGGCCTTGCTTGTCCGTTGTCCAAGAAACGTTAAGTTCACGGCTTGTATTTGTGCTAGTAGAAGCACTAACTCCTGTAAGCTCTGGCATATAGTCAACACTGTTTACTGCAAAGTTGTCTATATAAACGTCAGGTGTTGAAACTGAAATGGACCAGTTCCCCCCAACAATCAGAGAGGGATCAGTGACTGAAATGTACAAATAATTAGTGCCATCTAAAGATTGAACAAGATAGTTTCCGTTGCCCTTATTATCGTCTTCAACCATGGTCAATCTTTTTCCATTTGGATTGGTGACAATGATTTCTGATGCAGAAGGCTTGATTAAACCACGAAGTGGAACTTCAAAGAGAAGTGCATCCTTTGTTGTCGGGTTAATCTCTTTTGTAACCCCATTCCCGGCCCTTGTCTTAGCGATGGCCTCCGTACTCAGTCTTCTCATATTCGTTCCATAGATCATGGTGGTTGGCACAAGGTTGCCGCTCTCGTCCAGCGCTTCCGAGTGGACATAGTGAACAGCTTCTCCTCTTGAAGAGAGGTCGATGGACCCGCCAAAGCTTAGATCACCGTTCCAATAATAGATAAAGCCAAGCTTCACCCCAATGACCTTAAAGTTTGCACCCACAAAGTCAGATGAGACTGCTGCCTCAACTCCTGCGATCTCCTTGCCCCCAAGCAGCGGGATGGAGTCTGGAATGAACAGCCCTGCATAAACATAACCATAAAAATAATCTTCCGTAATTTTAATCGTTATACCGCCACGAATGGCTCCGGCATGAATACTGATGCTGCCGAAGGCATTGAGCTGAAACGGCGAGATCCATTGAACATTCATTCCCGCTTGAATATTAAGAAGTCTTCCTTCTTCGTCTTTTTCTAACCGGCCAGTACCTTCAATGGCAAGACCCGATAGTTTTGCATCCAGCTTAAAGTCACCTACAATAATCGCATTAATTAAAAGCCTCGTTTGAAGATGTATGGTAAGGGGTGGAAGTTCACCTGCCGGTTCTCCGGCAACGGTGTCTGCAAGGTTCGAAATTCCTCCGCCAAGGCCTGTGATAAATACATAAGGTGCAACCACAGGAACCTTCATTGTAGTTGGCGCTAAAAAGAAGGTGAGCTTGTCCAGCATCATCTTGGGAACTTCGTTAATAGGAACCTTCTTCAGTGCCAGTGACCCTTCTACTTCCAGCATGGTAACGGAAACACCGGCATCAATGCTATAAATATCATCAATGGTGTTAATGGTTATATCCGCCTTAACACCGGCCTCGTTTCCTACTAATGGGCCTAATATATCTTTGGGCAGGGCTACAGATAGTGTTGTGTTAATACCAACAAAACCAATTTCGCTGTCTTTACTGCCATATAGAACATCTTGAACGTTCGCTGTTAGCGAGCCTTTATAATCATAATGCTCCTCACCCTTAGATGGATCAGCAGCTTTTAAAGGCATTGAAATTCTTCCGCCAAAGCTGATTCCGAAATCATCATCGTCCTGGGTCATCACACCATATTTAATATTGATCAAAAAACCTGCAATATTTTGCATCATAGAACCGGCATCTCCGAGCTGAAGTTCAAATGCTTGAGCAGTCTTCTCGGCAACAGCCTCCCGATCCAGGGTATATTTAGTTCCATTGCTCACTTCGAAATGCCACTTATTATGCCAAATATTAATCGAGTTGATCACTTTGACGGTGCCATCGCCTTCTAGCTTTGCACCCTTGTTGTCAACGGTCATCTTAAGAGCTTCGTTGCTGTCATAGGTCAGGATGCTGTTGATGGTAATATCGCCATCGGCTCTGCTGGCAGAGTAATATTTTTCTTTACCCGTATCCATAAGCCTGATTTTTCCGCGAAGGGTCAACAGAATTTCTGTTTTATTTTCTTCAAATGCTATTTCTTTGTGAAGAATGCCATCTTTTTTCACGCCGCCGGATATAAATTTCTTCATTACATCTTCGTTTGTAAAACTAATATAATCATATAACTGTCTGTTGTTTGCAGCGTCTGTGAATCGGACTAGCGAAACAATACCGTAGCTTGCACTTTTATCCGCTATTTTATTGGTGACGTCCACTTTAGTTGTTGCTTGGATTTTTGTACCGAAGGCATCGATCAGCTGTTGATTCGTAAATCTAAATTCAATGTCATACTTTCCAACCGCCAACGTCTGATTCGTTGAGAAGGCAAGCGTTTGACCTTCATCAATAAAACTTATTTTTCTTTTGTCAATCAGAACAGCCTCAGCGCTGGATGATGGAACAAGGTACAGACTCCATCCGTCACTTCCCGAAAGGGCCTCCATCAGAACCTTCATATCGCCAGAAACGGTAAGGTTTTTGTCACCTTCATAATAAACTGCCGCCGGGAAAACATGCTTCATTGAAACTTCCGGGAGCTTTCCTTCAACTGCTGGAATCAAAATGTTTGTGTTTGCACTATAGTCAACCACTTTATTTGTGCTAGCATCAATAATTTCTGTTGCGTTTAACGAAACGACCAGACGTTTTGATGTGATCATAGACTGTGTCTCTGCAATAATGTCAACATCCGGAATATCAAACACCGTTCCAATGTTAAGACCGCCCGAAATCTTCACCGTGTATTCTCGTGTATTCGTGGCTGCAAACACAAGTCCCTCTTCGAGGCTAAGCTTCACAATGGGTTCTATAAGTTCTTTTGCTCCTGAGACACTATTGTCAATGACTACATTTGCTTTAATAACACCATTGTTTTCATAAGCTTTTTTGTCGTTAGTAAGTAATACTTGTTCAGTGTGGATCCCTATGGATACATGCTCCTTTTTGGTTTGTTCAGCAAAGTTACCGATACCATAGAGCATTTCAGAAATTCTGACTTGACCCGGCTCAATTGATTTTTCATTCCAATAATAAGCCGTTGCAGTGTCAGGAACTAAATATTTGTTGGAGTAATTAGTAAAGTCAACACTAGGGTTTGGTGTATAATCGTATCTTGTGTTTGCAAGATTAATCCAGTGCCCGACAATCACCTTATCAACGTTCACATCCTTGTTGCCGCTCCAGCCGGACAAGAGGGCATAAGCCGTCTTGTTCGAAGCTGAAAGAGAATCAACATATCTAATTTGCTGCGGAAGGCTGTCACCGCTATATTCGGTTTCAACGATTGTCGGTTGCGACGGATTAACCAACACATAAGGTGCATCAATTTCTGAACCAAGCGCGTTGTCTAGAAGAAGCCGAATCCCCACCGTTCCGGCTGTGGCATTGTTATTTTTCACATCATATGAAATACCAATGTTACCAGTCCTTGAATTGTTAGGGTCTATCGAAATGGACACCTTTTGTGTAATGGTATAGCCCTTAATGTCCCATGCAATGGTTAAAAGTCTGTTTTGCTCTGAAACGACAGGTTCATGAAGCTTGGTATCGATCCCAAACCAGCCATATTCCTGGCCGAAAATAAAATCCTTTCCGTCGATACGAACGGTTGTGAAGGATGTTCCATTGCTCCTTGCCGTATCTTCCTTATAAAGAAGCGGAAGGTTGTTGTCAAACGCTTTTTGTGGATGACCATCAATGGTTTCGATGGAGAAACCACCTGTTTTTGAATTGATTGAATATTTCATAAATTCGTTCGCAATGGAATAATCCGCATTACTGGCGTCAGCATGAACAGGGAAACTTGCAAAAGTGAAAAGCATGGATAGAATAATAGCTGCAGCTATACTGCGTTTCATTGTTCTATAGAACGTCATTGCCTATTTCCCTCCTTGATTTGAGACATATACATGAATGTTGAAATAATCGCGTCTATCCGTTTGGATATATACGGTATACCAACCGTTCGTAACATTATCGAGGGTATACACTCCGCTTTTCTCCCGAAGGACCGTTCCTTTTGTCTTCATCTGACCTTGTGTTAAGACACCTTTTTCATAACGTGCATACGAGATCCCGGAAAAGTTCTTCAATGAAATTTCAACCTTGTTTCCAATAACGGACGCAGCATTTGAGCTGTCTGGCATAACGCCGTTCACAAGAGCTATGGTGTCATAAAGACCCACAAGGCGAACGGTCCGGCGAATGGTGGTTTGATTCCCTGCATCATCTCTTACGGTATAGTCGATATAATACGGGTTCGAGCGAACAAATTCATTTGCTAAGATGTTGTCAGGGTTAAACACCCGCCCGCCAGTTCCATAGCTTATGGTGACCCGGTTCGTCAGGTCGACCTTTTTACCCGCAACCATATCCCATGCTTCGAAGTCTAGAAGCTTAGACTTGTCATAGGCAATGGAGGCATCTTTTTTAGGCGTCATGCCTTCGATGAAGATTAGCTCTTCACCATTTTTAAGTTTTAGCACAGGGGGTGTTTTGTCGATTAGACCAATGTCAACACCATACGAGGTATAGGTCCCTGTTCTTCCTTCAAGGTTAAAATTGTAAAGTCCATTTTCTCTATAGTTCATTGACTTCTCTTGTTCCCAAGGATCGTTTCCGCCCACGAGTTTAGCATCTTTATCCGTGATTACCGTGACATTCACATTCTGGTTTGTTGCCGGGTTCTTGTCGATTCCCACAACATATCCTTCTTCTTTTCCAGAGGTGTCAACACCAACAACAATCTTGTTTTGATGATCCTTTTCCACCCACTCACCACTTTGGTTCTTTTCGAGATATTTGTATGTCCAGCGAACTTCTTTAACCCTTGGGCCGCCCACTTCAATTCCTTCAACCGTTACTAGAATTTTTTGCGTGATGCCTGTTTGGTCCCTAACTTGAAAGACGTGCTCTCCGTTAGTTTTAACATTGATTACTGCCTCTTTATAGGACAGGGCATCGCCGGACTCGTCCTTCACTTCAGTTAGAAGTGCATGTTCATATCCACGATAAGAAACGGTAAGCTCTGTTAGTTTTCTAAGAATGTCCAGCGGAACGCCGTCACTGTCACGGATTTGGTCAAAGGTTACATTCACGCTCAGCTTATCTTCAGCTAATGTTGCAGTGGCTTTGATTTGCGGCGGTGTGGACACAATATTCGATATGGTAATCACTTCCTGTCCTTCGTTGCCATAGTCGTCAACAAAGAACATGGACACTGTACCATTTTTTCTAAACCGAACAGCTTTTGTGCCGGGGATATGTACGATATCGTTGGCAGTTAGGCTTCCGGTAGGTTCTACACCGGTGACTGTAATCGTTTTGATATCCTTGCTGAACTGGGTCAACTCAACATTCACGCTTTGTGCAGTAATGGTGGTTGGTGGCGTGCTGTAAGTCCTTGCGATTGCAGTAGGCGTTACCTTGTTAATGTTTGAGACGGTGATCGGAGTCGTCCAACGGTTTCCAGCGTAGTCATAGGCTGTCACATTGTAAATTCCTGAGCTGTCCAGTTCAACGACATATTCATTCTCAAGCGGCTCCCCTTTGAAGGGATAAACCACATCGCCTTTCTTCACCTCTGCGAATGCTATTTCACCTGAATCATCCGTTAAAGTGATCGTTGCAAAGATATTTTGGTTCGTCTTGGCCGTATTGGATAACACATAGGATGTTCGGCCAATGGTATTATCAAACTGGTTATAGCTAACCGTATGAGAACCTGTGTTGCCCGATTGATCCCTAAACTCAAATGTGAAGGTATTATTATCCTCAGTTAGAGTCCTTGAGAAGGCTGCGTTGTTGTTTGTCATCGAAAGAGTTTTTCCGCCTCCGGTAAACTTGAGCGTTGCCATAACCCTTCTATAGGCTTTTCCTTCTGTGATTGGAACCCAGTTCCCAAGATAGTTCTCATAGCTGTATTCAACCTTGTAGTGTGTGTCTTGCGTGATTGGCGTTTTATCAATGTTTGACACGGTGACTGGCACGATCGTTTCTATTCCGGCTTTGTTTGTCACTTTGAAATATACCGTTGCATTCTGCTCGAAGGTTTCGGTATGCGAAACAATAGATTCAATGGGGCTAAAGCTTATGCCGTCATACGAACGCTCAAGTTTCAAAATCCCGCTTTCCGGGTCATATACAGAAAGTGTTGCGGTAACACTCTGGTTGGTTGACTCCGTCATCGAATAGTCCACCTTTGCAGCTGGTGCAGTTTCGTCAACCACTGTAATGGCAACATATTCATCTTCCATCCGGTCAGCTTCCATACCTTCTGCCGTGTATGACTCGAAATAAGCTGATTTTGTTGTTTTGCCGTCTCTTAGCGCTTCAAATACCAGCTTTGAATAAGCTGTTCTTCCTTCTGCTTCTGTAAATGATGGGTCAGGAACACTTAGCTCGGTATTGAGTTCTAATCCAGATAACACTGCATGTTCAACAAAGAAATATTGTCCGGAATACTTTGGTTCCGGAACGACAACATAGTAAAGCTTATCGCCCTGGTTATAGGATATGAACCCGCCGTTTTGGATCGTTTGACCATTTTTCTCTACATGACCTGAAATATCAAATCCTGTAACGAAATTAACATCAGGCGTGAATTCTAGAACGCTATCCCTTCCAACTTCATCCTGAATATAGAGGCTGATTTTATTATTGTTTTGAATTACAACCTCGTAGTCCATTACGTAGTCAGCCGATGTTGTTAAAAGTCCTGTATACAGAAGGTTCGACCTTGCCATTTCACCCACAACATCACCCTCTACAGGTGCGTTAGGCATCACGGTGACTGGAACGTTAAAATAAACGCTAACCGTTGCAGTGGTTTTTGTTGTTGCAGGGTTTGCGCTGACACTTACAATGGATGCCTCCGCGTCAACCAGGTCCAGTTTTGAGTCAAAGAACACTTTTTCAGTTACATTTCCTGCTGTGTCGACGGCTTTGACCCCAATGGCATAACTTCCACTAAGCCCCTTCAAGTCAATGGTGTAGGTTTTCTGTTTATTGCCTTCGCCATTAATGATTACCGGACTACTCTGCATTTCCACGGAATGGCTTGATTGAAACAACGCATAGTCCGTTTCGGTTAGAATATGGTTGTCTGCCGGGTCTTGAATAAGCGCGAATGAAACGGTTGTATCGTTCTTGTCTGAGACATCAACTGTAATCACACCATCTTGTCTTGCTCCTTTGGTCACGATGTTACTTGAAGCAAGCGCAGATGGAGCTGCCCGGTCAATGTTAGATACGGAAATAGGAACTAGAACACGATTCCCAAGCTCATCAGACAGGATCAGTTTTGTTGTGATGTTTTCGCTTACCGTTACTGTGAATGCACCGTCTGTATATGGAGAAACCGTGATTTTGTCTGCATCCTCTGGTGCAACTGTCAGTTTGCTAATCCCTGTGCCAGCATCACTTGCGATGATTGTTGCTGTCACGGATGCGTTTGTTGGCTGAATGGTGCTATAGTCCGGCAATTCAAAGGTTGGTGCCTGGCTATCATAAAGAATGGTAAGCGGTCTTGCTTCTGTTAAAAATTCAGGTTTGTCGTCAGCTGGAGCATTGATGAGTCCAAACTGGAAGTAGATGGTGTTGACACCTTCTTGAAGCGGAACCGGTGTGTCGAGTGTAAAGGCATAATTCCCACCGGAATTGTTGCTCGCTGTAAACTCAGAAACTAAAGCGCCGTTATCTGTTGGCATGCCGTCCGTTGTTGCATAATATACCGGTTTTTGATATTTCAATGCGCTATCAGAAGTCCATGCTGCATGCGGTTCATTCAAAACAGCATAGACACTATAGGTTCCATCCGTTGTTGTACCCATTCCGTTTAAAGTCTTTGGCTCCGTAAAGTTCAATGTGTCAATGATTGCAGCTTCTGACCTCATGCCAAAGTATGGGGAAACCTTTTTGCTTTCTCTGCCATGCGGGTCTTTGGCCACAACAACAATGCTGTACGCACCTGTTGGAAGTCCTGTCAGGGTCAAGGTCTGATTAACCTGGGCTATATTGTCACTGTCCATTGTCAGAGTCAGCGGATAGTTTGGCAACTCTTCAATTCTGATCTCTGAGTCTGGCTTAGATAAATAGTAATATGCACTTGCAATTCCACTGCGGTCTGTCACTTTCATGTTAAACTGTTGTGATGATTTGAAATGATCGTGCTGACTTCCTGCGGTATATTTAATCTCCGGGGAATAGGCGTCATACGTGTATACTTGTGAAAATTCGGCAGTGTTACCAGACTGTTTATTTTTCACACGATATTCCAGTATATATCTCCCGTCCATCAAAACTTTGGTTCCGCTAAGATTAGTTTTTTCAGCTGCACCAACATCATCGCTTGATTCGTATACTCTAAATTTTTGCGTAAAGCTTTTGTCATTGCCAGGATCAGAAATCCACCGATAACTCGTTTCAAGGTTTGAATTGCTTACGTCAAAGCTAATGTCAAAATACGGCTTTGGAAGACTTGAATCCTCCGTATGGAGGGTGTCGGCAACATTTCCATTGAAAATACTCACAGATTTTTTATAGTATCTTGATGCTTGCTCGTTTCTAGAATCGTTTCCAAGTGAGTCTACTGTGAAATAATAGAGAGTTCCCTCATAGTTGTCCCCTTTTGGAATGGATAGCATGGCAGTTGTGCTATCCCCTTCTGAGTCTACGAATGCCCACAGCCCTTGAGTTGAAGCAATTTCTGTGGAGGCAGGTTTAATTTGATTGATTGGCGTGTCAGGTGGCGCCGTAATTCCGTTCATAAAGGTATAATAAGTCCTTGACCAGCCGTTATTGCTTTGCTCAAGGTCGTTCATTTCAAAGCGATAGTCATTTCTTTTGCGAAGCTGTGCATCTTGCGGATGTACCGTTTCGTTTACGGTCACTCGCGGAGCCAGATTATCGATTTTGATATTTTCAATTTCTGCATATCCGGCATCTCCGCCAAGCGGATTGTCAGCTTGATCCCATCCATACAGCCGAAGCTTGAATTCGCCTTCCGCCCGATCGATTGGACTTAGTTTTAGGCTAACGCCATTGATAACCTGCGTGTTAATAGGTGCGGTAACTCTTGCTCTGTTTCCTGTACCGTCAAAGTTTGTGATTCGGGTCATGGCCGGTTCATAGGAATCACCAGTTTTCTTGTACAGCTCATAATTAAAATAGTTTTGATTCGACTCGCTGTGGGCGACATTTCCGTCTGGATAGAGTGTTTCGCTGGCAACCATATAAAATTCATGCAGCTTTTTGATGTTGTTTTGAATGGAATCTGCCCCCACCAGGTCATTTCCATTTTTATCGGTCACTCTTACAGTTGGTGTTTTTGTGTCCACTTTGTGAGTTGAGAAATAAAAACTTTGTGATGTTGCTGATTCTGGAGTTGGATTTTCCAAATGATAGGCCTGAGCCCGGCCTTTTTTCGTTAGATGGGTAGATACGTTGTCAAGCTGAAGCCTTATGCCCTCGCTTTCAACTGCACTAACATCCAGCGGCACTTGTCCGGTGAACTGAAGTTTGCCGTTTGGTTTGCCGTCATTGCCCTGCAGTTTGGTCATGGTTAGGTTGGCAAGCGGTGTTGTCGTATTGTTCCCAATATATAACAAAGGCGTGGCTTGGAAGTTGGTGATCAGCTCCGTTTTAATTTCTTGCGTCATGGCTTTTTTATGAATGGAAACCGCTTCAACTGTGATGTTAACATCTGTCAATTTCCGATTCAGATATCGGTTGTCCTGGCTCGGCGAATAGGTAACAGTCTGATTGATATCAGGGTTGCCGAGGTTATATATACTACGATAGAACGTATAAGTTACATCTTTATAATAGTAATCCGCTTGCCCTATCTTTGTTGTTAAATAGGTTTTAACTTCGGGATTTCCTGAGCTTGTATGGGCAAAGGTCCCCCCGAGACTTTCAGCATTGGTAGACTGGGCAAGCAGCGCCACCCTGTAGGTTAGCGAAATCTCTGCTTTGTTCTGTGCAACCATTTGATCGTGAAGCTTCTTGCGGTCAATATCTAACTGAAACGTTTTTGTTTTGGTTGGTTCCTGGAATGTTAACCAATCCCTGCCTACAGAGTCGTCCGAAACAGTATAGCTGAACACAGGAGCATCCTCATATTGCATGATGTCATAATAACCATATTGATCTCTGACATATTTGTTCCACTCTACACGTTCAGAGTCTGACGAATTCGCATCCAGATAGAACTCTCCTCCAAGCTCGTCAACATAGCCTATATCTGTGAATTTTCTTTTGGTTACGTCCGAAATGTCATGATACAGTCTGTCCTTGCCTTTTGTCCATGAGTGTATTGGAATGGTCATTACCTTCTCTGGATTGGTATTCCCCTCAAGATAGGGAAGATACAAATCCACAGATTCACCGTACCAGTCATTACTGCCCACCAGCCAAAAAACGAATTCATTCATTCTCCATGGTGGAATATTTTGCATTTTAAAGGTATGTTTTATATCAGACCAAGCGGGAGCTCCGCCAAGATTTGCTGCATGATCAGAGGGTAGTCCAGATTCATAGGTACTCACGCCCATGTGAATCTCATCACCTGTTCCGCCGTCATCGTTTCCTCCTGTTTTCACACCAAACATATAGGCGTACTCTGTTGCTACATTCGCATAAACAGGCGTTACTGATGCGAGAAGCGAAAGTACCAGCATCAAGCTTAAAATCTTCTTCATAAAATACCTCCTTGTTATAAGACCACATTCTGGATAACGATCAGCCTTTACAGCTTACCGTTGAAAATAGTTTCTATATACTTTGAGCTAAGGCCAATGGCTTGTAGTTCTTCTTTCATTTCATTTGTTTGTGCGATTTTTCTGTTAGGGAAATATAAAGCCACACCGTTGCGATGGTTATAGCCTGCTGAATTTCTTACTTCGAAGGCAAGTGCTTGGGCTGCAGCAGTGACTTCTGATGATTGGCCCATGAGCTCTATAAGATCATATTGATCAAATATCCCTTCGTTTTTGCCTAATAGCTCTGAGCGGTTTGCAAGGTCTGTTAGTGAGAGATCAAACTCTGCATGTTCTATGGCCTTAACCAAGGATTCCGCCTGAGAAAGCTTCATCATTGACATGGTTGTTTGCATCTTAGCTTCAATCCCCGAATGAAGGGTAAAGGAATCTAAAATTAAACGCCCTACTCTTTCAGTGCTAATCTGTGGGTTTCGCTCTATCGCACCTATCCATGTGGTATAGTACAAGCCTGCTGCGGGGGTTGAATCTTCAGAAGCTATGAGATATTTGCCCTGATCTCTAAGCGCATAGGCAGTTTCAACGGTGCCCATAAGACATGCATCAAAGACGATTAAGTCGAAATACATATCTGATGAACCGATTGCTTTGGAAAGCTCCGAAACCTTCATCGTTGTTCGTTCATTTAGCTCGTCTGCACCAAATCCGCCCATTGTACCATACCCATGATCCCATAGAATCAGGATATAACGCTCACTGGGTGCAACGGTTTTGCCCCATACAAGAAAATCCCTCAGTGTCCTAGGGTCTGATGCGGCGGTTTGGATGTGGCTTTCGTGCTTTTTAAGTTGTCCATGGCTAACTTCAAAGCGTTCGGACGCTCCATCGGCCATATATTTGTTGTGATATTTGAGCGTTCCGCCTGTTTGCATCAGGATTTTCGTATTTTGGTTTGGCTGACCTCGCAAAATTTCTTCCAAGTCATCGGTTAGCCGTCCTTGCTGTGATTCAAGGTCAGAACCCACTGCATATATTAAAATCGTCGCTCCATTAATATTTTTATCCTGCTCCAAAAGTGACCTTGCCTCGTTTAAAGCTTGCGTGGTGAAAACATCCGTTGCACTAAGGGTTTGACCAAGTGTTGCAATTTGATTTTTGGGTCTTGTGTTTAGAACATAACTGCTTATTTTTGCAAGCGTTCCCCGATTGAATCCACGTTCTTTTGTAAGATCTATTCCTAGAACTATTGAGGCGAAAGAAACCGCGGTTTCATAGGTAAAGTCGCCCTTTGTTTCTGAATATCCCAACACCCTTAATACCATTGAACAATATTGGTTAAGCGAGATAGGCCGGTTACCGCCAAAACGATATTCATTAATTCCGTTAACTACACCCTTGGCATAGGCATACGACACGTAGCGGCTTTCCCACCCCGTATCATTAAAAGGATTTTTGTAGGTGCTTTTCAGGGCCTCTTCTTCCTTCCCCCACAAACGCAGCATCATTACAAGGGATTCTGCTCTGGTAGGCACCCGCGACAGTTCATATCCATTCTCCGTTCCACTGAACAATCCTAAGTGATTAAGCGCTTCTGCATAGCTGGAGCTTTGTGCCGCTGCTGCTGATGGAGTTGTTGCAAGAAGAAAGATTAAAAAAATGATAAAACCTCGGGTTTTTGTCATCAAGTTCCGGCCTTTCAATTGGAATTCCCCTTCTTTGCTCCTAAATTAGCTGATTAACCCTATCAAGCTACAATTCTACATGGCGGATTAACCCCTGTGTGAAAGTTAAAGAAATCTTTAAGTTCGCGCTTGCCGCTCACTGCTGGCAAACAGCAAAAAGAGCCTGATCTCCAGGAGATCAGACTTTTACGGATACCTATTTTATTTCCATGGCATAAAAAAAGCTACTCACAAAGTTCAAATCGAACTTGTGAGTAGCTTTTTTTAAATCATGTGGGCAAAATTACATCTTGCCGCCGGGAACAGGTCGACAGGTTGCAGGATTGGAATCTATATCACTCTCACGTCAAACCACAACTATTCATACAAATTCAACAAAAATAATGATACTATGTATGATGGGTAAAAGACTTTGCTATGTTGCAACAGGAGAAGATAATATGAGTAACGAACCAAATTTTTGGCTGGATTTACCAAAACCGTTTTTTATATTAGCACCAATGGAAGACGTCACAGATATTGTATTTCGTCACGTCATTAGTGAAGCTGCAAAACCTGACGTATTTTTCACGGAATTCACAAGTACAGAAAATTATTGTCACCCTGTTGGAAAAGAAAATGTAGGTGGGCGATTAATGTTCACAGATGATGAGCAACCGATTGTCGCTCATATTTGGGGCAATAAACCTGCACTTTTTGAACAGATGAGTATTGATATGACAAAACTTGGTTTTCGTGGTATCGATATAAACATGGGATGCCCAGTACAAAACGCCGCAGCCAGTGGAAAAGGGGCTGGATTAATAAAGCATCCTGAAGTTGCAGCAGAAATTATTCAAGCAGCAAAAGCAGGTGGATTGCCGGTCAGTGTTAAAACAAGATTGGGTTACTCTAAAATTGACGAGTGGCGCGATTGGTTAGGACATATATTGAAACAAGATATTGCGAATCTTTCCATTCACCTTCGTACAAAAAAAGAGAAGAGCAAAGTAGCTGCACACTGGGAACTAATTCCTGAGATAAAAAAATTACGCGATGAAATCGCTCCAAATACGTTGTTAACTATTAATGGAGATATTCCGGACCGCGCAACAGGATTACAATTAGTAGAACAATACGGCGTTGATGGTGTCATGATTGGCCGTGGCATTTTCACTAATCCATTTGCTTTTGAAAAAGAACCTAAAGAACATAGCGCTAAGGATTTTCTCAATTTACTTCTTTTACAGTTGGAGCTTCACGATAAATATTCAACAGAAACCCTGCCACGTTCATTTAGACCACTTCTTCGCTATTTCAAAATCTATGTTCGTGGATTTAGAGGCGCAGACGAACTAAGAGAGCAATTAATGGATACAACGTCAACAGACGAAGTGCGTCGTTTAGTAAAACCTCTTTTAGATGAAGAATTAGATTGAAGAATATTAAAGATTTGAGCTATGAAAAAGAGACTTCCCACAAGTTCAATGAACTCATAGGAAGCCTCTTATTTTTGCATCATGTGGTCAAACGGTGTTTCCTTCTCAGGAAACCCTTGATGCATAAGGGTTTGTCACCCTTATTACATCATGCCACCCATACCGCCCATGCCGCCCATATCTGGCATTCCGCCACCAGCACCGGCTGGTTCTGGCTTGTCAGCGATAACCGCTTCGGTAGTCAGGAACATAGCCGCTACGGAAGCTGCGTTTTGCAGCGCATAACGGGTTACCTTGGCAGGGTCAACGATCCCTGCTTCGAACATGTTTACCCACTCATCGGTAGCAGCGTTGTAGCCGATGCCGATAGCTTCTTTTTTCAGGCGGTCCACGATAACGGAACCTTCTTGGCCTGCGTTAGCAGCGATGGTACGAACAGGCTCTTCCAGTGCGCGCAGCACGAGGTTAACGCCAGTTCTTTCGTCGCCTTCAGCTACAACAGCAGCTACAGCAGCATATACGTTCACAAGAGCCGTACCCCCACCGGATACGATACCTTCTTCAACCGCAGCGCGGGTTGCGTTCAGGGCATCTTCGATGCGGAGCTTACGCTCTTTGAGTTCAGTTTCAGTAGCAGCACCGACTTTGACAACGGCTACGCCGCCAGCCAATTTCGCCAGACGCTCCTGCAGTTTTTCTTTGTCGAACTCGGAAGTCGTTTCTTCCAGCTGGGAACGGATTTGGCTAACGCGTGCATTGATGTCCGCCTTGTCGCCGCTTCCGTCTACAATTGTAGTGTTTTCTTTGGTTACGCGCACTTGACGGGCGTTACCCAGTTGCTCAATGGAAGTGCTTTTCAGATCAAGTCCAAGCTTCTCAGTGATCACTTGGCCGCCTGTCAGAGCAGCGATATCCTGCAGCATAGCTTCACGGCGGTCGCCGAAGCCAGGAGCCTTAACCGCTACAGCATTGAATGTTCCGCGCAGCTTGTTCACGATCAGCATCGCCTGAGCTTCGCCTTCGATGTCTTCAGCGATGATTACCAGCGGACGCGCCTGTTGAACGATCTTCTCCAAGAGGGGAAGAATTTCTTGAGTGCTGCTGATCTTCTTGTCTGTGATCAGGATGTACGGGTTCTCCAGAACGGCTTCCATTTTGTCCGTATCCGTAATCATGTACGGGGAAATGTAACCACGGTCGAACTGCATACCTTCAACCACTTCAAGCTCAGTCAGGAATCCGCGGGATTCTTCAACGGTGATAACGCCGTCCTTGCCCACTTTTTCCATAGCTTCAGCAATCAGTTGGCCCACTTCTTCGTCAGCAGCGGAGATTGCAGCTACTTGAGCGATAGCTTGGGAATCCAGAATCGGCTTAGCGATATTCTGCAGTTCAGCAACAGCAGCCTTCACTGCTTTGTCGATCCCTTTACGCATAACCATCGGGTTAGCGCCTGCAGTTACGTTCTTCAGACCTTCGCGGATCATAGCCTGAGCCAGAACCGTTGCAGTTGTAGTACCGTCACCGGCTACATCGTTAGTCTTGGTAGCTACTTCTTTAACGAGCTGTGCGCCCATGTTCTCAAAAGCATCTTCCAGTTCGATTTCTTTGGCGATGGTTACACCGTCATTCGTGATCAGCGGGCTGCCGAATTTCTTCTCCAGTACCACGTTGCGGCCTTTAGGACCCAGTGTAACTTTTACTGCATTTGCCAAAGCGTCAACCCCGCGCAGCATTGCACGGCGAGCATCTTCACTGAACTTAATTTCTTTTGCCATTGTATAGTTAACCTCCTAATATAATTTGTGAATGTATTCTGAATCCGACTTATGAGAGACGCTTAAGACTAGTCAAGAATAGCGTGAATGTCGCTTTCTTTCATAATCAGATATTCTTTGCCTTCGTATTTGATTTCAGTTCCGGCATATTTCGAGAAAAGCACACGGTCGCCTTCTTTTACTTCCAGCGCTACACGGACTCCGTCTTTCAAAGTTCCGCTGCCTACAGCGATAATAGTACCTTCTTGCGGCTTCTCTTTGGAAGAGTCTGGAAGCACGATCCCGAAAGAAGTGGTTTCCTGTTGCTCGCTTGGTTCTACCAATACGCGTTCACCTAGTGGTTTAATCATGAAAAAATAGCCTCCTTTGAAATTATGTGATTTGCCTTGAAAACATAGATTGAGCTGCGGGGATCTGCGCCATCAGCATCCGTTACGGAATGCTGCTCCGGCCAATCCCGGTTTTTCAGCAGCGTTAGCACTCAACCCTCTGTAGTGCTAACAACAATTTTTATGATACTCAACTTGAAGACGGATTTCAAGTCCTTTTACGTAAAATCGTATTTGTTTTTGCCAAAATTATGGTTTCAGCGCTTGTCCGACACACACTTTACTCCATTCTATCCAACAAGGGGCATATTATGCCCCCATCCCTCTAATCTGCCTTCACATACCGCGCCTCCCGCTTAGCATCCTCAGCCAATTGCCTGCGGTAGACGAATGCGGACAGAAATACGCTGAATTCATACAGCACCAGCAGCGGAATCGTCACCAGAAAGTCCGAGATGAAATCAGGCGGCGTAATAACCACAGCAATGAACACAAGCGCGAAATAGGCATAACGGCGCATCTTGCGCAGACGCAGCGGGTTAAGCACCCTGAGCTTGGTCAGGAACATGACAATCAGCGGCAGCTCGAAGAGCAGGGCCAGCGGAATTACCAGGCTGAACAGAAACTCGAAGTATTCGGCGATGCCGTAGGTCTCCTCAAGCCCCATATTCCGCGTAATCGAGATCGTGAAGGATAAGGCCATAGGGAACACTATGTAATAGGCAAAAGCAATGCCGGCAATAAACAACACAAACACATATGGCACATAACGCAGGGCAGCGCTCCGCTCCACAGGCCGCAGGCCGGGGCTGATGAACGCCCATAGCTGGAAGACGATAAACGGCACAGAGAAGACCAGCGAGACTGCCATAGCGATCTTCATATACATCCCGATTCCGTCCCAGAAGGAGAACGCATGCAGAATGAAGCCTTGCGCAACATCGGCGCTTATAAGATACAAATAGATTGGTTTGGCGACGAATAAGCCGAGCACAAGTCCGGCCACGAACACGATCAGCACGTAGATAAGACGTCTGCGCAGCTCCGTCAGATGATCGACGAGGGACATTTCTTCCGCTTCCAGAGACATGACTGACACCACCCGGATTGATATGAATATGGTTATATACATTAGAGAAAAAAGGAGCGCCGCCCCGGTCTATAAGCAGACCTGGGAAAGACGCCCCTGCGTGGGAACCTTAAAATTATTCCGGCAGACGGCGGTCCTGCGGAAGTTCTGTTGCTACCGTCTGCGCAGCCACAGGAGCAGGTGTCTCGCTCCGCTTGGCCGGTTCCGGCTCGTTCACAATCTCCCGCGCGCCGTCCTTGAATTCACGGAAGGTACGCCCGACTGCCCGCCCCAGCTCAGGAAGCTTATTGGGACCAAAGAGCAGCAGCGCCAAGATAACCAACAAGATAATTCCGGGTGTGCCAATACCACCTAACATACCGGTTTCCTCCCATCCTTCTGTCCGTTCATGACAATAGTTAACGATAAAATAATAATACCATAACTTATATCACACATCCATCGTCTATCCTGAACGATTTAGACAAAAGTGAAGAGAGCAGAGTCCGATTACTGGCGGTATTGTCCCGTAACCATTAACAGAGCTTCCGGCAGCTGGTCCATAATCGCCGCCAGATTCTCATGTACCCCCTTCGGGGTACCGGGCAGATTGACAATCAGGGTTCTTCCGCGGATACCGCAGATTCCCCGGAACAGCATAGCTGCGCGGTTCTTCTGCATCACCGTACTGCGCATCGCCTCGGAGAGTCCAGGCACTTCGCGTTCAATGACCCGCCGCGTCGCCTCCGGCGTCACATCGCGGATGGCCAGATCGGTTCCGCCGGTTGTCAGCACCAGATCCGCCTTGAAATAATCCGTAAGCTCAATCAATGCAGCAATAATCTCATCCTGCTCATCAGGCACGATCCGGTATTCAATGATCTCGCCGCCCAGCTCCTCCTCCACCAGCTCCCGAATCACCTGGGCGCTCGTGTCTTCCCGTTCGCCCCTGGCCCCTTTATCGCTGGCCGTCAGGATTGCTGTTTTCCACGCCATAGGTTGTCCCTCCCTCTCTATGTACTATGTATGTCCGGCTGCTGAAGCAGCTGCCGCTGCGCCTTCGGCTGTATCATTCCCTGCTGCTGCTCTACTCTGCCTCCAGCGCGTAATCCCCATTCTTGCCGCCGCTCTTGGACACCAGCATCGTAGGTCCGATAATCATGTCCTTCTGCAGCGCCTTGCACATATCATATACGGTCAGCGCAGCTGCCGATACGGCAGTCAGCGCCTCCATCTCCACCCCGGTCTTGCCGGTAGTGCTGACGGTTGCTTCTATATATAGTTCATCTTTGTTGTTATCCATGAAGCGGATATCCACTCCGGTAAGCGGTAGCGGGTGGCACATGGGAATCCAGCTTGCGGTCTGCTTCGCCGCCATGATTCCTGCAACCTGAGCTACCGCTAGCACATCGCCCTTGCGGATCGTTCCCGCCTTAATGGCGCTCAGCGTCTCCGGGGCCATATGCACCTGGCTTCTGGCTGCTGCTGTCCGCTTCGTAACTTCCTTGTCGCTCACATCCACCATGCGGGCTCTGCCCTGCTCGTTGAAATGAGTTAATTCCATGTAGCCTCTCCTTCCGGCAATCCCAGATGCCGTTCTCCGTAATCAGCAGATCCATCAGGGCATCATGCTCTTCAAGCGGTACTTCGGGTACCAGCTGGAGGCCGTAGGCCAGACCAATCCACATAGGCTTGGCAGCCGTGCCGGAGACTCCGGCCTCCAGGGCAGTGCGCAAGCGGTCATAATAACCGCGTCCGTAGCCGAGGCGGCCGCCCCGCCGGTCAAAGGCCAGTCCGGGCACGAAGATGACCTCCGGCCAGCCGCTTCCCCGTCCTGCTTGCGCGATGGGGCCGGCAAGTGCAGCACTCCCGGCTGGCGGCTCCATGATCCCGTAGGTTCCAGGGACAAGCTCATCCCAGGAGCTTACCTGGTGAAGGCTTAAGTCCCCGCTCTCCCGGTTGACGCGGGGAAGCAGCACCTCATGCCCTTCCGCCCACGCCGCCGCAAGCAGCGGACGGCAGTCCAGCTCGGAGCGGAATGGCGCATAAGCAAGCAGGGAAGCTGCTCCTTCCTGTGAGAACCAGCTCCAGGCATGAGCGCTTACCCGGGCGGATAACAGCTCCCGCTGCTCCATGAGCAAGGCATCGCGGAGCGCGGTATTCCCGGCGCGAAGCTCGCGCTTCCGCCCGGCTAGCCGCATGCTGCTGTCCTGCATAGGCAGCCTCCTCCTTCACTTATTCCTAGCTTATCATAGTTTGTAAGCTCAGTTTACCACTCTTCTCACCGGTTCGCCAAGGTTGATTCATTCCCCTTGTTAGAAGAATGGACCTCGCACGGCTAAGCTTTTTCATGTAAACTGGAGAATAAGATTAGACAATCGCCGGGGCGCAAGCCGCCAAGGCCAATTTGCAAGGGCGGAGGTTTCATCAGAATGCTTCTTCAAGCGACAGGAATTACGAAATCATACGGTATACAAAGCGTGCTGGACGGCATCAGCCTCATGGTGAACGAGAGGGAGAGAGTCGGGCTGGTTGGCGTCAACGGAGCAGGCAAATCGACCTTTCTGCAGATTCTCGCGGGTGAGATGTCTTATGACAGCGGGCAAATTCATAAGTCCAAGGAAACTACGATAGGGTACTTAGCCCAGAACAGCGGCCTACAATCGGATAACACTATACAGGAAGAGATGCTCGCCGTATTTGCGCCTCTGCTGGAAGCGGAAGCCGAGCTGCGGCAGCTGGAGACGGACATTGCCGATCCGGCGCTTGCCGAAGATCCGAAGCGTTATGAGGATCTGCTGGAGCGTTATGCCAGACGCTCCGACTGGTTCAAGGATCACGGCGGCTATGAGATCAATACACGCATCCGCAGTGTGCTGCACGGGATGGGCTTCGGGGAGTTCGCACCGGATACTCCGATCTCAACGTTAAGCGGAGGCCAGAAGACACGACTGGCACTGGCCCGCATCCTGCTTCAAGCACCTGATCTGCTTATGCTCGATGAGCCGACCAACCATCTGGATATCGAGACGCTCACCTGGCTGGAGGATTATCTGCGCGGCTACGCCGGAGGCATCCTGGTCGTCTCCCATGACCGGTATTTCCTCGACCGCCTGGTAACGACCATCGTGGAGATTGAGCGCCATCAATCGCGCAGATACACAGGCAACTACAGCCGTTATATGGAGCTGAAGGCTGCGGAATACGAGATTCGTATGAAGCAGTATGAGAAGCAGCAGGACGAAATTTCGCGGATGGAGGATTTCGTGCAGCGCAACATTGTCCGGGCCTCCACCACCAAGCGGGCACAGAGCCGCCGCAAGGCGCTCGACAAGATGGAGCGCATCGACAAGCCGCTGGGCGACCTGAAGAAGGCCAGCTTCTCCTTCGAGCCTGACTTCATGTCCGGTAAGGAGGTACTACAGGTCCGTGAGGTCGCAGTCTCCTTCAGTCCTGAGGCTGCACCGCTCTTCCGCAATGCCTCCTTCGAGCTGCGGCGCGGCGAGACAGCGGCGCTGATCGGGCCGAACGGGATCGGGAAGTCCACACTGCTACAATGTATGACCGGCACCCGCGAGCCTTCCCGCGGAACCGTGAACTGGGGAACCAAGGTGAAGATCGCCTACTATGACCAGGAGCAGACCCGGCTGAATCCGCGCAATACTGTGCTGGAGGAGCTGTGGAGCGAATATCCGATGCTGGAGGAGGCCAGAATCCGCACGATTCTCGGCAACTTCCTGTTCAGCGGCGAGGATGTACTTAAGAAGGTAGCTGCGCTGAGCGGCGGCGAGAAGGCCCGGGTGGCCCTGTCCAAGCTGATGCTGCGCGGAGCCAATATGCTGATTCTCGATGAGCCTACCAACCATCTGGATCTCATTAGCCGCGAGGTGCTCGAATCGGCCCTGATCGATTTTGAAGGCACATTGCTGTTCATTTCCCATGACCGTTATTTCCTCAACAAGATGGCTGAACGGGTACTTGAGCTGCACCCGGACGGAATTGATCAGTATTTGGGCAATTATGACGACTATATTGAGAAAAAGCTTGAGCTCAAAGCAATTGCCGAAGAGGAAGCCGAGCTTGCCGCCGCCAAGTCCTCCCGCAGTGCCGACAGCGAAGTTACATCCGCAGAGAAAGGCGGCTCCCTCTCCTATGAGGCGGACAAGCAGGCCAAACGCGAGGAACGTAACCGCCTGCGCCGCATCTCTGAACTGGAGGAGAATATCGCGAAGCTGGAGGAAGCCATCTCGGGGATTGAGCATGAGATGACTAAACCTGAGGTGTATCAGGATTATATGGCACTGCAGGAGCATGAAAGTGAGCTGAAGGACAAAAAACGCGAGCTGGGAGATTTATTTAGCGAATGGGAGAAACTGGCTGAGGAATAATGTAAAGACGCTTCAAAAAAAATTTTAACAGTTTCCAATTTGTTCAAATGTAGTTATCCACAGCCCCATCCACAGTTTCCGTGCATAACTATCGTCTGAAAATAGCCCTTTGGGGCTTTTTTCATGCGTAAAATGGCTACTTTGCTTGTCAAGGACTTTTTATCCACCGAATTATCCACATTATCCACAATTCTCACAATTCTGTTTCATAGCATAACCTCCTGTTTATGGTGCTCGCAAAAAAGGCGTTATTGCTGATTTTACACGGTTTTTACACAAATCGTGCGGAATATGTGGATAACGTTGTCCACAGGTTGACAAATGCCGCATGGGGCAAAAATCTTGCTGGATAAAGCCCGCAAAAAAACGCATCTCCCAAGTCCGTAAAAAACGGCATTGGCAAGATGCGTTAAAGCAAAGGCGCTATAGCTGCTCCTGTTGCTGCTGATGCTTTGGGCTACCCCGCTCTAGCTGTTCACCGCTGAGCCGGGAGTGGGCACCTCCGATTCCGACAGCAGCGCCGCATTACAAGCGGCGATGTAAGCAATGCCTGCGGCCATCACAATATCGTGATGGATGGCCGTGCCCCGGAACTTGGTGTCCTTCCACTCCACCATGACGGCGGCCTCGGCCTGGGCATTCCCGCCGCTGCCGAGGGAATGCAGCTCCAGCCCGTCGAAGCGGATATCCTCGGCAATCCCTTGCCCTATAGCGGCAATGATTGCTTCCAGCGGACCGTCTCCGGTGCTGGTCTGGGTCGTCTCTGCGCCGCTTTGCAGATGGCGCACTGTCACTGCAGCCACGCGGCGCGGTGCGCTGCCGGCCAGGACCTGGACCTCGCCGAGCGCATAGACCTGCGCCTGCTGTCCTGTGGTGCTGCTGACCATCCGCAGTAGCTCATCATCGCTGACGGCCTTCTGGCGGTCGGCCGTCTCCTTGAAGGATTCGTAGAGCGCGTCCAGCTCCGCCGAATCCAGGGCAATACCGTACTTCGCGGCGCGGTCCTTCAGCGCATGCCTGCCGGAATGCTTGCCGAGGATAATCATGCTGCGCGGGATGCCCAGCCGTTCCGGGTCCATAATCTCGTAGGTGCTGCGGTCCTTCAGCAGACCGTCCTGATGGATGCCGGATTCATGCTGGAAGGCATTGCGCCCGACCACCGGCTTGTTGAAGGCAATCGGGAAATGCATCGCCCCGCTGATCATCCGCGAGGTGTCATACAGCTTATCCAGCACGATTCCAGTCTCGGCGCCGATAGAGTCTCCGCGTGTCTCCAGCGCCATTACCAGCTCCTCCAGCGCACAGTTGCCGGTGCGCTCGCCCACACCGTTGACCGTGACCTCAATCTGCGTGGCGCCGCCTTCAATGGCCGCCAGGCTGTTCGCTACGGCGAGGCCCAGATCGTTGTGGCAGTGGGCGCTGTAGATGACCTTGTCGCCGCCCCGGGCCCCAAGCCGCACACGCCGGAACATCTCTCCATATTCCTGCGGCAGCGCATAACCTACCGTGTCCGGCAGATTGATAATCGAAGCGCCCTCTTCAATCACCGCCTCGACCATCTCGATCAGATCGTCGATACCCGTCCGCGCAGCGTCCATTGCAGTGAACTCTACCACGTCGCAGAACTGGCGGGCATAAGCCGTCATCTCTCTGGCAACCGCTACAACCTCAGGACGGCTCATGCGCAGCTGATGGCGCAGGTGGATGTCGGAGGAGGAAATGAACAGATGAATCCGCCGCCGCGCAGCATCCCGGGTGGCCCGTACAGCAGCATCGATATCCCCCTTGACCGCACGTGCGAAGCCGCAGATCTCCACGCCCTGAATGTTGCGGGAGATCGTCTCCACCGCGGCGAAATCCCCCGGGCTGGATACAGGGAACCCCGGCTCCATGACATCCACTCCCAGGTCCGCCAGCTTGGCGGCCAGAATAATCTTTTGCTCAGGGGTAAGACTGGCCCCCGGGGCCTGCTCCCCATCGCGCAGCGTCGTGTCAAAAATCTGAATTCGTTTCTTTACCGGAATGATCATCTTAATTCCTCCTCAAATTAGGTTTATATAATGAAGGGCTGCCTCCTAAAAAGCACAAAGACCCCCCGTCTCTTATAAAGAGACGGGGGGTCAGCCCTCCGCGGTACCACTCTTTTTGACGCATAGGCTCCTGATGTATAGAAGTCCCGGCTGCGTCCAGCTTAGCATCAGATCTCCCTATCCTAGGTAAGAGGAAATTCGGGGGATCTGAATAGTCCGGTAACGGGGACATCCGTAGCAGCGTACCTGTAGCTCTTTCCGCTGCTCCGCTCACGGGCGAGATTCGCCAGCCTCTGGTGTCTGCGTCGCACCTCCCCGCAGCTCTCTGTTCACCTTAGCCGTCTACTACTCCCGATCCTTGCGTGTCATTCCTATTTATTTCCTTCTTATTTGTGCACAAAAAAGCCCGCCGTCTCATTCAAGAGACGACAGGCTGTTCACTGTCGCGGTACCACTCTTGTTGATATCCGAACCCGCTAACCTTCCAGCTGTTCTGCGATACCCACTCCATGTCTGCAAGGTTCCCGGAATGTTCCCACTCCGCCAAAGCCCTGACTGACCACCCTCTCACGGAGGTTAACCGTAACGATGTACCTAAGGTCGCCGGATTACATGCTGTACCGGCCAATGCCCCTGTTCAAAGAGCCCCTTGCTTCCACCGCTCCGCTCCCGGACGAGTTCAGGTCTCCATCGACTGCGTCGCACCTGCCCGCAGCTCTCTTATCCCGGAGTGACCTTACTGCTTCCGATCATTGTGTTTGTTCAAATATAAGATGATTGAATTGAACTGATTATACCCGGCGGCTTCTGCAAAAGTCAATAGGCAGATACCGACCACTTCTCCAGCGAATAGCCGGGATCGGCTACCATATCCAGCGGAATCCCGCCTTCATGTCTCCATTTCACGTAAGCTGCGGCACCAATCATCGCCGCATTATCCGTACAATACACGGGAGGAGGGATAATCAGCTCAATCCCTTCTGCCCCGCAGCGCCGGGTCAGGGCTTCACGCAGCCCCTTGTTCGCCGCTACCCCTCCGCAGAGCAGAAGCTGCTCCGCGTGGTATTCACGGACGGCACGGATCGCCTTCTCGACCAGCACTTCAACTACGGATTCCTGGAAGCCGCGAGCAATGCCCGCAACATCCGGCACAAGCCCCTTCATCTTGCTCTGATTCACCGCATTCAGCACCGCAGACTTCAGGCCACTGAAGCTGAAGTCATACGAACCCGGCTCCAGCCACACACGCGGCAGAGCGAAGGCTGCTTCCGCTTCATGCGCCAGCTTGTCCACATGCGGCCCTCCCGGATAAGGAAAGCCCAGGGCACGCGCTACTTTGTCGTACGCTTCGCCGACCGCATCGTCACGGGTGCGCCCGATGATCCGGAACCTGCCTTCCCGCTCCATATGCACCAGCTCCGTATGCCCCCCAGACACGACCAGCGTCATGCCCGGATACTTCAATTCCTTGACCAGCCGGTTGGCATAGATATGACCGGCAATATGATGCGTGCCGATGAGCGGCTTGCCCCAGGCCAGCGCCAGGCTTTTGGCAGCCACGACTCCCACCAGCAGCGCCCCCACCAGCCCCGGACCCTGCGTTACCGCCACAGCCGTCAGCTCCTGCGGACGTACGCCTGCCGTGCTTAAAGCTTCTTCAATGACCAGCGTAATCACCTCGACATGCTTGCGGGAGGCCACTTCAGGCACCACACCCCCGAATGCCCGGTGGGTCTCAATCTGGCTGGAAATGATATTGGACAACACCTCGCACCCATCCTTCACTACAGCTACAGAGGTCTCGTCACAGCTGGTTTCAATCGCCAGAATCAATACAGGCTCCCTTGCGCCCGTGTCTGTCTTCATTTCAAGTCCACGCTTCCTTCCGTTACAGCTTGCACCCCGTACTCCGGCAGATCGGCCCACATGATGAGCGCATCCTCGCGGTTGTCCGAATAATAGCCCTTGCGGGTACCGGCAGGCTTGAAGCCTTTTTTGCGGTATAAATTCTGGGCCACCTCATTGGAGACCCGTACTTCAAGCGTGATCGACTTCATACCGAGATAAGCCGCCGTCTTCATCAGCTCGTCCAGCAGCCGCTCACCCCATTTACGCCCCCGGTATGCCTCCAGCAGTGCAATATTAGTCACATGCGCCTCATCGACAATCGCCCACATTCCCGCGTAGCCGATAATATGCCCTGCCAGCTCCATTACCATATATTTAGCAAAATGATTGTGGGTCAGCTCGTTGCGGAAGGCTTCCTCTGTCCAAGGCATGGTGAAGGCCTCCCGTTCAATCACAAGAATCGCAGGCACATCCTCCAGCCGCATCAGGCGAAAAACAAGCTCAGTCCCCTGAGCTGGTCTACGTTCCGGTTCGATCATCGTGTATTCAGGCTCCCTTCGCTGCTGCGGCGCAGATTCGCCTCCGCCTCCGACAGCTGCGTATAATTGGGAATCAGCGTATGCAAATCTCCACTCTCTTCGTAGAGACCCGACTCCGCCAGGAATCCGGTCCAGCGTCCTTCCAGCTCATAAGGCAGTGCCTGGACGTTGGCGGCTTCCATCAGCGGAGCCAGCGTATCCGTACTTCCGTGCAGCGCCGTCTCGCCTACGAACCACAGGGTGTCCGGCAGATTGCCCTCAGCTGCGGCTTCCTTCAGGCGTACCGCCAGCTCTTGCACCCAGTCGGCCATCAGCCGGATGGCATCCGGCGCCAGCCGCCGGGGCGGCTTGTCCCCGTCCGCCGCGAATACAGCGGTGTACGCTTGTCCCCGCCGGGCATCGATAAGGGGAATGATCCAGTCTGTTCCTGCCGAACCAGATGCAGAAGCCGCATGATATCCGCCCCAGGCCAGCGCATGGAGGCTGGATACGCCGGTAACCGGAACGTTCCAGGCCCAGGCCAGCGTCTTGGCTGCGGTCACAGCGATCCGTGTTCCGGTATAGGAGCCCGGACCGATCCCGACCGAGATTCCGCCGATGGTATCGGCCGTAGTGGCAGACGCCTGGAGCGCCTGCTCAATAATAGGCAGCAGATGAACCGAATGGTTCCGCTCCCCGGAAGCATTGATCTCATGCAGCAGCTCCCCGCCGTTAGTAACGGCCACTCCCAGAACTGCCGTTGATGTATCCAGCGCCAAAAACCGCTTGCGCGGCTCATTATTCGAGTTCGTCATGTTTCTTTACCCCACTTCTGGATCAGCATCCGGCACACTTCGCCGTAAGACTCTCCGATTCCGGTCACCGTTATCTCCCGTTCATCCGGGCCGGCGGTCTTCAGCTCTATATGGAGATGCCGCGGCGGCATCAGGTCCTTAATAATCCGGCTCCACTCCACCAGACTCACACCATCGCCATAGAAATACTCTTCCAGCCCCAGCTCGTCCGCTTCCTGCAGCGATATCCGGTATACATCCATATGATACAGCGGCAGACGTCCTTCATACTCTTTGATAATGGTAAAAGTAGGACTATTCACAATGCCCTCCACCCCTAAATGGCGCGCATAGCACTGCGAGAACGCCGTTTTGCCTGCACCTAAATCTCCGTCAAGGCCGATGACCATCCCTTCCGATGACACGGCAGCAATGGCGGCGGCAAGTGCCTCCGTATCCTGAAGGCTGAATGAACGGTACGTAAACACCGTTTGTTTATTATTGTCCAAAGCTGCAACTACCACCTTTTTGAAGTCCCTAACGGTTAACAATATCCTTAATTATATCGGTATGCTACTTGCACCGCAACAGCCTCTGTCAGTCCCTTGAGACCGTTTGAGCCGCCGCAGGCTTCCCCGGATGCCGGGAGAACAGGCTATGCAGCACCATTCCGCCAATAATGATCGCAATCCCCGCCCATGAGAGGAAGGAAGGCAGCGGCGAAGCCAGCAGGAGCATCTCCCCCAGCAGAGCGAACAGTACCTCCAGTGACTGGGTCGCTTCCACAGCTGCCAGACTGCTCATGCTGCCTTGGACCAGATCGGTTGCCCGGAAAAATAGCACCGTCGCCACAATTCCCGAACTGAGTGCAACGATGACCGATTGTCCTACCTGAGAGGAGGAGGGCAGCCCTGTATCTGCCATGCCGTACAGGGCAATAGCCAGCCAGAAAGGCAGGCTGGCAAGCGTCATGCCGAGAATCCGCTGGAATACATCCAGCTGGCCGCCGCACAGCTCCATCATCTTGCGGTTGCCGAGCGGATAAGCGAAGGAAGCGATAAGTACCGGGACAATGCCCAGCAGGACCTGGGAAGGAGCGAGCTGCCGCGCCTGCTCTACTTGCAGCAGCGCTACTCCGGCGAGAATAATCAGGGAGAGGAGCAGCCCGCGCAGCGGGATTTTACCTCTTATGTATACTTGTCCTCCCGGTCCGCTGACCCATTCTCCGAAGAACGGAGCGAGCAGCGAACCGGAGATAATTGTGATCTGCCACGTTCCCGCGCTCAGCCAGCCCGGTGCATACGCAGCAGCGAAGCAGATGGGCGCGTAGAACAGGCCGAACCCGACAGTGCCCCACAGCAGCCAAGCCCCCGGACGCTCTCTCATCGCAGCCAGCAACGGCTTCAGCCTCCCTCTTCCGGCCACAATCGCCAGCAGCAGCGGCAGCGTGAACAAGTACCGCAGCGAGGCGCTCCAGGCCCAGCTTCCTCCCGCAAGCTCCATCCTCCGGTTCAGCACAAACGTCACCGCAAAAAACAGCGCCGAGCACACACCCAGCAATATCGGACGCACTTCCATCATCTCTTTTCGTCAAAATTCTTCTTCCAAATATAGGGGGTCACCACTCCCGGCGTCAATATCTGTGTCAGCTATAATTATGGACCGTTGCCAGTTGTAGCCATGGGAAGGTTGCTTAAGAAATTTACGCGAATAGGTTACTTAAGTACCTCTGAGTCCGCCTGATTACACATAACGAAATTTCTACCATTAAGAGCACTACAGTCCACAACACACCGCACCCACCTCGCTTCATGTACCCATAAGCCGCTCCACGCTCACTTTCACAAATTCAGGTGCACTTATACACCTTATTCGCGCTCTACGCCCACTTTCCACGAATTCAAGTGCACTTGTACACCTTATTCGCGCTCTACGCCCACTTTCCACAAATTCAGGTGCACTTTTACACCTCATTCGCGCTCTACGCCCG
The DNA here is from genome assembly GCF_042684125.1 of Paenibacillus rhizoplanae. NCBI lineage: Bacteria > Bacillati > Bacillota > Bacilli > Caryophanales > Paenibacillaceae > Paenibacillus > Paenibacillus rhizoplanae. The sequence continues at coordinate 28,955 of NZ_JBHUKY010000032.1, read as the reverse complement.
GCCCTGAGCATCACGGGTGTTGGCTGTCAGGCCACAAAAAAAGCAGGGTACTCCCCGCGATGGTCACACCGCCAAGAGAACCCCCTGCTCCAATGAGTATTTTACCTGGAAACCTACCGAACTTATTGTGCTAACCCGCTACTTCCCCTGCTCCTCCAACCGCTCAACACCAACAGTCTGCGTATTCGTCGGCCGGGAGCCTACCTGAACCGTTGCCATGCCGTTATCGGAATCGACATGCTCAATCCAGACCGGCTCACCGTCGAGATGCACCGCGATCTTGTCCTTGGAAGCGTAAATATCCTTCGCACGTGTTATATCCATTCTCTTCCTGCCTCCTTATTCCTCGTCATCTTCCGCCGGAAGCTCCCCTATCGTTGCATCGGCATCCAGCAGGCTTGCGTCCTCATCCAGTCCGGCATCCTCCGGGTCGGCAATAATATTGTCCCAATTGACTGCCTCTGCCGGAATATCCTGCTCGGATAACGCATCGCTCCAGTGATAGTGCTCCTTGTCCATAATGCCTCCTCTTCTCGCTATGTGCTTGTGCAAGCTGAGCAGCATTATTTTTTCCCATGACTCTCAAATAATGCATCCGGCTAGAAAAAGCTCTGCCGCCCCATACTAAGCCATACCACATCCCATCAGGAGGCGATTCTTATGCATACCGTTTGGAAAGGAGCCATCAGCTTCGGGCTTGTGCATGTTCCGGTCAAGATGTTCTCCGCCACGGAGGATAAAGACATCTCGCTGCGCTACATCCACAAAGAATGCGGCAGTCCGCTGTCTTATGTACGTAAATGTCCTGTCTGCGACAAGGAAGTCGCCTGGGAGGAGATCGGCAAGGGGTACGAATATGAGAAGGGCAAGTTTGTCCTGTTCGACAAGGAGGAGCTGGATCAGCTAAGCGAAGAGAGCAGCAAGAGCATCACCATACTGGATTTCGTGGATTTGACGGAGATCGACCCGATTTATTTCCAGAAGACCTATTATTTATCGCCCGATCAGGCAGGTGCCAATGCCTACCGTCTGCTGATGGAGGCGATGCGTCAGACCGGGAAGATCGGTATTGCCAAGATCTCCATCCGCTCCAAAAGCAGTCTGGCCGCCATCCGCGTCCTGGCCGATTGCCTGGCGATTGAGACGATCTATTACCCGGACGAGGTCCGTCCGGTATCACAGGTCCCGGGCCTGCCGGAGCCGGGCAGTGTGAACGACAAAGAGCTGGACATGGCCAAGCTGCTGATTTCACAGCTGTCCACCCCGTTCGAGCCTGCCAAATACACCGATGATTACCGCCAGCGGATGCTTGATCTGATCACGCATAAGATTGCAGGCGAAGAGTTCCATATTGCTCCCGCCCGCCAGGAGAATAATGTTATCGATCTAATGGCCGCCCTACAGGCCAGTATCGAGGCAGTGCAGCATATTCCTTCCGATCCCGGACCCGCCAAGGGGGGAAGCGGGGCTAAGCCGAAGACTGCTGCAGGAGCGAAGAAACGTCCGGCCAAGGCCACTGCCGCCACGACTACAACCGATACACCCGCCGCTCCGGTTGTAGATGAAGCCACCGGACCGATTCCGGTGATTGCCCCGAAGCCGAAGCGCAGAAGCGCGAAGAGCAAGGGCACCGGTGCCTAGCGGCCGGACGTCTGCACCCGCCGCCAAGCTGGACAGCTCCCTTCAGCTTCAGCCCGTCACTCCGTTTGAGCCTGTGTTAGCATCAGTGCTTCCAAGCGGGGACCAGTGGATCGCCCAGATCAAATGGGACGGCGTGCGGATGATCTCCTATTACGACGGGAGCCATGCCGAACTGATTAACCGCCGGGGCAACCGGCGCACGCTCCAGTATCCTGAGCTGGCCGGACCAGAGAGCTATTGCCGGGCCGGCTCCTTCATTCTGGATGGCGAGATCATTGCGCTCAGCGGCGGCAAGCCCTCCTTCCATGAGGTCATGCGGCGGGACAGCCTGAAGAACGAGGCTGCGATCCGGGCAGTGCAGCCGCAGGTTCCGGTGCTGTATATGGTATTTGATATGCTGTACTGTGACGGCATCTGGCTGCTGGACGAACCGCTTTACCGGCGGCAGGAGCTGCTGAAGGAGATGCTGCTGCCCCATTCCCATGTGCAGCAGGTGCCGAGCTACCCGGACCCCGCCCAGTTGCTCACCGCTGCGCGGCAAGGCAGTCTGGAAGGGATCGTCTGCAAGGATCTGGACAGCACCTATGCGCCCGGCGGCAAAGACAAGCGTTGGCAGAAGCTCAAGATTATCTCCGATGTCACCGCAGTCGCCGGTGGTGTCACCTTCCGGGACGGCATCGTGAATGCGCTGCTCTTCGGCCTGTATGATGATACAGGCGGGCTGCATTATATCGGACATGCCGGGGCGGGCAGAATGACTGTCCAGGACTGGCGGACGCTGACCGAACGGATTCCGGGGCTTGTCACAGAGCATATGCCGTTTGCCGCACTTCCGCAGCGAAGCTCAGGCTCCGTTTGGATTAAGCCTGAGCTGGTGTTTAAGCTGCATTTTCTGGAATGGAATCCCTCCGGCACCTTCCGCCAGCCTGTGATTCAGGCTCAGGTCGATCTGCCCGCCCATTCTTGTTCTTTAAGCCAGAGGGGGTTCTAGCTGCCTATTGCGGAGTAAGACTTCCGGCAATTTTCAGCAGTTCAGCCTTACTCTGCACAGTGTTCCGGGTATCCGTTAATGTGTACTCCCTGCTGCCGTCCGTGCTGCTCCACTGCAATTGAGATTTCAGCTTGTCATGATGCGGCCCGAACGAGGTGAACATCATCTCCTGCCCGTTAACCTGCACCTGCTCATCCTTGTCCCCCGGCAATAAGGCCAGTGTAACTCCAGCCGGAAGCTTGCTTGCAGGCTCGGCACGCAGGCTCAGCACCTCTCCCTTGCGGGTATACGTCAACGTAGTGACATGACCGCTCCATGGGAGCATTTTGGAGACGACCTTTTTACCGGCTGCTGTGGATTGTTGCTTGAGTTTCTCCCTGAGCTGCACATATTCTTCCTCATACGAAAAAGGAATGTCAGGGCTGATGACTGCCTCCTTCAGCACATAATTTTTCGGCAGCGAAGCCGGGGCCATTAATACACCTCCGCCCATCGACGATAATTTCTGCGCCGCTTTGCTTACAGACGTATAACTAAGAGGTACGTAACTGATATCCAGACTATCCAGCGTATTGATTTTGGCATCATTCACATACACGGCCCGGATTTCCCCTGCGTTCAAGGGAAGCTCGTTCGCCTTGGCCAGCAATGCATCGATTGGGGATAGCCCAGCGGGCTTACCCGGATTTTCGGTTTCTTCCCACAGAATGCCGTTGCTTTTATTTTTCAATTTATCAGGCAGCCTTCCCGCTGCTCCCACCGACCCCGCTACTGCGCTCAGCAGCATGGACAGGCATATTGCGGCAACAGCCGCTTTCTTATGCTGAATCATAATTCGATCCCTTCCTTCCAGTTCATTTGTTGTTCCCTCACCGCTGCACCATACCGGCGGCAATGCTCTCCCATTGCTCCCGGGTCAACCGCTTATCCGGCGGGTCCGTAATCAAAGCAAGCCCTCCGTAGGCGTTATCATACCAATACAGTATGCTTACTGAACTTCCGTTCTCTTCTCCAGCGCCTGCCCCCGGAATGAACAGCAGCTCCTTATCCTCGTAGGTCCATAGTTCAGCGGTTTGGCCGGGGGATACGTGAATTTGCGAAGGACCGGTTGTTGCTGCGTTATTCCAGAATAACTGAAGCTTCAGCTGCTGGCTGCCATCCTGATAGATCACCTCGGCGCTTGCGATATTCTCCAAGGGCCATAAAGTTGCAGCCAGCGGATTCCCGTCCGGAGCAGCTTCCGTTTTGGCCTTCAATGCCTCCAGTGCCAGCCTATACTCCGGCTCAAACGCAGAGGGGGTTTTGGCGAACAGCCGGCCCTCGGCAAACTGTAACCCGCCTATTCGCTCAGGCGGCAGTGCAAAGCTCCACTTGCCCGTTTGCTCCCGGGCGGCTGACAGCTTCGCGTAGTTGGTATACGTAACCGTTCTGCTAGTGAAAAATAGCGGTTTCCCATAACCCAGCCCGTTCATCAATGCAATCAATTCACTGTCATTGACATAATAAGCTGCTGTCTCTCCCGGCTGTAAATCCGCTTGCGCCTGTTGTTCATATTGCTCCCTTAGCTTAAAGAAACGTTCTCGGGCAGAGCTAGAGCCAATGTAGGCCGGCGTGTAGACCTTCAATTCTGCATTCTTCACCTGTGCCACAATTCTGCCGCCGTTATCCTTCAAGACCAGAGGCTGCCCCTCCGTCTGCCGGATGACCGCAAAGTCCGGGTGCAGCGTCCCCGTAGTTTCCTGGTCCGTCACATGGCGGAGAACGCTAAACCCAGCCAGCCCCAGCAGCGCAACTGCGCAGAGTCCGGCGGCCAGCCTTCTGCCCCGCTGTACCACAGGACGCTTCGCAGGCATTTGCTGCCTGGTTATCACAGGCCCCTGCCTAACCATTTCTGGCACCGCTTGCCCCGGTGAAGCTGGCGTTCCGCCGCCCTCTGATGCAAGACGCTGGTCATGGATGACCCGTACCCGCTCCATAACGGATGACTTAACATCAATGCTGCCCGCTGCCTCACCTGCGCCCATTCGTCTTATCCTTTTTTCTTCAGCAGTGAATTGCTCGTCCATGGTGATGCCTCCCCCTCTCTTTGCGATTGCAGCAGGTCGGTGAGCTTAACGATCGTACGCCGGTATCTTTTCTTGACCGCATCCTGATTCTTGCCCAGAATGACGGCGATTTCGGCAAAGCTCTGCTCTTCAAAAATCCGCAGCACCAGCAGGTTCCGCTCCTCCGGCTTCAGCCGGGATAGCGCTACAGCGAGCGGTTCATCGAACAGGAATCGGTCCATCTGCTGCTCCGGGCTTTCCGCATATTTCTGCGGCCGCAGCAGCAGCATCACCCGGCTCTGCCGCTGGCGCTGGCGGATAACCGCCAGGCAATGATGATAGGCGATTTTATACAGCCATGAAGAGAAGCTGACCAGCGGACGATACTTGCCGATATTTTGATAGGCTTTGACCAGAATCTCCTGCACGGCATCCTCCGCCTCTGCCCCGCTGCCTAGCAGACGGCTGCAATAACGGTACATCGGCTGCTGAAAAGCTTCAACGATCCGCCCGTACTGCTCCACTTCGCCGTTTTGAACCTTAACAACGAGGTGTTCCATTTCATCCAAAATCGTAAAACGCTCCTCTCTTCTAGCTAACACTCTTATAAGCGCCTGCTCGGGCCAAAAGGGACATTTTGCGTAAAAAAAGTACACTGGCTTGTCTTTGCCGGAATCCCGACTGAAAAACTAAAGTAAGGCAAATACTAAATAGATTGAACTTGGAATTTAAGTTAAGGGGAAAGTGGCGGAGGGGAATTTTGGAACTGGAGGAGCGGTAGCGACCGCCTTTGTCTGCGGATTTCAACCGTTAAAAACGGTATAAAATCATGAAATCTGCAGACAACAGCGGCCGGAAGTCCAAAACTTCTCTGGAGTCACGGATAACCCTTAAATATAAAAATCATTGGTTCAATCTATATAGGCAGACATAGACAAGCCTAAGGAGGGGTGTCCCATGCCAGCGGCCACTAAAGGAACTATTACCGTAGACGGGCAGCAAATCAGCATCACCAATCCCGACAAACCGCTTTGGCCCGAGATGGGCATCACTAAGCAGATCTATCTGCAAAAGCTTGCAGCCCTCTCGCCCTACCTGCTGCGCTATTGCAAGGACCGGCTGCTCACGGTGATCCGCTATCCCCACGGCGTCCCCGGGATGTCCTTCTATCAGAAGAACGCCCCGGAGCCGCTGCCGGAATTCGTCAGCACGGCGGTGCAGGATGATATTACCTACATTGTGCTGCAGGGCCTGCCGGAGCTGCTCTGGCTGGGCAATCTGGCCGCGCTCGAATTCCATCCCTCCCTCCATTATGCCGGCAGTACACTGCCCTGCGAATGGATGATCGATCTGGACCCTTCGCTTGAGGTCGAACCGCGGATTATGGAAGCTGCTGCTGTGGTAGGAGAGGTGCTGAGATCGCTCGGGCTGGCCTCGGTTCCCAAAACCTCGGGAGCCACCGGAGTGCAGATCATTGTTCCGGTTAAGCCGGGGGTCACCTTCGATGATCTGCGCCGGATCGGGCATTTCGTAGGCCGTTATGTTACCGAGAAGCGGCCCGATCTCTTCACCCTGGAGCGCCTGAAGAAGCATCGCGGGGACAAAATATACTTCGATTATCTCCAGCATTACGGCGGCAAAACACTCGCTGCCCCTTACACCCCGCGCGCCCGGCCGCTGGCTACTGTCTCCACTCCCCTCCTGTGGGAGGAGGTTGAACGGGGCGTCAAGCCTACAGATTTTAACCTGCTGAATATAGAAGAGCGGCTCAGCCGGTTAGGAGATCTGATTGCCAAGGTTCCTCCTCAGCCGGTCGAAGCAATTATTGCCAAGCTTCCCTCAGGACAGCAATAAGCCCGCAAATGCCATTCTCAGGCTGCGGGCTTACCCTGGCGTCCTTAATCAGGACGGAAGGTATTATTATATATGGGCATGCGGCGAAGCAAGTCAGGACCGCCGTATGGGTTACTCTGTCGTTCGTAAATATACCTTCCTTCGAAGCGTTCCGGCTGAACCGGTGACGCTAATGCTAATGAATTGCTTTTTTCTTGAATCGGCCGCCCTTAACATCATGGATATTGCCTATCGCGATGAATGCTTCGGTATCCCAATCCTCTACGATAGACTTCAGCTTCGCTTCTTCCAGACGGGTAATAACTACAAAGATCACTTTCTTGTTATCGCCGGAGAATCCGCCTTCACCATCAAGATAAGTCACTCCGCGTCCCAGACGCTCCGTCAGAGCTTCGCCGATATCACGGAATTTATCGCTGATAATCCATACCGATTTCGACTGATCCAGACCTTCAAGTGTAATATCTATCAGTTTAAAAGCAATGTAATAAGCAATTAATGAAAACATCGCATTGTTCCACCCGAACACAAAACCAGCGCCGGACAGAATAAACAGGTTGAAGAACATGACGACTTCCCCTACAGAGAACGGAAGCTTCTTGGACACAAGAATGGCTACAATCTCAGTTCCGTCAAGCGATCCGCCATAACGGACAACGAGTCCAACCCCCACTCCTAGGATTACCCCTCCGAATACTGCTGCCAGCAGCGGCTCAACCGTAATAGGATTCACAGGATGGAGCAGTTGGGTTCCAATGGACATCAGAACTACAGCGAATAGAGTAGATAAGGCAAACGTCTTGCCAATCTGCTTATAACCGATGACCAGAAACGGCAGGTTAAGCAGGGTTAACAAAATACCGAGCGGTATATTAAAAATATGGGACAACATAATGGAAATACCGGTGATTCCGCCATCAATCAACTTATTGGGAACAAGAAAAATTTCAAGGGCAACAGACATCATGGCCGCTCCGATGACAATCATCACAATCCGCTGGGCCAGTCTTGCCGTCTTGAACACTCCAGACTTCTGCGGCTTCTTCTGTTCTTCACTCGTAAAGATATGTTGGCTTACATTCATAGAACTCCCCCTATAAATAGTATATCTAAGAAGCTTACGAAAGCGAACGTACAGTCGTGCTTTCTCCCCTGTTCTTCTTATATTTCCATTATATCATAAAGGAACCTCAAATAACGCATGTAAATTGATATAACCTTCGATAAACGATGATTCCGCCATCTTTTCTCTCATAATAGCGGAGATAAGAGCTGACACAGACTTTCTATGCGTTTGACATTACGGCTGCGCTCCCGGAACTTTTTCGGATCAATGAATTCACTGTGCTTCAGGTCTCTGCTGAAGTCCTCAGCCAGCTCTGTAATAATCTCCGGACGGAGCAGCACCGCTGTCAGCTCGAAGTTGGAATAGAAGCTGCGCATGTCCAGATTGGCACTGCCGACGGTGGCCAGCAGGCTGTCAATAATCATTACCTTGGCATGCATGAACCCTGTGGTATAGCGGTAAAATTTCACGCCGGCGTCCTGCAGATTCTCCAGATACGACAGCGTGGCATAATAGACCAGCTTGTTATCCGGCTTCGCCGGGATAATGATCCTTACGTCCACTCCGCTAAGGACCGCATTCTTCAGCGCCCTGCTTATCGCAGGGTCAGGGATGAAATACGGCGAGGTCATCCAGATCCGCTGCCTTGCAGCACAAATAGAAGCGAAATACATCTCCTGGGTGGCATCTATCGCCGCATCCGGGCCGCTGGCGACAATCTGCACGGCATCCCTTCCGCTACAGTCATGATCCGGGAAGAAGCGCGGATGGCTGATAATATCACCGGCCGCCAGCCGCCAGTCCTTGAGAAACACATACTGCAGATGATAGACGGCATCCCCTTCCAGCCGCAGGTGCGTATCCCGCCAGTAGCCCATTTTCGGATTCTTGCCCAGGTAATCATCGCCTATGTTCATGCCTCCGGTGAATCCGGTTAGTCCGTCCACCACCAGGATCTTCCGGTGATTGCGGTAGTTGAACCGGCGGTCCGGCAGTGCAGTCAGCGGAGGCAGAAAAAAATAGACCTGCACCCCCGCGTTCTTCAGTGTATTCACAAAGCCCCGGCTTAGTTTATGGCTTCCCAGTCCATCGCACAGCAGGCGCACCCTCACCCCCTGGCGTACCTTGCGGATCATCAGCTCCTGAAACTGCTTGCCGATCCCGTCATCCCGGAAAATATAAAATTCCATGTGGATATGCTCCTGCGCACGCTCCATCGCCTCCAGCATGGACTTATACGCTTCCTGCGCGCCGGAGAGCACCTCACACCGGTTATGGCTTGTAACCGGATTGTCCGCCAGCCCCGAGAACAGGTGCAGCAGCTCAGAGCGGTGCTCAAAGCCGGGGTTTCCGGTGTCTTCCACCTGTTTGACCCTATGAATCTTACCGGCAACGTGAATGCGGATTTCCCGCAGCAGGGAGACGCACCGGTTGCCAAGCTTGCGGCTCTGCCAGTAATCACGGCCCAGGAAATAGTAGAACAGCAGGCCCAGCGGCGGGCAGCAGAAGGTGATACATATCCAGGCAAGTGCCCGCTGCGGACGGCGAAATTCGGAAGCGGTAATAATAGCAAGCTGCACAATAAAAAGACATAAGATAACGGCAAATATCCTCATTCCGGGCCTCCTGATCAACTGTAAGAACTATTACTATCTCTGCGGGCATAGACGGCGCTTGCTAACTTTCATGAGGAATCTGCCGCGGCAGAAGCCTGCGCTTACTACAGGTTTTGCCTTAACTCTCCTTCTTTATTCAAGTAAACCGTTGTCATGTTCACCTTAGTTATGGAATACATAGAGTAGTAGGACGAATCGGATAAGCCCCCTGCACCCCGACAGATGATATCAGTCAGTTCATACCCAGCGGCTTCCATGGCCGCAGTAAGGAGACGTTATGAAGAGTCAGCCAAGTCAGGAAAAGATTACGCTGCTCGTTATGCGTGAGGCCGGACGGCCTGTGAAGCAGCTGCAGATGTCGAAGCCCTTCGCTCTGGCGCTGCCTGCCGCAGCCGCGCTGTCCCTCTCCAGTCTGGTCACCTCCATGCATATCCATGCTTCCCGGTCCATCGCAGAGCTGGAGGCCGAAGCGGCCGCCTTATCACTGACCAATATCCGCATGGAGCTGAAGGTTGCTGATAAGGATCAGGCGCTACAGCAGCTGCGCGGCCAGGTAAGCGAGCTCTCGGAGGAAGCGGAGAGCATTAAAGACAAGCTGAAGAGTGTGACTGAGCTGGAAGAGCAGCTGCAATCACTGATCAACAAAGAAAGCACCTCTTCTGCTGCCGGTAGCGGTTCTAGTGCGGCTATCCGCACTGAAAATGCTGGCGCCAAGACCTACAGCGCAGATACGTCAACCTCAGCAGCTTCCGGCAACGGCAGGCAGCTGCTTGTGGCGGGCTTGCCGGATACCGGCGCTGCTGCCGCTGGAACCCATGGCAAAGTCAGCCGGTTAAGCGCCGGCCCGTTCATCCGGGAGCAGCTGGAAGCCGTCCCTCCTGCCGTATCGCCGCCTGCCGCCGTATCCCCTGCCGTTAACTTTCGGTTCCGGGCTGCTGCCACCGCACTGCGCCGGACGGTGAATCCGCAGGTCGGCGGTGAATATGTCGCCGTCTACGAGAATGATCCGCAGCGGCTGGTTGAGGAGACAAAGGACGACTTCGAGGAGATCCACAGCATCATGGATGAGATGATTGGCAGTATCTCCAGCACGATTACCCAGGCCGAAAAGGCACACAAGACGAGAGCGGATGTCCAAGCAAAACAAGCCCAGGAGAAGCAAGCCCGGCTGGCGCGGGCTGTGATGTGGCCTACCGGCTCGAAGGTCATCACCTCCAGCTTCGGTTACCGCTCCGATCCTTTTAAGGGCGTCTCTGCTTATCATTCAGGGATTGATATTGCAGGAAATATCGGAGATGCAGTATACGCGGCGCTGGGCGGTGTGGTTACCTCGGCAGAACAAATGGGAGCCCGGGGCAAATACATCATAATCAAGCATGACAATGGACTGGAGACCTGGTACATGCATTTGAACCAGATGACGGTCACCCCCGGTGAACGGGTCGGCAAAGGGGAGCAGATCGGCATGCTGGGCAGCACCGGGCGCAGCACGGGCCCCCATCTGCATTTTCAGGTCGTGAAGCAGAACAAGCCGGTGAATCCGCTCAATTATGTTAAGCCTTTATAGGTTCAAGAATATAAGGAGGAATGCGGGAATGTGGAACAGACGTCAATCGGGTGCTTCGCTGAGGTCAACCGACTCGCTGATCGGACATGGCGGCACGCTTGAGGGGAAAGTGCATTGCGATACGAACCTGCGGATTGAAGGGAATTTCAGCGGGGAGATTCTATGTGAGGGTACTGTGACGGTCGGTGAACAGGGCACCGTCCACTCCAGCATTGAGGCGCAGGAGATCATTATCGCCGGCAAGGTCTATGGAGATGTAACCGCCCAGCGGAAGCTCATTCTGACCGGAACGGGACAGCTGCACGGCAATATTGCCGCCGGTTCCTTGAGCATTACGGAAGGCAGCCTGCTGAACGGGGCTGTGGCCATGACCGAACAGCCCGCCCCTGAGACAGCGGGCGGGCTGCATACGGTCACTGCCAAGAAGACTGCAGGCAAGCGCAGAGAGAGCAAGCAGAGTAAGCTGGAGGGCGCATGAGCCGTAAGCTCTCAGCCTGTACACCTAAACTGGCAAGCTCCTTCTTGCTCTTTACGCTGCCACATCCCTTTTACGGAACACAATCCAGGATACCGCCATGAATACAACATAATACACAGCCAGAACGGCAATCGCAAACCCTAGCGTTGCTCCTCCGGGACCGGTATCCGACACCAGATAATTGCTAAGATTCATATGGGCAAAAATCAGATAGTTCGCCCACTCATAGCGGTCGGGGTTGAAGATGGCGATAAAGATATCCTTGGTAAACATGATCGACAGCGACAGCACAATCGCCAGGCCGCTGGAGCGGAATACGCTGGAGATCATGAAGGCAATGGCTGCTGTCAGGAACAGCTCAATGTAGCTGCACAGAATCAGCATGAAGACATATTCTCCTTGCCCCCAGCCCATCACCGAGTCCCCCGTAATCCCTGCAGCCCCGGAAGAGAAAATGAAGGCGGAGCCATAGCCGAATAGGATCAGCACGCCCGTGCTGACAAGGCTGAAGATGACCAGCGAAATATATTTCGAGAGCAGAATCTTGGAGCGGCTCCAAGGGCGGATCAGCAGCAGCTTAATCGTTCCCCAGGTGAATTCGCCCGCCACGGAGTCGGCAGCCACTAAAGCTGTGAAGATGGTATTCAGGAAAAAAGCGATGGCTACGGTAGTCCGGAAGCTGTCCCATAACCCGACTACATCGCTGCCATTCGTGGTGAAGTGAACCAGCGCCGGAAACAGCGCGCTCATCAGCGCCAGAAGAACCAGCATAATCCATGTCCGCAGACGTCTGAATATTTTGATATTCTCATTATGTATGAGAGAAGCGAACTCACCCAATGCCTTCACCTCCTGTAATTTCCAAGAATTGATCTTCGAGCGAACGGGACATCGCTTTGATGCTGTAGACCTTAATCCCGGCAGCTACCAGCTTGGCATTCAGCTCGGCAATCTCATCCCGCACCGCATCTACAGCTATTCCGCCTTCCATGATCACGCCTTGGCCGATCTGCGCCAGTGCAGCCTCAGGGTTATCCACCTCGAAGAACGTCTGGCTCACCGGTACCGCTGCATCCCCAACAGTCTTAAGCTGCTTCACATCGATCAGGCGGCCGTTCTGGATAATCGCCACACTATCACACATCAGCTCCATCTCCGACAACAGGTGACTGGAGACAAACACGGTTGTCCCCTCAGTCTGGCACAGCTTGCGCAGATAGTCACGCAGCTCACGGATCCCCTGCGGGTCCAGTCCGTTAGTCGGCTCATCCAGAATCAGCAGCTTCGGCCGGTGCAACAGAGCCTGGGCCACCCCCAGCCGCTGGCGCATCCCTAAGGAATAGGTCTTGACCCGGTCATTGATCCGCTGACTGAGGCCAACCAGCTCCACTACTTCATTGATGCGCTCTTTGGTCACACCGGGCACCATGCGGGCGTACTGGCGAAGATTCTGGTATCCGGTAAGGAACTTGTACATTTCGGGATTCTCTACGATGGCCCCCACATTGGCTATGGCCTCTTCAAAATGGTCTTTGATGCTTCGTCCGCAGATTAAGATATCCCCGCGGCTAATGGAGATAAGTCCTACCATCATACGGATGGTAGTGGTTTTACCGGCTCCGTTCGGCCCGAGGAATCCGAAGATTTGCCCGGGTGGAATGTCGAGTGTCAAGTCGCTGATCAGCGTTTTGGAGCCGATCTTTTTGGTGACCCCCATCAGGCTGGCTACTGGCTTTACCACTTCTGCCGTATTCGGCATAACTTCACTTCCTTTCGTCGGTTTGGTGTGAAACGGGCATAAATAAAAATATTAAAGTTTCCATCGTAACTGCGGAGAATGTTTGGACTTCCGGCCGCTGTTAGGTTTGGATTTCCTCATTACACCGCTCATAGCGGTAGAAATCCAAACCTAAAGGCGGACGCTACCGCTCCTCCAGTTCCAAACTTCCCCTCCGTTACTTACACTTTATTGTTATATCCAAAACCCGTTTCAACCATTTATATATTTTACCACACCTTCCCTTTTCCCTGAAATTAGGAAAGAAATGCAGTGAAAGCCAGTGGAAACGGCTTGGCACAAAATCACCCTCGCGTCAGTACAATGTATGCTGTTTTTCACATACACTTGGCCCGCCCACCCTCGCGTCAGCACAATGTATGCTGTTTTTCACATACATTTGGCCCGCTTACCCATCAGACGAGACCATAATTTCCTGTAAGAAAAACATAAGAGGCCACCTCTTTCCATATGGGAAAGAGGTGGCCTCTTGAATTGATAATGCGCTCCGTCAATGCCGAAGCATATCACTTATGAAATGTAGAACATTAACCGCCAACACGCGCAAGCTCACGCATATTCGCTTCAAAAGCAGCCATCAGTGCAGCTTCACCGGTCAAACCGTTCTGCTCCACCTTGCGGATCTGCTCCAGCATCCGTTTGTAATCCTTCGGAATCACCCGGGCAAATCTCGGCAGGGCCTCAGCCCATGAGTCCAGAATCGCCCGGCCCACATTACTGTCTGTAAGCTCAGTATGGCGGCTAATCAAGGCATGCAGTTCAGCGCTTTCGTCCGCTTCCTCCACACGCTCCAGCAGCACCATCTCCAGGTTACAGCGTTTGACGAAGGTGTTGTCAGGATCGTATACATAAGCGATACCGCCCGACATCCCTGCTGCAAAGTTACGGCCCGTTGAACCCAGTACAACCACACGGCCGCCGGTCATGTATTCACAGCCGTGGTCGCCCACGCCTTCAACGACTACATTCGCCCCGGAGTTGCGGACAGCGAACCGTTCACCGGCAATGCCGCTCACGTAAGCTTCGCCGCCAGTCGCTCCGTATAGTGCTGTATTTCCGATGATGATATTATCTTCTGCCGCGAAGGTAGCCTTGCGTGAAGGCCGGATAATCAGCTTGCCTCCGGACAGCCCTTTGCCGACATAGTCATTCGAGTCGCCTTCAACGGTAATAGTGACGCCCTTCGGCACGAATGCGCCCAGACTCTGTCCCGCTGATCCGGTGAAATGCAGCCGGATCGTATCGTCCGGCAACCCGGCTGCGCCGTATTTGCGCGTCAGCTCACTGCCGAGAATCGTACCCACCGCACGGTTCACGTTCGTAATCGGCAGAGAAGCTTCCACTGCCGTACCGAATTCCAGCGCAGGTGCAGCAATGTCAAGCAGATGCGTCATATCCAAGGTCTCTTCCAAACCGTGGTTCTGGAATTTGCTGCGGAAGCGTGTGCTTCCTTCCGGCATAGCCGGAGTGTGCAGCAGGCTGCTCAGATCGACGCCCTTCTTCTTCCAGTGCGTGGATGCCTTAACTGCATCCAGGCAATCGGTGCGGCCAACCATCTCTTCAATCGTCCGGAAGCCCAGCTCGGCCATAATCTCGCGCAGATCCTGTGCCACGAAGGTCATGAAGTTCACCACATGCTGTGGATCACCCATGAAGTTCTTGCGAAGCTCAGGGTTCTGGGTAGCTACGCCAACCGGACAGGTGTCCATCTGGCATACACGCATCATGATACAGCCTACGGCTACCAGCGGTGCAGTAGCGAAGCCGTATTCTTCGGCACCCAGCAGAACGGCTACCGCGAGGTCCCGCCCGCTGAGCATCTTGCCGTCGGTTTCCAGCACGACACGGTCGCGCAGATTGTTCAGCATCAGCGTCTGGTGGGTCTCCGCCAGGCCCAGCTCCCAAGGCAGTCCGGCATGACGGATGGAGTTCATCGGCGAAGCGCCGGTTCCGCCGTCATAACCGCTGATCAGGATAATATCGGCGCGGCCCTTAGCCACACCTGCGGCAATAGTGCCAACGCCAACCTCAGAGACGAGCTTCACATTAATACTGGCACGCGGATTGGCATTCTTCAGATCATAGATCAGCTCGGCCAGATCCTCAATGGAATAGATATCATGATGCGGCGGCGGCGAGATCAGTCCTACACCTGCCGTTGAACCACGGACCTCTGCAACCCAAGGATACACCTTGCGGCCCGGAAGCTGTCCGCCTTCACCCGGCTTGGCGCCCTGCGCCATCTTGATCTGAATCTCGTCAGCATTCACCAGATAGTTCGAGGTAACGCCGAACCGTCCGGAGGCCACCTGCTTGATCGCACTGCGGCGGGAATCGCCGTTAGCATCCGGAATGAAGCGCGCCGGATCTTCCCCGCCTTCACCGGTGTTGCTCTTGCCGCCGATGCGGTTCATCGCAATGGCGAGCGTCTCATGTGCTTCCTTGCTGATCGAGCCAAAGGACATGGCACCGGTCTTGAAGCGTTTCATGATCGATTCAGCCGATTCTACCTCATCCAGCGAGACCGGAGCATTGGTGCTCTTGAACTCCAGCATCGAGCGCAGCGTCTGGTGCTTCTCGCTTTCGCCCTGAACGAGTCCTGCATACTTCTTATACATCTCATAATCACCGCTGCGCACGGAGTGCTGCAGAAGATGAATGGTCTGAGGGTTGAACAGATGCTCTTCCCCGTCACTGCGCCACTGGTATTCACCGCCGGAATCCAGCACCATATCGTTGCCGTCTTTGTCGGTGAAGGCGCGGTTATGGCTGGCAAGTGCTTCTTGCGCCACTTCCTCCAGGCCAATTCCGCCGATACGCGAAGGCGTCCAAGTGAAGTAACGGTCCACGAATTCCGAATTCAGCCCGACCGCTTCAAAAATCTGTGCCCCCCGATAGGACTGAATCGTGGAGATTCCCATTTTGGACAGGATTTTGACCACGCTCTTCGTAGCTGCCTTGATATAGTTCTTCACAGCCTTCTCATGCGAGATTCCGCGGAGCAGGCCTTGGCTGATCATGTCATCCAGACTCTCGAAGGCCAAGTAAGGATTGACCGCACTTACACCATAACCCAGCAGAAGCGCATAATGATGAACCTCACGCGGTTCGCCGGATTCCAGCAGAATGCTGACCTTGGTCCGGGTTCCCGAGCGGATCAGATGGTGATGCAGGCTGGAGACTGCCAAAAGCGCAGGAATTGCCGCATTCTCGCGGTCTACACCCCGGTCGGACAGAATAAGAATATTATGGCCCTTGCCCATGACGCGGTCTGCCGCCTCATTCATCCGGTCAAGGGCGATTCGCAGCCCCTCTGCTCCCAGCTCCGCCGGGAAGAGAATCGGAATGGACATCGACTTGAAGCCCGCACGGCGGACATGACGGATTTTGGCAAAATCCTCGTTCGAGAGAATCGGAGAATCCAGCGAGATCTGCCGGCAGCTCTCCGGTTCTGCCTTCAGCAGGTTGCGTTCAGGTCCGATCGTAGTCGCTGTGGACGTTACCAGTTCTTCACGGATCGCATCAATCGGCGGGTTGGTGACCTGGGCGAACATCTGCTTGAAGTAATTGTACAGGCGCTGCGGACGGTCTGATAACACGGCCAGCGGTGAATCGTAACCCATGGAGCCGACAGCTTCGGCGCCTGTGGAGGCCATGGGCTCCAGCACCTTGCGCAGATCCTCGAAGGTATAGCCGAAGGACTGCTGCAGCTGCTGCACATTATCATGCTTCGGATTCGGCAGCTCCGGTGCATCCGGGAGCTGATCGAGGCCGATCAGATGCTCATCCAGCCACTCTTGATAAGGCTGCTCGGAGGCGATCTCGGCTTTTACCTCTTCGTCCGAGATAATCCGGCCCTGCTTCGTATCCACGAGCAGCATCCGGCCCGGTCTCAGCCGGTCTTTGTATAGTACATCTTCTGCCGGAATGTCGAGGACACCCGCTTCAGAGGAGAGAATAATCAGATCATCTTTGGTGACATAGTAACGCGCAGGACGCAGGCCGTTACGGTCAAGGATGGCCCCGATCTGTACACCGTCGGTGAAGCCCATTGCGGCAGGCCCGTCCCACGGTTCCATCAGGGTGCTGTGGTATTCATAGAAGGCTTTCTTCTTCTCGTCCATGCTGTCATGATTGCTCCAAGGCTCAGGAACCATCATCATCGCCACATGGGGCAGGGAGCGTCCGCTCAGGTAGAGGAATTCAAAGGTATTATCGAACATGGCCGTATCGGAGCCGTCCGGATTCACCACCGGCTTAACCTTGCTGATGTCTTCTCCGAACTTCTCGCTCTTGAACAGCGACTGGCGGGCATGCATCCAGTTCACATTGCCGCGAAGGGTGTTAATTTCACCGTTGTGGATCATGAAGCGGTAAGGGTGGGCACGTTCCCAGCTCGGGAAGGTGTTGGTGCTGAAGCGGGAGTGGACCAGCGCAATTGCTGATTCCAGCGTATCTTCCTGAAGATCCAGATAGAATTGTCCTACCTGTACGGTAGTCAGCATGCCTTTGTATACGATCTTCTTGCAGGAGAGACTCGGCACATAGAAGGATTCGCCCTCTTCTGCCCCGCCGTAGCGAATCGCCAGCTCTGCCCGTTTGCGGATCACATACAGCTTGCGTTCGAAGGACAGGTCATCCTTGATTCCCTCCGAGCGGCCGATAAAGACCTGGCGTACATATGGCTTCGCAGCCTTGGCCGTCTTGCCGAGCATTTCGTCAAAGGTCGGGACATCGCGGTAACCGAGTACCTGCTGGCCCTCTTCCGCGATAATCTCGCTCAGGAGTGCCTCATGGCTGGCCCGGATCTCCTCGTTATGAGACAGAAAGATCATGCCCACGCCATAATGGCCCGGCTCCGGAAGCTCAAAGCCCAGCTTCGCGGCTTCGCCGGCAAAGAAACGGTGAGGAATCTGCAGCATAATGCCGGCTCCGTCTCCAGAGTTCGGCTCGCTTCCCTGGCCTCCCCGATGCTCCATATTGAAGAGCATAGTCAGCGCATTGCTGACAATATCATGGGACGGCTTGCCTTTAATATGCGCGACAAATCCCATGCCGCAAGCGTCTTTTTCGAACTGGGGATCATAAAGGCCCTGTTTGCCGGGCAGTTCAGTGTGTCTCATCACATGCAACCTCTCTATTATAAAGTAGACGGAATTCCAGGAAAATTTTTCAGCGGAAAATCTTAATATTTATTCAGGCAGAATTGGTGTTATTATTTTATCATCGAGCTGACATGAGCGCAATTTAAACTTTTTTATGAGCTTGATTAACAAATACTTTTACATTGCAGCTTTAGCGAATAAAAGCGTAAAAAAACTGTCGAATGTATAATTATGCATAAATGACGAATAAGCGCTTATGCATTGAAAGCGTTTCAACCATTTTCCCGGCCTGAAAACGGCACTTCCATTAGCTATTTATATTTATGAATAAACCAAAAGCGCCCCCTAAGGGGGCGCTTTTGGTTCGTATGTTTTACAAAGAATGTTGTTGCTTTATACAGTCAAAACTTGTTCACTTTTCAGCACAGCTTCATTGCCGCGGTCACGGGTCATGAAGTAGGTGAAGGTAAGTGCCAGGAAGATTATTCCATAAGCACCTAGTGTTCCTGCATCAGCCCACATGGAGCCGAAGTCTCCAGTAGAAATTACTGCCTTGAAGCCTTTGACACTGTAAGTCATCGGCAGCAGCGGATTGAAGATCTTCATCCAGTCTGGAATCAGCTCCAGCGGGAAGGTTCCTGCGCTTGTAGTCAACTGGAAGATCAGAATCAGAATGACTACGAAGCGGCCCGGCTGATCCATCCAGGTAACAATAGCTTGAATCATCCACATGAAGGCCAGGCTGGTAATGAACGAGAAGGCGTAGAACAAGGGTACATTCTGTACTTCAAGTCCCAGACCATACAAGACAATCAGGACCGCCAGCAGCGCCTGCAGCACACTCATCAGGGAGAACGTAAGTGTACGGCTCATGAACCGGTTGAACCGGCTGGCGCCAATGACTTCGGATTCACGCATAGGGATAACAATCGTACAGATCAGAGCACCTACGAACAATCCGAGGGACAGGAAGTAAGGAGCGAATCCTGTACCGTAGTTAGGCACCTTGTTAACCTTCACTTCTTCGATCTGGACCGGCTGGGCGAACATGGATACCAGTCCATCGGTCTTGTTCACCGATTTGGTCTGTGATGCCGCATCGCCCAGTTTGCTTGCCAGCTCACCGGAGCCTGTCTTCAGCTCATCCAGGCCATCCTTCAGCTGCCCTGCTCCGTCACTCAGCTTCTTCGAGCCATCGGCTACCGAGCTAAGACCGCTGCCCAGCTTGCCTGCGCCAGCCAGCAGCTTCGTGGTGCCGGCTTCAAGCGCCCGGCCCCCGTCTGCCAGCTTCACGCCGCCCGCTGCAGCTTCGTCCAGCTTCGCGCCGAACTGCTTCATGCCTGCGGCCAGCTTCGCGCCGCCGTTCTCCAGTGCGCCTGCTCCGGCTGCCAGCTGATTCTGGCCATCCAGCAGCTGCGAACTGCCTGCGTAGAGCTTCTGTGCTCCGTCATGCAGCTGGCCTATACCTGCATCCAGCTGCTGTGAACCGCTGTGCAGCTGATTTGCTCCCTCAAGCAGCTGCCCCTGGCCGCTGTTAAGGGCAGCAGCTCCGTTCAGGAGCTGCTGCTGGCCCTGGTCCAGCTGCGCCGTGCCCGCAGCTACTGCCGCGCTTGCTGCCAGCAGCTTCTGCACCTCAGGGCTTGCCGCAAGCGTCGGATTCGACTTCGCCAGCGCCTGCAGACCGTCAGCTACAGCCTTTGCTCCGGCTGCTGTCTTGGCACTGCCATCCTTCGAAGCCGTAAGTCCGGCTTCAAGCTTCGCACTGCCGTCGGCGGAAGAACTTAATCCGGCCGCAAGCTTCGCGCTGCCGTCCACGACTGCCTTCGTACCTGTCTGAAGCTTCTCTGTGCCGACTACAGCCGACTGTGTTCCGGCCTGTAGCGAAGCCGTACCGGCTGCAGTCTTCTGCAGCCCGGCATTCAGCTGCTTGCTGCCCGCTGCCGACTGCGTTACACCCTCCTGCAGCTGCTTATGTGCTGCGGATAACTGCTGCAGTCCTCCGGCCAGCGTGCTGCTGCCGGTTTTCAGAGCGGCTGCTCCATTATTCAGGTCGCTCACGCCCTGCGTAAGCGGCGCTACACCATCCAGCAGCTTGCCAGTGCCTTCGGTCAGGACAACCAGATTGTCCTTCAGCTTCAGAGCGCCGTCATCCAGCTTGGTGGCGCCGTCTGCGATCTTGGTCGCACCGTCTCCGGCTTCGCCCAGACCGTTTGCGATTTTGGTGATTTTATCAAACACAGAACTGGTATAAGCTTCCGTAATCTTGGCGGATACCTTGCTCTTGATATCCTTCACTGCCGTGCCGCCAATCTGGCCTGCCAGGAAGTTGTAGCCTTCATTCGGCTCGTAGATGATCTTGGCCGGCTGCGGATCTGCATCCAGCAGTGTAGTTGCCTTGGCCGAGAAGTCTTCCGGAACCACAATCGCCATATAATAGGTATTATCTGCAAGCCCGGCTTCCGCCTGCTCCCTGCTGACGAAATTCCAGTTGAACCCGTCCGTCTTCTTCAGCTCCGTGACCAGATCTTCTCCGGCGGTCAGCTTGGTGCCTTCATAATCAGCACCTTTATCCTGGTTGACAACCGCTACCGGAAGCTCGTTCATTTTACCGTAAGGGTCCCAGAATGCCTTCAGGAACAATCCGCTATACAGAACAGGAATAAATAGAATGGCAAACATGGAAATACGCATCTTGGGATTCTTGAATACCGCGCCAAGATCCTTCATAAACACGGATAAAGATTTCATTCTGGTTCTCTCCTTATGATCATATGCTCTCTCTTGAAAAATACGATGACTTGCTGTGAAATGATAGTTTCGTGAATGTTACAGTAACACTGGATGACTGTTTTCCCCATTCGGTCAATTAAAGGCAAAAAAAAATGAGTCTACCCTGATTCAGAACCATCCGCCTCATCGATCACCACTCAGGGAAAGCGCAGCTGTACGAGACGCCATCCCTATACCGGACTTAACTTCTACTGTGACAGCCCCTCTGCCAAAAACAGATGAAAGTAATGCTTGATCTGTTCTTTGGTCAACGGCACATGTACCTTGCTCAGCTCAGCAGTAAGCGCGATATATAGCCTGAACATTACCACCGACACAATCTGTGGATCGCAGGGTTTGATTTCCCCTTGACGAATGGCCTGCTCCACCTCCCGTTCCAGATATTCAAGCACCACACTCTCGATCTTGTCGAGTCCTTCACCAGCCTGCGGCGTTCCGAAGTCAAGACTCTCCTGAGACAGCTTAATGAATAGCTCGTGTTCGCTCCGAAATTCCAGCAGGGCATCCAGCACACGGTGCAGATTATCAAAAAACGGCTTATCGCGCCTAATCTCCCGCTCGGCGATCATTTTCATCTCGAGGATGACATCACGCAGGATTTCATCAAATAACTGTTCCTTGTTCGTAAAAAAGGTGTAAATCGTCCCTTTGCCGACATTGGCAATCTTGGCGACCTGATCCATTGTAGTTGCCTTATAGCCGAATAATGAAAAAGATTTCGTCGCCGCCTGCAGCACCTGCTGCCTTCGATCTACCACAGCCATTCATACACTCCCTTTCCTTGAGGATCGTCTAGCAGCCTTGTTCTGACCAATTTACTGATCCGGTCACTCGGTCAAGACCAACTTTATCACTTTGCCTATAGTTTTGCAATAGTTTGCAACTTTTTTTTATTTTATTGCAGTGTTTTAACTTTCTATTTACGTCTTATTTGTATAATGTGAGAAAAGAAGCAAAATCCCTAGTATAATATTAGGAGAAGCATGTACGCGCAAACCGCAAACGGACTAATAAAGATATCTATTTAATCTACCCATAATGGAAAGTTGCAGGTGAACTTATGCGAAAGAAAAGAGTACTGCTGTTTTCGGAAGGCTTCGGCACGGGCCATACAGGGGCAGCCTATGCTCTGGCTGAAGGAATACGACTGCTGAACCCCGATGTTCAGTGCCGGGTCTTCGAGCTCGGAAAATTCCTGAATCCTACGGTCGCTCCTTGGATTCTTTCCGCTTACCGCAAAACTGTCAGCAGCCAGCCGAAGCTGGTCGGCATGATGTATAAGACCCAATATCATAAATCACTCAACCGGTTGACCCAGCTGGCCCTTCACCGGATTTTTTATAACCATGCTTCTCAGGTCATTGAGCAGCTTAAGCCGGATCTGATTATCTGCACGCATCCGATTCCCGCTGCGG
The DNA here is from genome assembly GCF_042684125.1 of Paenibacillus rhizoplanae. Classification (NCBI taxonomy): domain Bacteria; kingdom Bacillati; phylum Bacillota; class Bacilli; order Caryophanales; family Paenibacillaceae; genus Paenibacillus; species Paenibacillus rhizoplanae. The sequence goes on along the minus strand of NZ_JBHUKY010000032.1, from coordinate 6,589 downwards.
TCATCTCCAGGCTGAAGCGTCAGGGGCTGGATGTACCGTTCTACACGCTGATTACGGATTATGATGCCCACGGCAGCTGGGTGAATGCGGAAGCCAACCGATATCTGGTATCGACCTCAAAGGTTAAATCCATTCTTACAGGACGCGGCGTCCCCTCCGAGCTGGTGACCGTGACCGGAATTCCGGTGCATCCGAAATTCTGGGAGTCCCAGGGTAAGACTAAGCTGCGCAAAGAGCTGGGGCTCGCTGACATCCCGACTGCGCTTATTATGGGCGGCGGCTGGGGCCTGATGTTCGGCAAGGATATTATGAACTCGCTCACCGCCCGGATCAATGAGATCCAGCTTATCTTCTGTATGGGCAGCAACGACAAGGCTATAACCAAAATGCAGGCCAACCCCCTGCTGAACCATCCCAATGTAAGGATTCTCGGGTACAGCAGTGAGATTAACAAGCTGATGGATGCCTCCGATCTGCTGATCACGAAGCCCGGCGGAATGACCTGCACTGAAGCCCAGGCCAAGGGTATTCCCATGCTGTTCTACAATGCCATCCCGGGACAGGAAGAGAAGAACAGCCAGTATTTCGTTGAGTTGGGGCTGGCCGAGATGCTTGATCCGGGCGTCGTGGATAAATGGTTCTCCATGCTCCTAAGCGAATATGCCGGATTCGGAGGACCGCAGAAGCGCAAGACCTCTCCGGACCTCCAGCAGCCGCAGCACTGCGCTGCCACCATCCTCAAGATGCTGGGAAAGCCTGCTGCCGAAGCGGTTTTCTCCGAGGCGTGGAGCGCCCCGCCGCCCAAGGCACGGAGCGAAGAAGCCGTCTATGTCACTCCTTAAGCGGGTTACCCTACCCGAACTGCAAAGAGCCTCCAATCCAGCCGTAAGCTTGGATTTGGAGGCTCTTTGCGCGGAGCTGACAGATATAGCAGCCAGCGATATCCCTGATGTGGCTGCGTCAGCCGGTAACACCATAAGGGCGTAATAGAATAGACGTATAGCGTCTGATGTATAGAGTTTTTTTTATTTATAGAAAGTATGATTGCCGATGGTCTTGGCGAGTGTCCGGGAATGATGCACGGTAAGATCCTGTGCCAGCGTCAGCGACAGGAAAAAATACGTATCATCTGTAACTTCTTTGACCCCCATAAGTGCTGCATTCACAGCCTTAATGCTGTCCGCATTTGGCTTGACGCGCTTAAGACGCCCATTGCCTACAGGACTGAACTGCCTTTTCTGATAGATTACTTCTCTAATCGTGTCGGGAAAATTGGCTGACCGCAGCCGGTTTAGAACAACGTTGGCAACTGCCACTTTGCCCTTGTACGGTTCGCCTTCTGCCTCTGCCATGACGATTTTTTGCAGCAGATGCAGGTCTTCTCCGGATACGGCGTAGCTCCAGGTAGCTTCAGCTTGCTGCTCCTTGGGTAGTAGCTTGGTCCGGGAGAAGAACAATGTTGCGGGGGGATGTTGCTGAGTTACAGCTTTGCTTACATTCACACTCTTCGTCCCCGTTGCCGCGATCCTCAGCGCTTGCGCCACTGGCGGCGATGCTTTCACCACAGTTACCTTAGGCTTAGTCAGAATCGAAGCCGGCTTAGGCGCATCCTTGCGCTGCAGCTTCTCGGGACTTAACCATCCTGCACTCACTGTGCGGGTCCAGGTATGGACAGGCTTGGCAGCTGTGGTGTAGAGCATGGGTGTATGGATTGCGGCTGAATGGCTTGTCCTGTGCAGGACGGATGCGGCTTGCGGAATAAGCTGCTCCACAGACTGGTGGCTTGCAGAGTTCAACTTACCCATTTCTATTACATTCTCCCCGGTAGCAGCAGATCCTTCGGGGTTCATCAAACTTATCGCTGAGAAAGACACTAGGATTACACCAACCAGCAGCGCAATATAGCGGCTCTGTTTGAAAATCAACATGTTTTACCTCCTATTTTACGGCACATTCCTATTGTATGTAACCGAAAATGGAAGCTTTGAAAACTTTCTTGTCGATTTATGTTGAGAAAAATGTAAATTTTTCAGTCATTTCATACATAGGAATGGCATGCATCCTGGTAGCATACACCACAAAAGCATCTACCGTCCAGCCTATCTCTGGAAGTAATTGGCCCGAGGGCTTGGTGTCCATCCGTAAATTTTCCAGCTGCTCCAGCGTAAACGGATCTTCTCCGCGATATTTGCGGGCTACTGTCAAATGGGGATTGTACGTTCGCATCTCTGGAGTATATCCTAGAGGAAGGGTTGCAGAAACCACCTTTTGTTGCAGCTCCTTCAGCGGCTCCAATTCGCCGGAAACCCCGGCCCAGAGCACTCTTGGCGAGTCTGGAAGACCGAAGGTGCCCCATTCGCCGAGCTTCAGCTGAAAGCCTTTACTTGAGCGCGCAACCTTCCATAGTGCCTCATAGAGTGATGGAATATTTTCCCTGGAGGTATCTCCAAGAAATTGCAGCGTAATATGGAAATCTTTGAAATGTGTCCATCTGGCAAATTTAAGTCGGGACGACACATGGGCAGACTCATTCTTCAGATATTCAAGCAGCGTATCAGGCAGCGGCACCGCAACGAACAGGCGCTCCACTTCTTGCTCCGGGTCCAAATGACTCATGCGAATTTCACCTTTCCAGGCAGATTTGTTATGCTTATCTATACTTATCGTCTATTTCTCTACTGAAATGTAGAACAGGAGGGAACCAACATGACTAAATCCATCGTTTGTATGCAGCAGCTGTCAGCCGCTCAGCAGGAGCTGATCCGCGCCGCTGCACCAGAGTACACCCTTACCCTTGGAGATTCCAGGAACCCTGATCTGGAGCTGCTCTCCGGCGCAGAGATTATTATCGGCTGGGGCAAAGGCATCCGTGACACCGTGCTGCGCCAGGGCTCGCCGCTCCGCTGGGTACAAGCCTGGTCTGCCGGAGTAGAGAAGCTTCCGCTGGAGGCCTTGAAGGAACGCGAAATTCTGCTGACGAACGCCAGCGGCGTGCATGCGCAGCCGATTACCGCTGTCATCCTCAGCTTCATGCTAATGTTCACGCGGAATATGCACACGAATATCCGCAACCAGCAGAACCGCCGCTGGCACTCGGACGGGCAGGAGAGCGAGCTGACCGGCAAGACGATCGTCATCGCCGGAACCGGTGCTATCGGCAGCGAGACCGCCAGAATCGCCAAAGCCTTCCGGATGAAGACGATCGGAGTCAGCCGATCCGGACGGCCGGTAGAGAGCTTCGACCAGATATTCACCACCGGGGAGCTGAAGGACTCCGTCCGCGAGGCGGACTTCGTGGTCAACACCCTGCCGCTAACCGACGAAACCCGCGGGCTGTTCGATGCTGAGGTCTTCTCCGCCTGCAAGCAGGGGGCCTACTATATTAATATTGGCCGTGGCGTGACCACGCATACGGACGATCTGATCGCTGCACTGAACAGCGGTCAGCTAGCCGGGGCGGGCCTCGATGTCTTCGAGACCGAGCCGCTGCCGGAGGACCACCCGCTATGGGGCATGGAGCAGGTAATCATCACCCCTCACTGTGCCGGGGTAACTGACCGCTATGCCGACCGGGTGGTCGACATCTTCGTGGAGAACATGCAGGCCTATCTGGAATCCGGCAAGCCTTCGCGCAACCTGGTGGATTATAGCCGCCAGTACTAGGGGGCTTGGGCGGCTGAGCTGGCGGGTTGGAGAGCTAGGGGGTTGGCAGGCAAGGCCGTAGCTTGGCGGGTTGGCTGGCAGGCCGTAGCTTGGCGGGTTGGCTGGCAGGCCGTAGCTTGGCGGGTTGGCGGCTAGTTGGTCGGCTGGCAGGTCATAGCTTGGTGCGTCGGTGGGTTGGCGAGCTAGGGGTTTGGTTGAGTAATGGCAATTTTGTTACCTCGCAGACTCACAGTTTAGAGTTCTAACGGTCCCTTGCGGCCAAATGTTGCACATATTGCAACTCGGGTATCGCCAATTTGGGCTATTCTAGCGGAATGTTGCATGAAATGCAGGAATTGTCCCGTTCATCTGCCAACTGGAGAAGAATTGCTGACATTTGTGCAACAATCTCTCATTCACCTCATATTGATCAGGTAAATGTTGCAAATTGTGCAGGATTCCAAGCGGACTCATTAGCACTAGCACTAGCACCAGCACCAGCACCAGCACCAGCACCAGCACCAGCACCAGCACCAGCACCAACATCAGCATTAGCACCAACATCAGCATTAGCATCACCACCAGCATTAGCATTAGCATCACCAACACCCACATGTCGATAAATGCTCAGCTCGTTCAGCTCGTTCAGCTCGTTCAACTAATTTCAGCAATTCAGTTCATTCAGTGATTCACGTATTCACGTATTCACGCAAAACAAAGAGCCTCTGCAGAACTAAGCAGAGGCTCTTTAAATACTTCCATCCCTAAATAGATTGAACTTGAAATCCCCCCATTAGGGAGCAGTGGCGGAAGAGAAGTTTGGAACTGTAGGAGCGGTAGCGTCCGCCTTTAGATTTGTATTTCTACTGCTTACAGCAGTTTAAATAAGGAAATACAAATCTAACAGCGGCCGGAAGTCCAAACATTCTCTGCAGTCACGGCGTATCCCTAATTCCCGAAATTTCGCCGCTTCAATCTATCCCCTACACCTTAAATCGGCTAACCGACTCCCGGAGCTCCGTAAGCAGCAGCTTCAGCTCCGCGATGCCGTTAGCCACGGCGGTGGTTGAGCTGAGCTGCTCATGCGCAGAAGCAGAGGTCTCTTCGACACCTGCCGCCGATTGCTGGGAGAGTGCCGAGATATGCTGGCTGAACTCATTCATGGTCTCGCTGGCACCGGTCATTTGCTGCAGGTCCTGGCCCATCTCATCGATGGTCACCGCCATCATACGGACCGAGCCGTTGATTTCAGCCAAGGCATCCCCGGTCTCCACAATCTGCCGGCTGCCTTGCTCGGTCTTGGCTACTCCGCCGCGCAGCTGCTCTACCATGGTTCTGGAGTCGAGCTGGATACCCTGCGTAATCTCTGTAATCTCCGAGACCGTCCGCTGCACATCCTCCGACAGCTTCCGTACTTCCTGTGCGACAACCGCGAAGCCGCGTCCGCTGTCACCAGCCCGTGCCGCTTCAATGGCGGCATTGATCGCCAGCAGATGGGTCTGCTCCGAGATGCTCCGGATGGCCCCCACCAGATGGAAGATGCCTTCATTCTTGCGGTTCAGCTCTTCAACGGTGCCCATAGACTGCGAGACTGCATCGGCAATCTCGTTCATCTGCGCCACGGAGCTTTCCATAAGCGCCCGGCCTTTTTCGCCCTTTTGCCGGACCTGCTCTGAATGATTGGAGAGATCCGTACCTCTGCCCGCAAAATTCTCGATTAACGCATTTAACTCCTCTACCGCCTTGGAGGCATCCACTGCTGCTTCGGCCTGGCTGCCGGAGGCTGAGGCCAGCTCTTCCATCGTCAGTGCGATCTGGCTGCTGCCCTCCTTGGTATCGGCAATCGTATGCATCAGCTCATCGCCCTGCTCCGAAATAATCCTCGATACATTTCGGATCTGGCTGACCATTTCGAGCAGCGTGCGGTTCGTTTCATTCACGGTTGTAGCCAGCAGACCAATCTCATCCTTGTTGCCAATCAGTGTCTCCTCTGCCGTCAGATCCCCGCTTGAGATCTGCTGCAGCTGCTTCGTTACCTTCTTCAGCGGGTTGACGATCGTTCTGCGGATGAACATGTTCACCAAACCGATAACGATCAGGACAATCAGCACAGTCCCAATATTCATTCTCCCGGAGGTATTAAAAATATCCGTGGAAACCTTGCCCTCATCCTCAGCATCCTTCTGGCTGTGCGCCACCAGCGCATCCAGATCTACCTGCATGGAATTAAAAGCGTCAATCCCTTTCCGCGATACCTCCAGGGCTAATTTCTCGTCATTTGAGCTGCTGAGCAGGATCGCCTGATTGTTGACAGTCAAGAACTCACCCCATTTCCCGACGAGCGACTGTAATTGCTTCAGCTCCTGCTCTCCTTTCAGATTGGCTTTATATTCCTTAAAAGTACCCGCTACTTTGCCGATAAATTTGGACCGCTCTTCCGCAAGCGCGTTTTTGTCCGCGTTGTCAGTGCTCAGGATATGCTGCAGGCTAAGGGCCATAACATGCTCTGTGAGGTAATTGACATTGTGTATTTTGTTCAGCTCGGGAATGATATTTTTAATAATGTTCCCGGTGTTCTTCTGCATATTGTTCATTTGATAGAGCGAAACCCCGCCGCTGATCATAACGAATACAGCCAGAGCCGCATAACCGTAGGCTATCTTGGAGCCGATGCTTTTTCTGCCCCGGAATAGACTTGCCTGCTGCTCCTTGTCTGCTCCCTTCCTCCCTTTTCCTAACAGCTCCTTCAGTCGCTGACCTATACCCACACCTGTGTGCCCCCTTGATAATGTCTGGATGTTTACACCATTTTCCATCTGATTTCATTTATTTTCATAAAAAAAGCAAAAAAAACTACGGTTGACTAATTTGCTAACATAATTTGTTTTCAATCTGTTTAAGGTAGGCCAATGGGTCTCGACGAAAACGTCGGCGTTTCGTAGTTTCG